>NZ_JBSPKY010000004.1:0-420171 GCF_053848025.1 Mesorhizobium sp. 128a | reverse complement strand
GGGCCGACCATCCGATCATTCCGGTGATGCTGGGCGACGCAACTTTGGCGCAGGAGATGGCGGCGCGGATGCTGAAGCGCGGCATCTATGTCATCGGCTTTTCCTTCCCGGTGGTGCCAAAGGGCCAGGCGCGCATCCGCACGCAGATGTCGGCGGCGCATTCCAGCGCCGACATCGACCGCGCCGTGGCGTCATTCGCGGCAGTCGGCAAGGAACTGGGCGTCATCTCCTGAGACGCCAAAAGCTGCTCCGGATCAAGGGATTCAAGGGACAAAAGAATGTCGAACATGATGAAGGCGCTGGTGAAGGCCAAGGCCGAACCGGGCATCTGGATGGAAGAGGTGCCGGTGCCGGAGATCGGCCCCAACGATGTGCTGATCAAGGTCAAGAAGACGGCGATCTGCGGCACCGACGTGCACATCTACAATTGGGACCAGTGGGCGCAGAAAACTGTGCCGGTGCCGATGGTGACCGGCCATGAATTCGTCGGCACGGTCGCCGATTTCGGTGCCGCGGTCACCGAATACAAGGTCGGCCAGCGCGTCTCCGGCGAGGGTCACATCGTCTGCGGCCACTGCCGCAACTGCCGGGCGGGCAGAGGGCATCTCTGTCGCAACACGCTCGGCGTCGGCGTCAACCGCCCCGGCGCTTTTGGCGAATATCTGGCGATCCCGCAGCACAATGTCGTGCCGATCCCTGACGATGTGCCCGACGAGATCGCCGCGATCTTCGATCCGTTGGGCAACGCCGTCCACACCGCCCTGTCCTTCGACCTGGTCGGCGAGGATGTGCTGGTTACCGGCGCCGGGCCGATCGGCATCATGGGCGCGCTGGTGGCGCAATGTGTCGGCGCGCGCAAGGTCGTCATCACCGACATCAACCCGGTCAGGCTGGCGCTGGCCAAAAAACTCGGCGTCCAGCATGTCGTCGATGCCTCGAAGGAAAAGCTGCGCGATGTAATGCCCGCGCTGGGGATGACCGAGGGATTTGACGTCGGCCTCGAAATGTCGGGCGCAGCCCCCGCCTTCCGCGACATGATCGACACCATGAACAATGGCGGCAAGATCGCCATTCTGGGCATCGCGCCGACCGGCTTCGAGATCGACTGGAACAAGGTCATCTTCAAGATGCTGCATCTCAAGGGCATTTACGGCCGCGAAATGTTCGAGACCTGGTACAAGATGATCGCGCTGGTGCAGGGTCCGCTGGATGTCAGCGGCCTGATCACGCACCGCATTGGCATTGATGATTTTCAGACGGGGTTCGACGCGATGCGAAGCGGCAGTTCGGGGAAGGTGGTAATGGATTGGTAGGGCGCGTCTGCGGATTAGCCAGTCCAGAAATGCTGGCGGGACAGCACCCCCCTCTGGCCTGCCGGCCATCCCCCGCAAGGAGGGAGGTCGGGTGTCACCCCTGCTTTCGCCAATCACCAATGCTGCAGAGAGGCGTAATCTCGAAGCTGCCAATCTCCCCCCTTGCGGGGGAGATGTCCGGCAGGACAGAGGGGGGTGTGCAGGATCGCTACGAGGCGGATAAAGCCTCTTCCAGCGCCGCCACGCCGCTCACAATAGCCGCCCGCTCTTCTGCACTCAGCCTCTCCAGCAGCTCCCGTTCAAAGGCCTTCGCCAGCGGCACCATCTCGCGATAGGCGGCGAGCCCAGCTTTGGTCAGCGCCAGATGCTCCACACGCCGGTCGTTCTCGTCCGCCGTCCGCACCAGCCAACGCCTTCGCTCGAGCTCGGCCACCGCCCGCGAAACCTTGGTCTTGTGCATTGCCGACTGCTCGCCGAGCGCCGTCGCCGTCATCGTGCCGCGCTGGCCCAGTCCTGAAAGCGTGCGCCATTCCGGCCGCGTCAGGCCGTGGCGGTCGCGGTAGATCTTCGAGAATTCTCGGCTGACGGCGTCGGCAAGCCGGTAGAGCCGATAGGGCAGGAAGCTTTCGAGTTCGAGGATTTCCATCTGCGCACCTTGTGCGGCGTTCGCGGTTGATAGTTACATTTTCGATGGTTACAAATGAAACCAGTTTGGTCAACAGTGCCGGCAAGCCGCGTTCCAGGCGGCTCAAGACCGGGATCAGGGAGGATCGGATGGCCTTTTCCTACATGCCGGGCTTCGGCAACGATTTCGAGACCGAAACCTTGCCCGGCTCGCTGCCGCAGGGACGAAACTCACCGCAGCGGCCAGCTTACGGCCTTTATGCCGAACAGCTTTCCGGCTCGCCCTTCACCGCACCGCGCGGCACCAATGAGCGTTCCTGGCTTTATCGCATCCGGCCGAGCGTAAAGCATACCGGCCGCTTCAAGGCGGTGAGCTATCCCCTATGGAAGACAGCGCCCAATGTCGGCGACCACGAGCTGGCGCTCGGCCAGTATCGCTGGAACCCGGTGCCGATGCCGAAGGAGCCGACCGATTTCATCGCCGGCATGCGTACGATCACCACGGCTGGCGACGTGCTCGGGCAGACCGGCATGGCGGCGCATGTCTATGTCGCTAACCGTTCGATGGTCGACGATCATTTCTTCAATGCCGACGGCGAGTTGCTTATTGTGCCGCAGGTCGGCGCCTTGCGCTTCGTTACCGAGATGGGCGTCATCGAACTCAGGCCCGGCGAGATCGCCGTGCTGCCGCGCGGGCTGGTGTTCAAGGTCGAACTCGCCGATGCCGAAGTGCGCGGCTATGTCTGCGAGAATTACGGCGCCAAGCTGACTATGCCTGACCGCGGCCCGATCGGCGCCAATTGCCTGGCCAATCCGCGCGACTTCAAGACGCCCTGCGCCTGGTTCGAGGAGAAGGAGACGCCGTGCCGGCTGACGGTGAAATGGTGTGGCAATTTCCATGTCACCGAGATCGGCCATTCCCCGCTCGACGTGGTGGCGTGGCACGGCAACTATGCGCCCTACAAATATGATCTGGCGACGTTTTCGCCGGTCGGCGCCATTCTGTTCGACCATCCCGATCCGTCGATCTTCACTGTGCTCACCGCGCCGAGCGGCGAGGAAGGCACCGCCAACATCGACTTCGTCATCTTCCCGCCGCGCTGGCTGGTAGCGGAAAATACGTTCCGACCGCCCTGGTACCACCGCAACATCATGAGCGAGTTCATGGGCCTGATCCATGGCCAGTACGACGCCAAGGAGGAAGGCTTCGTGCCCGGCGGCATCAGCCTGCACAATCTGATGCTGGCCCACGGCCCCGACGCGCCTGGCTTCGAAAAGGCCTCGCGCTCCGAGCTGAAACCGGTCAAGCTCGACAACACGATGGCGTTCATGTTCGAGACCCGATTCCCACAAATGCTGACCCGCTACGGCGCCGAACTGGAGACACGGCAGGACAATTACATCGACTGCTGGTCCGACCTGAAGAAGCGTTTCAACGGCACGCCGGAGGGCGATTGGTCTTGAGGCCTGCCCGATGAGCGACCGCCTGGTGCTTCTCGGCTCCAAGGGCGGCCCGGCATTGCGGCCGGGCGGGCCGTGGCCGAGTTCGTCGCTGCTGGAACTCGGCGGGCGAAGCATGGTCGTCGATTGCGGACTTGGCGTCACGCGCGGCCTGGTCGATGCCGGCATCAGTCTCAAGACGCTCGACCTCATCTTCGTCACCCATCTGCATTCCGACCATGTGCTGGAACTGGGGCCGCTGCTGCACACCGCCTGGACGGCCGGTCTGGCGACGCCCGTCAGCGTGTTCGGCCCGCTTGGCACCGCCCAGTACTGGCGGCACTTCTGTGAGGCGATGGAGTTCGACATCAAGATCCGCGTCGTAGACGAGGGCCGACCGGATATCCGCGAGCTGATTTCGATCGTCGAATTCGGCGAGGATCTGGTTGTTGAGGAGGACGGTCTCAAGGTAACGGCGCTGCGCGTCGACCATCCGCCGGTGACCGACTGTTTCGCACTGCGTTTCGATCATGCCGGCAAAAGCATTGTATTCTCGGCGGATACCGCCTTCTTCCCGCCGCTCGCCGGCTTCGCCAAAAATGCTGACATCCTCGTCCACGAAGCCATGCTGGAAGAGGGCATTGAGATGCTCGTTGCCCGGACCGGCAACGGCGCACGGCTGAGAGAGCATCTGCTCGCCAGCCACAGCTTTGCCGAGGAAGCCGGCCGGATTGCCAGCGATGCCGGCGTGAAAACGTTGGTGCTCAATCACCTCATTCCGGCCGACGACCCCGGGATCGGCGAGGCCGATTGGGTGGCTGCTGTCAGGAAATCGTGGTCCGGTGACTTGACGATTGCCCGCGACGGCCTTGTTGTGGGGTTTCGGGAGTGACGATGGCCGACGACAAGCTTTGGGACGAGATGGATAAATCCGCGGCGACGTCTTCGGATCTGCTCTCCTTGGCCCTCGACAGCGTGCAGGACTTGCCGTCCTTTGTCCGCTTTGTCGATGCGCTGCGAAAGGATCGTGAAGACGCCGACCGCAAGGAGGCGTTGCGGTCAGCAGGGCCTTACAGCAGCTGGAATGGCTGGGAAAACAATTCGATAGCCACTTTTCTCGAACGGGCGGTTGCCTGCGTCCAAGACAATGGGCCGGCATTCCTGGCGGATGAAAATCCCTGGAAAGCGGCAGCCAGAATTCTCTATGCCGGCAAATATTACGAATAACCGCAATACTACGAATAACCACTGGGAGGACGCATGAAGCTTGCCACATTGAAGGACGGGACGCGCGACGGAAAGCTCGTCGTCGTCTCGCGCGACCTGACGCGCTTCACCGACGCCTCATTCCTGGCGCGCACGTTGCAGGCGGCGCTCGACGACTGGCAACGGATTTCGCCGCATCTGGCGACCATCGCCGAATCGCTGGAGAACAATGCCGTGCCGTCGGCCCGCTTCCACGAGCATGACGCCCATTCGCCGCTGCCGCGCGCCTATCAATGGGCTGACGGGTCGGCCTATGTGAACCATGTCGAACTGGTCCGCAAAGCCCGTGGCGCCGAAATGCCCGCTAGCTTCTGGACCGATCCGCTGATCTACCAGGGTGGTTCCGATTCCTTCATCGCGCCGCGCGATCCGATCCGCATGGCAGACGAAGCCTACGGCATCGACATGGAGGCGGAAGTCGCCGTCATCGTCGATGATGTGCCGATGGGCGCCAGCCTCGAGGCGGCGCGCGCCGCGATCCGGCTGGTGATGCTGGTCAATGACGTGACGCTGCGTACGCTGACCGGGCCTGAACTTGCCAAAGGGTTCGGCTTCTTCCAGTCAAAGCCCTCCTCGGCCTTCTCGCCGGTCGCGGTGACGCCGGACGAACTCGGCGACGCCTGGGATGGCGGCAAGGTCAGCCTGCCGCTGCTCGCCGACCTCAACGGCAAGCCGTTCGGCCGCGCCAATGCCGGCGTCGACATGACCTTCGATTTCGCGGCGCTGATTGCCCACGCCGCCAGGACGCGGCCGCTGGTTGCCGGCACCATCATCGGCTCCGGCACCGTCTCCAACAAGCTGGATGGCGGGCCGGGCAAGCCGATATCGGCGGGCGGCGCCGGCTATTCCTGCATCGCCGAACTGCGCATGATCGAGACCATCGAGTCGGGCGAACCGAAGACGCCGTTCCTGCGCTTAGGTGACACGGTACGCATCGAGATGAAGGATAGGACGGGCCACTCGATCTTCGGCGCCATCGAGCAGAAGGTCGAGAAGTACCAGGCATAACGGGGGGCAATGCAATGACGGGCGAGGCGTTCTATCTGTTGGCCGGCGTATGGGCGCTTGGGATTCTGGTGGTGTTCATCCTGGCGATCCGGCTGAGCTATAGCATCGAGGCGCGCTCGCCCGATCTGACCAACCGCAGCGGCTACCCGCGCAAGGCGATGATGTTCCACACCATCACCAACACCAATGTGGCGCGCGATGTGGAAACGCAGGCCATGCGCCGGCGCATGAACCGGCTTTTGCTGATCGTTGTCGCCGGTTTCGCGGTCATGGCGGCAGGCATTGGCCTGGTCAGGCGAATGAACTCATGACCCTGCTCGACCATCTGCGCCGCATGGCCGGCAACAATCTCTGGTCGAACGATCGGCTTTACCGCGCCGTGCTGCAGCTCAAGCCCGGCGAATTCGAAGCCGAACGCACCAGCTTCTTCCCGTCGATCAAGGCGACGCTGAACCACATCCTTGCAGTGGATCATCTCTATCTCGATTTTCTGGAAGAGGGCGGCGTGGGTGCTGCCGCCCATGACGATTACGTGCCGTTCGATGAACCGCAGGCGCTGTTTGCCGCCCAGACTGCGGCCGACCGGCGCCTGATCGCCTTTTGCAACAGCCTTTCGGCAGACGATCTTGATCTCCAGGTCATCACCGACCGGCGTCAGGACGGCATGATCCCCGAAAAGATCGGCGACATCCTCGCCCACCTCTTCCTGCACGACATCCATCATCGCGGCCAGGTGCACGCGATGCTGTCGGGTACGTCGGTCGCGCCGCCGCAGCTCGACGAGTTTCTGCTCGACTATGATTTGAAATTGAGAAGTGCAGAGATCGAGCGGCTGGGACTCTAATTAATCGTCAAGCGACTCGGCTCATTCAGAGTAGCGGTGACGCCGATAGGTCTGTCCTTGCCGGACGGCGGCAAGAGACGCGCTACGACCCTGCCGCGCCGGGTGATTACTATCTCCTCACCGGCTTTCGCTCGGCTCACGAGCTCCGACAGTTTGGCTCTGGCTTCGGTTATGGAGACGTTCACGGCTCGACCTCTTGTGATCTGAGCTTAGATAAGCCGATAGAGCCGCAAACCAGTATGTGATCTCAGGCCGCCTTGCCGTCCACCTTGATCACGCCGCGCTTGATCTGGTCCTGCTCAATCGATTCGAACAGCGCCCGGAAATTGCCTTCGCCAAAGCCTTCGTCGCCCTTCCTCTGGATGAATTCGAAGAAGATCGGCCCGATCACGGTTTTGGAGAAAATCTGCAGCAGGATCTTGGTCGTGCCGCCATCGACCACGCCTTCGCCGTCGATCAGGATGCCGTGCTTCTTCATCCGCTCGATCGGCTCGTCATGGCCGTTCACGCGGTCATACGACATGTCGTAATAGGTCTCCGGCGGGCCAGGCATGAATTTCAGCCCGTTGGCTGCCAGTTTGTCCGTGGCGGCGTAGATCTCGTCGGTGCCGACAGCGATGTGCTGGATGCCTTCGCCATTGTATTTCTTCAGATACTCGGCGATCTGGCTGGTCTCGTCCTTGGACTCGTTCAGCGGAATGCGGATCTTGCCGCAGGGCGAGGTGATGGCCCGGCTGACCAGGCCGGTGATCTTGCCGTCAATGTCGAAGAAATGGATCTGCTTGAAACCGAACAACTCGCGATAAAAGTCCCACCATTTGTCCATCTGGCCGCGATAGACATTGTGGGTGAGGTGGTCGAGGAAATAGAAGCCGACGCCTTGCGGCCGCGGGTCGCGCGCGCCCAGCCACTCGAACTCGGCGTCATAGGCCGAGCCCTTCTTGCCGTAGGCGTCGATGAAATAGAGCAGCGAGCCGCCGATGCCGACAATGGCCGGCACATCGAGCGCCTTGTCGTCGCCTTCATAGCGCGTGGCGCCTTTCGACACCGCATGGTCGAACGCATGCTTTGCATCGACCACGCGCCAGGCCATCGAGGCGGCACAGGGACCGTGCTTGTCGGCGAACTTCATCGCATGCGAGCCCGGTTCGGCATTGACGACATAGTTGATGTCGCCCTGGCGCCAGACGGTGATCTCTTTCGTGCGGTGCTTTGCGACCGCGATGTAACCCATACGGGTGAACAATTCGGCAAGCTTCTGCGGCTCCGAATGCGCGAACTCGACAAACTCGAATCCGTCGGTGCCGGCGGGGTTTTCCTTGCTGATCTTTGCAGGTGGGGCATCGTGCGGGAAGGGACCCATGGCATTCCTCCAAACGGATGGTGGCCACATCGGACCACGAGATAACCAATCATAGCGCGGAGTGGCCGCACGGTGCTTGCATTCAAACGCTTGAAATGATCATCTTGCGCGTAATTCATGCATGATTGGAGAGAAATCCATGGATGATGCGCGTATCGATCAATTCGACCGCAAGATAATGGCTCTTTTGCAGGGCGATGCGCGGCTCACCAACAACGATCTGTCGGAACGGGTGAACCTGTCGGCGTCGCAATGCTCGCGCCGCCGCCAGCGGCTGGAGGAAGACGGTTACATCAAGGGCTATCGCGCGGTGCTCGACCGCGACAAGCTCGGCTTCTCGCTGGTCAACGTCATCTCGGTGACATTGGCGACCCACAATCGCGACAATGCCAGGCGCTTCGGCGAACTTTTGGCGCGGCTGCCGGAGGTACAGGAAGCGCATGCCCTGACCGGCGAGATGGACTACATCCTGAAGGTGGTGACGCCGGACCTCAAGTCGCTGTCGGAATTCGTCAACGGCGTGCTGCTGCCGCATGAATCCGTGCAGCATGTGAAGACGGCGATCGTACTGGAGACGCTGAAGGAAACCGGCGCGCTGCCGATTTAACCCTTCGACTGATGGATCAGCCCGTAAAGGTTGGTGCAGCGCGCTCCAGAGCGGCAATAAGCAAACACCGGGCCTTCGAGCGCGTCGAGCGCCTCGGCCTGGTCCTCGACATTCTCGGCCGTGATCTGCCCGCTGATCACCGGGATGTAGCGGAAGGCCAGTCCCGCGGCTTCGACTGCCGCCTTGATACTGTCGGCCGAAGGCTGACCGGGCTGCTCGTCATCCGGACGGTTGCAGATCACGCTCTTGAAGCCGGCTTCCTTGATGGCGGTGGCATCTTCGGGCTGGATCTGACCCGAAACCGAATAGTCCACGCTGATTTCGCGATATTCCATGGCTGTCATCCCTAGCAATCTGGTTTGGCGCAAAGTCTTGCCACTCTCGCACGAGGTCGGCAATCCGCGCAGAAGGAAATCCTTTTGCGCAAATAGCCATTCCCGGAGCAAAATCCAACTCAGGCTCAATCGGATGCGCGCCGTTGGTCTTGCCCGAAGCCGACAGCGACACTAAACAGTCGCGACCCTCAAAACGAAGGAACCTCCCCATGAGCATTCGTCGCATCGATGTTGGCCCGCGCATGAGCCAGATCGTCATTCACGGTGACACCGTCTATTTGGCCGGCCAGGTCGGGACGCCCGGCGCCAGCGTCGGCGAACAGACGAAGTCGATCCTGGCCACCATCGACGAATTGCTGGCCAAGGCCGGCACCGACAAGACAAAGATTCTGCAGGCGATCATCTGGTTGGCCGACATGGGCACCTTCGCCGAGATGAACAAGGAATGGGACAAGTGGGTGCCGCAGGGCAATACGCCCGCCCGCGCCACCGGCGAAGCCAAGCTGGCTGGGCCGGAGTATGCGGTCGAGATTATTGTCACGGCGGCGATTTAAAGCGCTGACCCTCTACCTCCCCCAAGTGGGCCTAAGTGGGGGAGGTCGGACCAAAGGTCCGGGTGGGGGGCGGTGCCGCACCTCCACCCCGCCGCTTCGCGGCGACCCTCCCCACAAGGGGGAGGGTAAGCGCAGCTACCCCGGCCGGAACCTTGCCACCAGCGTGTGGCTCTCGGCTGGATAAGTGAACCTCACCTGCGTCACCGGGTGCTCCGCGCTCCAGGTGCGGCGCTCGACCACCAGGCAGGGCGCGCCGGTTGGGATGTCGAGCGCTTCGGCAATGTGCCGGTCCGCCCCTACCGCGCGGATGCGGTGTTCGGCCTCGCTCCACGGCACGCGGCCGATCAGCCATGGGCCTGGCGCGATATCCGAGAACTCCTCCTCGACCGCTTCAGGCACGGCAGTGAGGTTGATCAGCCGCTGTTCGTGGGCGAATGGCCGCTTGCCGGCGAAGTGCAGGCCTTCCAACGCCAGCAGCGGTCCCGCTGCCGAGAGCTCCAGCAGTGCGCGGTCCTCGGCGCTGCTGCGCCTTTTCTGCCGCGCCACCCGCTCGTAGCGATAGGGCAGGCCCAGCGCCTCGACCTCGATACGGATGTCATGCAGTTCCAGCACCGCGGCCTGTGATTGCGGCTGGCGCACAAAGCTGCCCGAGCGCCGACGGCGTTCGATCAGCCCGGCCTTGGCCAACTGCGACAGCGCCTTGTTCACCGTCATGCGCGAGCAATTGTACTGCTCCGTCAATTCGTGCTCGAACGGGATGCGGTGGCCCGGCGCCCAGGCGCCCGACAAGATCTTTTCGCTGATGTCAGAGAGAATGCGCTGGTGCAGCGAACCGCCGCCTTCCGCCGCTGCTGCCTCTGTCATGCTCATGCCGAAAGCGCCGTCATCACTTTGCGAAAGCGCTCGGCGATCGCCTCACGCCTGGCATGCCTGCCGCCGCTGACCTGTTTTTTGCCATGCACCCAGACGCAGTCGACCGTGCTGCCATTGGCAAAGATCCAGGCGTCGAGGATGGCATCGCCGCTCTTGCCGGCAAGCGAGGGATGGTTCTGGTCGAGCGAGACGAAATCGGCCGGCGACCCGGCTGTGATCCGCGATGGACCGGCGCCCAGCGCGGCGCTGCCGCCGTCGAGCGCGGCGTCGAACAAGGAGCGTCCGTTTGAGCCGCCGGCGGGAGCCAGCACATTGCGGGCGCGTTGCGCCAGACGCTGCGAATATTCGAGCTGGCGCAATTCGTCCGGCAGGCCGATCAGCACATTGGAATCCGAGCCGACACCGAAATGGCCGCCGTGGTCGGTGAACAGCGGCGCGGCAAAGGTGCCGTCGCCGAGATTGGCCTCGGTGATCGGGCAAAGGCCGGCTATGGCGCCGCTCTTTGCCATGCCGATGGTTTCCGCCTCGGTCATGTGGGTGGCGTGGATCAGGCACCAGCGCTTGTCGATCCCGGCATTGGCAAGCAGCCATTCGACCGGCCGTGCGCCTGACCAGGCAAGGCAGTCCTCGACTTCCTTCACCTGCTCGGCGACATGGATATGGATCGGGCCGTCCGGCGCCATCGCCGCAACTGCACCGAGTTCCTCCGGCGTCGCGGCGCGCAGGCTGTGCGGGGCGACGCCGACGACGGCCTGATTCAATGTGCGAACGGATTCGCGGGCTTTCTCAAGCAAGCGCCCGAAGCGATTCACATCGTTGATGAATCGCCGCTGGCCATCGCTGGGAGCAGCGCCGCCGAAGGAAGAATGCGCGTAAAACACCGGCAGCAGGGTCAGGCCGATGCCGGTCTCGCCGGCCGCGGCGGCAATGCGCTCGGCCATTTCGGCAAGGTTAGCATAGGGTTCTCCGTCGCGATCGTGATGCAGATAATGGAACTCACCGACGCGCGAGAACCCGGCCTCCAGCATCTCGACATAGAGCTGCGCGGCAACCGCTTCGACCTGGTCCGGCGTCATCGACAGCGCGAAGCGATACATGACGTCACGCCAGCTCCAGAAACTGTCGGCCGAGGGGCCGCGCAATTCGGCCAGGCCGGCCATGCCGCGCTGGAAGGCATGGCTGTGCAGGTTCGGCATGCCGGACACGACGATCGCGTGACGCTCATCACCGGCTTGCGCCGATGCCTGCGTCTCGACTGTCGCGATACGGCCATCGCCGATCGATATCCTGACATGGTCGTGCCAGCCGTCGGGCAGCAATGCCTGTTCCGCAAAGATCGCCGTCACGTTTTTCTCCCGTTCCCTGAACAATAGCACTTGCAGTCCGTTTCAATATGTATATACATAATCACCATCCAATCAAACGGAAAAGATGATGGCGGCACAAGATAAAAGCCGGGCAGGGGGCCTTCACCTTTGGCGCAATGCGCGCCTGGCGACCATGGCCGAAGGCGAAACCGGACTGGGTATCGTCGAAAAGGGCGCTATCGTGGCCCGCGACGGTCTGATTGCCTATGCCGGGCCGGAAGCAGACATGCCGTCGGCGCTGGCTCAAGGTGCTGCCGCCACCGATTGCGAAGGCCGCTGGATCACGCCCGGCCTGATCGACTGTCACACCCATCTCGTCCACGCCGGCAACCGCGCCAACGAATTCGAAATGCGGCTAGCCGGCGCCACCTATGAAGAAGTGGCGCGGGCCGGAGGCGGCATCGTTTCCTCGGTCAAATCCTTGCGTGCGGCCAGCGAAGACGAACTGGTTGCGCAGACGCTGCCGCGCCTTGATGCGCTGATGGCCGAAGGCGTCACCACGGTAGAGGTGAAGTCAGGTTACGGGCTCGATCTCGAAAACGAGCAGAAATCGCTGCGCGCCGCGCGGCGCCTGGACAAAGAGCGTCCGGTGACGGTCCGCACCACCTTCCTCGGCGCGCATGCGCTGCCGCCGGAGGCCAAGGGCGACAAAGACGCTTTTGTCGATCTCGTCGCCAACACGATCCTGCCTGCCATCGCAGCCGAAGGCTTGGCCGACGCCGTCGACGGTTTCTGTGAAGGCATCGCATTCTCGCCGGGGCAGATCGCCCGCGTCTTCGACAAGGCCGCAGCGCTCGGCCTGCCGGTCAAACTCCATGCCGACCAACTGTCCAACCTGCACGGCGCCGAACTTGCCGCGCGTTATGGCGCGCTGTCGGCCGACCATCTTGAATACACCGACGAGGCCGGCGCCGTGGCGATGGCAAAGGCCGGCACCGTGGCGACGATCCTGCCCGGCGCCTACTATTTCATCCGCGAGACCAAGAAGCCGCCGATCGGCCTGTTTCGCCAGCACGGCGTCAAGATGTCTGTCGCCACCGACAACAATCCCGGCACCTCGCCGCTGACCTCGCTGCTGCTGACCATGAACATGGCGGCGACCCTGTTTGGTTTGACCGTCGAGGAATGCCTGGCGGGCGTCACCCGCGACGCCGCCCGCGCGCTCGGGCTGCTCGGCCAGACCGGCACGCTGGAAGCTGGAAAATCCGCTGACCTCGCGATCTGGAACATCGAGCGCCCGGCCGAACTCGTCTACCGCATGGGCTTCAACCCGCTTCATGCCCGCATCTGGAGAGGACAATGACCGAACTTACTCTGAAGCCCGGTAATGCGACGCTGGCCGATTGGCGCGCCATCTACCGTGGCGCCGTGCCGACGCTGGACGCCGCCTGCCGCCCAAAGATCAAAGCCAGCGCCGAGGCGGTCGCCCGCATCGTCGCCAAGGGTGAGCCGGTCTATGGCATCAACACCGGCTTCGGCAAACTGGCCAGCGTTCGCATCCCGGCCGCCGATCTCGAAACCCTGCAGCGCAACATCGTTTTGTCGCACGCCGCCGGTGTCGGCGAGCCGATGCCGGTCGCGGTGGTCCGGCTGATGATGGCGCTGAAGCTCGCCAGCCTGGCGCAGGGCGCCTCCGGCGTGCGGCCGCAGACCATCGAACTGCTGGAAGCCATGCTCGCCAACGACGTCATCCCCGTGGTGCCGGCGCAGGGCTCGGTCGGCGCTTCGGGCGATCTCGCGCCGCTATCGCACATGACCGCCGTCATGATCGGCGTCGGCGAATGCTTTACCCCGCATGGCCGCTTCCCGGCCAAGGTCGCCTTCGTCTCGCACGGTCTGGAGCCGGTGACGCTCGGGGCCAAGGAAGGCCTGGCGCTGCTCAACGGCACGCAGTTCTCCACCGCCTATGCGCTGGCCGCTCTGTTCGAGGCCGAAGTGCTCTATCAGTCGGCGCTGGTTGCCGGCGCGCTGTCGACCGACGCCGCCAAGGGTTCGGATGCCCCCTTCGATCCGCGTATTCATCTCCTCAGAAAACACCCTGGCCAGATCGAGACGGCGGCAGCGCTGCGCAATCTGATGGCCGGCAGCGCCATCCGTGAATCGCATCGCGTCGGCGACGAACGCGTGCAGGACCCATACTGCCTGCGCTGCCAGCCGCAGGTGATGGGGGCGGCGCTGAGCGTGCTGCGCCAGGCCGCCGATACGCTCGGCACCGAGGCCAATGGCGTCACCGACAATCCGCTGATCTTCGCCGAGGACGACACAGCACTTTCCGGCGGCAATTTCCACGCCGAGCCGGTGGCTTTCGCCGCCGACATGATGGCGCTTGCTGTCTGCGAGATCGGCTCGCTGTCGGAACGCCGCATCGCCATGCTGGTTGATCCCGCGCTGTCCGGCATGCCGGCCTTTTTGACGCCGAAGCCCGGCCTGAACTCCGGCTTCATGATCCCGCAGGTGACGGCCGCAGCGCTCGTCTCAGAAAACAAGCAGAAGGCCTATCCGGCCAGTGTCGATTCCATCCCGACCTCGGCCAACCAGGAAGACCATGTCTCGATGGCCGCACACGGAGCGCGCCGGCTGATCGGCATGGTGGAAAATGCCACGGCCGTCATCGGCATCGAACTCTTGGCCGGGGCGCAAGGCTGCGATTTCCATGCGCCGCTGGCATCGAGCGTGGCGCTTGAAGCGGTGCGCAAGCTGGTCCGGGCCGAGGTGCCGCATCTCGATACCGACCGGCATTTCCACCCCGACATGGAAAAGGCGATCGCCATGGTGCGTAGCGGCGCTGCCATCAAGGCGGCCGGCGCGATAACACTGCCTTCGATCTCGGGAGCCTGACATGACCGACTGGCTGACAGTAACCGAGGGCACTGCACCGCTCCTGGTTTCGATCCCGCATACCGGCATCGATCTCGCCGGCCTCGACAACCGGCTGGTCTCGCCCTGGCTCGGCCGCCGTGATTGCGACTGGTGGATCGACAATCTCTACGATTTCGCCGCCGGCCTCGGCGCGACAGTGGTGCACACCTCGATCTCGCGCACCGTCATCGACGTCAACCGCGATCCTTCCGGCGCCTCACTTTATCCCGGGCAGACGACAACGACGCTTTGCCCGACCGAGACCTTCGACGGCGATCCGCTGTATCTGCCCGGCGCCGAACCGACGCCGTCGGAGATAGACCAGCGCCGCATGGCGTATTTCGTGCCCTACCATGAAATGCTGGCCGCCCAGGCCGTCAGGCTGCGCGGCCTGCACGAAAAAATTGTCATCTACGATTGCCACTCGATCCGGTCGGTGCTGCCGCGCCTGTTCTATGGCACGCTGCCGGTCTTCAATCTTGGCACCAATGACGGCCAGACCGCCGATCCGGCGCTACAGGCGCTGGTCGGCCAGATCATGGCCGAAAGCGGTGAAAGCAACGTCATCAACGGCCGTTTCAAGGGCGGCTGGATCACGCGCTACTTCGGCAATCCGCAAGGCGGCTACCATGCGCTGCAGATGGAACTTGCCGATCGCGGCTATTTGCGCGAGCCCGAAGGCAAGGGCGAACCGGACAATTGGCCGGTGCCTTACGATGCCGCGTTTGCGGCGCCGATGCGCGCCACACTGACGAAAATCCTCCAAACCGCCATTGACTGGGCCGGGCGCTGAGGCGCCGCCTTACTCGAAAGGGACAGTGATGAACAATCCTCGCCACAACATCCGCGAAGTGCGCGCGCCGCGCGGCGACAAGCTCAACGCCAAATACTGGACGACCGAAGCGCCGCTGCGCATGCTGATGAACAATCTCGATCCGGATGTCGCCGAAAACCCCAACGAGCTCGTCGTCTATGGCGGCATCGGCCGGGCCGCGCGCACCTGGAACGATTTCGACAGCATCGTCGCCTCGCTGAAGACGCTCAACGAGGATGAGACGCTGCTGGTCCAGTCCGGCAAGCCGGTCGGCGTTTTTAAAACCCACTCCAACGCCCCGCGCGTGCTCATCGCCAACTCTAACATCGTGCCGCACTGGGCAACCTGGGATAAATTCAACGAGCTCGATAAGAAGGGCCTGATGATGTACGGCCAGATGACGGCCGGCTCATGGATCTATATCGGCACGCAAGGCATCGTGCAGGGCACCTACGAGACCTTCGTCGAGGCGGGCCGCCAGCACTACAACGGCAACCTCAAAGGCAAGTGGATCCTGACCGGCGGCCTCGGCGGCATGGGCGGCGCCCAGCCGCTGGCAGCCGTCATGGCCGGCGCCTGCTGCCTCGCCATCGAATGCAATCCGGACTCCATCGATTTCCGCCTGCGCACCCGCTATGTCGACGAGAAGGCTGAGACGCTCGACGAAGCGATGGCCATGATCGAGCGCTGGACCAAGGCCGGCGAGGCCAAGTCGGTCGGCCTGCTCGGCAATGCGGCTGAGATCGTGCCGGAGATGTTCAAGCGCGGCATTCGCCCCGACATGGTCACCGACCAGACCTCGGCGCACGATCCCGTCAACGGCTACCTGCCCAAGGGTTGGACCATGGCCGAATGGCGCGAGAAGCGCGTCAGCGACCCCAAGGCAGTCGAAAAGGCGGCCCGTGCGTCGATGCGCGAGCATGTCGAGGCGATGGTTGCGTTCTGGAACGCTGGTGTCCCGACGCTCGACTACGGCAACAACATCCGCCAGGTCGCCAAGGACGAAGGGTTTGAAAACGCCTTTGCGTTCCCGGGCTTCGTGCCCGCCTATATCCGCCCGCTGTTCTGCCGCGGCATCGGCCCGTTCCGCTGGGCCGCGCTCTCCGGCGATCCCGAGGACATCTACAAGACCGACGCCAAGGTGCGCGAACTGACCCCCGGCAACACCCATCTGCACAACTGGCTGGACATGGCGCGCGACCGCATTGCGTTCCAGGGCCTGCCGGCGCGCATCTGCTGGGTCGGCCTCGGCGACCGCCACAGGCTCGGTCTTGCCTTCAACGAGATGGTCGCCAAGGGCGAGCTGAAGGCGCCGGTCGTCATCGGTCGTGATCACCTCGATTCCGGCTCGGTCGCTTCGCCAAACCGTGAGACGGAGGCGATGAAGGACGGCTCCGACGCCGTTTCCGACTGGCCGCTGCTCAACGCGCTGCTCAACACCGCGTCCGGCGCCACCTGGGTGTCGCTGCATCACGGCGGCGGCGTCGGCATGGGCTTTTCGCAACATTCCGGCATGGTTATCGTCGCCGATGGCACGGCGGACGCCGCAAAGCGCCTGGAGCGAGTGCTGTGGAACGACCCGGCGACCGGCGTCATGCGCCACGCCGATGCCGGCTACGACATCGCCATTGAGTGCGCGAAAGAGCACCAGCTCAACCTGCCCGGCATTCTCGGCTGATTGACTGAAACGATGCGCGTCCTTCGTGCCGCCGATTACCGCGTCATGCCGTGGAAGAATGGCGGCGGCACGACGACCGAGATCGCCGTTTCACCTGACGGCGCCGGGCTTGACGACTTCGACTGGCGCGCCTCGATGGCGCGGGTCGAGGGCGGCGGCCCGTTCTCGGGCTTTGCCGGAGTCGACCGCACGCTGGCCGTGCTGGAAGGCGAGGGCATCGTCCTCGATATTGCCGGCCGGCCACCGGAGCGGCTGACCGGGGCGTCGGCCCCGCTTTCCTTCCCTGCCGACGTGGCGACGCAGGCCACACTGATCTCCGGTCCGATCACCGACCTCAACGTCATGACCCGCCGCGGGCGGGCAACGCACACGGTCGAGCGCCTGCTGGTGTCGGCGCCAATCGATATCCGCCCGACAACCGCAACGACCCTCATCCTGCCGCTCGACGGCGAGGTCGGCGTGACCGGCCCGACACCTTCCCGGCTTGGACCTCGCGACACGCTTCTGATCGGCCCGGAAGTCGCGGAACTGCACCTGGAACCGGCGGGGCGGACGACCGTGTTCGTGATCCAGATCGCCAGCCTGGGCTAGCCGCGCCGCCGGCAACGATTAACGCCTGTTGCCAAACATGATCGCACGCCGGAGAAATCTGGCGTAAGCTATTGCCTGGATCACGAAAAAGCCTGAATCCTTCCGTCGTTCCAAGCCGGACGGGAGGGCAGGGGTGCTCGTCCTTGAGTTGTCGAACGCCCCTCCTTGAAATGTCGAAGGGATAACGCCTCTGGCGTGGTGCGAAGCAAAACTTTCGGCCAGTGTAATCATGCAACCAATTGCATTTGAATCGGTTTTAGGGACATTGCCGTGGCGGTGACGCCGCATCGCGTCCCCCATGCGGAATTTTCAATGAATATCCAGACAAATCCTGCCCATATCGAAAAGACCAGCGCCAGGTTCCCGGTCATCACCGACGAGCCGATACGCTCCAATTTCCTGCCCGAAGAGCGGCTGCGCGCGATGGGCGAGAGCCTCGCCAAGGGCGACATCAAGGACCTGTTCGGGCTGACGCCGTTCGAGTTCCAGGCTCGCATTCGCGACAGCGCCAAGAAGATCCTCGAAGTCTACCGCTCGACCAATGCCGCCCAGGCCAAGGGCGAAACCATTACGCCTGCCGCGCAATGGCTGCTCGACAACAACTATCTGGTCGAAGAGACCATCTTCCAGGTCAAGCGCGACCTGCCGCGCCGTTTCTACCGGCAGTTGCCGACCCTCAAACTGTCCGATGGCGCCGCCGTGCCGCGCGCGCTGGCGCTGGCCTGGAGCTATGTCGCCCATTCCGACAGCTCCGTCTCGGCAACTATGTTCAAATCCATCGTCGAGGGTTTCCAGTCGGTCGAGCCGCTGAAGATCGGCGAGCTCTGGGCGCTGCCGTCGCTGCTGCGCTTCGTGCTGATCGAAAACCTGCGCCGTATCGCCGTGCGTGTCGACCGCACCAGGCAGATGCGCCATATCGCCAACGAAGTCGCCGACCGCGTGCTGGCGACAGACGACAATGCCGACCGCCAGAAAATCCTGTCGAGTTACGGCGCGCATGCCCAGGACACGACCTTCGCCACCCAGCTGCTTTACCGCTTGCGCGACGGTTCGCAGAATGCCGGCAGGGCGCTGGAATGGCTGGAGGTCGAGCTCGAGAAGACCGGCTCCGACGCCGAGGAAATCATCATCTCCGAGCATCGCACGCTGTCCAGCGGCAATGTCACCACCGGCAACATCATCCGCGGCCTGCGCCTCATCAACGACGTTGACTGGACGGTGTGGTTCGAAGGTGTCAGCCGCATCGATACGCTGCTGCGCGAGCGCACCGATTTCGCCGCGCTCGACTTCTTTTCGCGCGACCAGTACCGCACATCGATCGAACAGCTGGCGCGCCGCTCCGACCTGTCCGAATTCCGCGTCGCCGAAAAGGCGATCGAGCTTGCCAGCCATGTGCCCGGCGTTACCGATGCGTCCGGCGTGCCGGATGAAGCTGCCGATCCCGCCATGCATACTGACGTCGGTTTCTTCCTCGTCGGGCCGCGCCGGCCGGACCTGGAAAAGGCGATCGGTTACCGGCCGCCTTTCTATGTGACCTTCAAGCGAGCCTTCACCGCCACGGGCTGGCTGGGCATCGTGGCTCCGGTCTTTCTGCTGACGGTGCTGCTGCTGGTGCTCTCGGGCAATGCGCTTGCCCATCTCGGCCTGTCGGTTCCCTCGATCACGTTGATGCTGGCACTGTTTGCGGTGCCCGCCAGCGAGGGCGCGCTCGCCTTCTTCAACACCGTCGTTTCGCTGTTCCTGAAGCCGACACGGCTGGTCGGCTATGACTACAAGCACGGCATTCCGGCCGCGGCGCGTACGCTGGTCGTGGTGCCCTCGCTGATCGGCTCGCGCGATGATGTCGAGGAAAACATCCGCAACATCGAGGTGCATCACCTCGCCAATACGGCGGATGAAATCCATTTCGCGCTGCTGTCCGACTGGCCGGACTCCAAGACCGAGATCGACGCCGCCGACATCGAAATCCTGCAATATGCGCGCGACGAGATCGCCAGGCTCAATGCGCGCTACCCCTCCGAGGGCGCGCCGCGTTTTTATATCCTGCATCGGCGCCGGCTCTACAACCAGGCGCAAGGCGCGTGGATGGGCTGGGAGCGCAAGCGCGGCAAGCTGCACGAGCTGAACCTTCTCCTGCGCGGCGACAGCGACACCACCTTCCTGCCGCTCGACGTGCCGCTGCCGGAAAAGGTCCTATACGTCATGACGCTGGACGCCGACACGCGCACGACACGCGACGCCGTGTCGTCGTTGGTCGGCAAGCTCGCCCATCCGCTCAACCGCCCGCATTTCGACGCGGCAAAGCGTGTCGTCACCGCTGGGTACACCATCTTGCAGCCGCGCATCACGGCCTCGCTCACCAGCGGCGACGACGCCTCGTTCTTCCAGCGCGTCTTTTCGGCCAACAGCGGTCTCGACCCTTACGTCTTTGCCGTGTCCGATCTCTACCAGGACGTCTTCAGCGACGGCTCCTTCACCGGCAAGGGCCTCTATCATGTCGACGCTTTCGAGGCGGCGCTGAAGGGCCGCATCGAGGAAAACACCGTCCTCAGCCATGATCTGCTCGAAGGCGCGCTGGCGCGCGCCGCGCTCGTCACCGACGTCGAACTGGTCGAGGACTATCCGACCCGCTATTCGGTCGACGCCTCGCGCCATCACCGCTGGGCGCGCGGCGACTGGCAGCTGCTGCGTTTCATCTTCTCGCCGCGTTCCGGCGTGCCGGCGCTGTCGCGCTGGAAGATGGTCGACAACCTGCGCCGTTCGCTGACCCCGATCTTCTGGGTGATGGCGGCGATCGCCGGCTGGACGCTGCTGCCCTTCACGCAGGCCGCGCAGTGGCAGGCGCTTTTGATCCTATCGCTGTTCATGGCGCCGACTTTCGATGTGATCAACGGCATCTTGCCCAAGAGCGGCGACCAGACGCCGCGCGGCCATTTCTCGGCGCTGGCGCGCGACGCCGTCTTCGGCACGGCGCTCGTGGC
This sequence comes from Mesorhizobium sp. 128a, assembly GCF_053848025.1. NCBI lineage: Bacteria > Pseudomonadati > Pseudomonadota > Alphaproteobacteria > Hyphomicrobiales > Phyllobacteriaceae > Mesorhizobium > Mesorhizobium sp. 128a. The sequence goes on along the minus strand of NZ_JBSPKY010000004.1, from coordinate 399,654 downwards.
GCTGAAAGTGCTGTTGATGGCGCACAACGCCTGGATGATGGGCGACGCCATCGTGCGCACGCTTTATCGCCTGTTCGTCAGCCGCCAGAACCTTCTGGAATGGCGCACGGCGTCGCAGGCGCACAAGGGCGGCGACAACGATCTCGGCTCCTATTACAGCATGATGTACGGCGCCGTGATCATCGGCGTTGTCGGTCTTGCGATTCCCGTGCTGGCCGATTCCACCGGCGCCTTCGTCGCCTTCTTCTTCGCGTTGTTCTGGATCGGCTCGCCGGCGGTGGCCTGCTGGATCAGCCGCTCGGCCGAGACCGAGGACCGCCTGCGAATCTCGCAGGCCGACATCCACGCGCTGCGCACCGTGGCGCGCCGCACCTGGCACTATTTTGAAACCTTCGTCACGGCCGAGCATCACAATCTGCCGCCCGACAATTTCCAAGAGAGCCCGGCTCCGGTGGTGGCGCCGCGGACATCGCCGACCAATATCGGCGTCTATCTCCTGTCTGTGGTCTCGGCGCGCGATTTCGGCTGGATAGCGCTCTCCGACGCCATCACCCGCATCGACGCGACGATGACGACCATCGAGAGCATGCCGCGCAACCGCGGCCATCTCTTCAACTGGTACGACACCACGACGCTGAAGCCGCTCTATCCGTTGTATATTTCGGCCGTCGACAGCGGCAATCTCGCCGGACATCTGGTCGCGGTCGCGGCTGCCTGCGCCGAATGGGCCGAAGCCCCGTCCGTGCATCTGCAGGGCGATTTCGAAGGCGTCCTCGACACGGTGACGATCCTTGACGAGAGCCTCGAGGAATTGCCTGACGACCGCCGTCAGCTCAGGCCGCTGCGCCAGCGGCTGGCCGACCGTCTCGACGGTATGCGGCGCGCCGTGATGACCATCAAGGCGCAGCCGGAGATGGCTTCGATCCGCACCATCAATCTGGCCGTGCTTGCCGGCGAAATCCGCAAGCTCGCCACCGCTATCCATACCGAAGCGGGATCGCAGCGCAGCGACGTGATCGCCGATTGGGCAGCGCGGCTGGAAGCGACCTGCGAAGCGCATGTGCATGACTCCCACAGTGACGAGAACGCCGTCGAAGCCTTGCGCGCCAAGCTGTTGGCGCTGCGCGAACGCTGCCGCCGTTACGCCTTCGAGATGGATTTCTCCTTCCTGATGCGGCAGGAAAGAAAACTGCTCTCGATCGGCTACCGTGTCGAGGAACATCAGCTCGATGAAAGCTGCTACGATCTGCTCGCGTCCGAGGCGAGGCTGACCAGCCTGTTTGCCATCGCCAAGGGCGACCTGCCGACCGAGCACTGGTTCCGGCTCGGACGACCCATTGTCGAGATCGGCTTCCAGGGCGCGCTGATGTCCTGGTCGGGCTCGATGTTCGAGTATCTGATGCCACCGCTGGTGATGAAGGAGCCGCAAGGCTCGATCCTCAACCAGACCAGCAAGCTGATCATAAAGCGCCAGATCCAGTATGCCCGCTCGAAGAACGTGCCTTGGGGCGTTTCGGAAGCGGCATACAACGCCCGTGATCGCGAACTAACCTACCAGTACACCAATTTCGGCGTGCCCGGACTTGGGCTGAAGCGCGGTCTTGGCCAGAACACGGTGATCGCGCCTTACGCCACGATCCTCGCCGCACAGTTCACACCGCGCGAATCCGTGCAGAATCTGGTCAGGCTGCGTTCGATCGGCGCGCTGGGAAGGCACGGCTTTTATGACGCCGTCGATTTCACGCCGCAGCGCGTGCCGGAAGGCACCGACCACGCCGTCGTGCTGAACTACATGGCCCACCATTCCGGCATGTCGATCGCCGCCGTTGCCGACGCCATCTTCGAAGGTCGGCTGCGCGACCGCTTTCACAGCGACCCGGTGATTGAATCAGCCGAACTCCTGCTGCAGGAGAGGGCGCCGCGCGACATCCCGACCGCCACCGTCAGGACCGAGGCCGACGAGCGCTCCAAGGACGAGACCGAGACCGAGAGCCCGGACTCCCGCATCATTCTCGACCCGGCAAGGGCGTTGCGCTCGACGAATGTCATGTCCAACGGCCGCTATTCGGTCATGGTGTCCGCCACCGGCTCCGGCTACAGCCGCTGGGGCGAACTCGCGGTCACCCGCTGGCAGCCGGACCCGACCGAGGACCGGCTCGGCTCCTACATCTTCCTCAGGGATGCCGGCACCGGCGACTGGTGGTCGGCGACCGCAGAACCAAAGCAGGCGACCGGCGAGAGAGTGCAGACGCTGTTTTCCGACGACAAGGCCAGCTTCGTCAAAGCGGTTGGATCGCTGCGTTCCGAGGTCGAGTGCATCGTCATCTCGGAAGGCAATGGCGAGGGACGGCGCGTCACGCTCTACAATGACGGCGCCACTGATCGGCACATCGAGGTGACCTCATTCGCCGAGCTGGTGCTGGGCAACGAGGCCTCGGACAACGCCCATCCGGCGTTCTCGAAAATGTTCATCGAGACCGAGATCGCTGCCAATAACGGCGCCATCTTCGCCACCAGACGCAAGCGCGACAAGAACGAGCCTGACGTCACCATGGTGCATTTCGTCACCGATCCGTCGGGATTGGCGCGCGACGCCGAGGCCGAAACCGACCGCCGCGCCTTCATCGGCCGTGGCCGCACCATCGCCGAGGCCGCAGCCTTCGATCCCGGCGCCAAGCTTGGCGGCCATCATGGCTTCACGCTCGATCCGGTCGCGGCATTGCGCCGGCAGGTTCGGGTGCCGGCCAACAAGAAGATATCATTGACCTTCTGGACCGCTGTCGGCGCCAACCGCGCCGAACTGGACGAAGCCATTGCCAGGCTCGACCATCCCGAAAGCTTCGCCCGCCAGGCGATGCTCGCCTGGACCCGTAGCCAGGTGCAGACCCGCCACCTTGGGCTGAGCCTGACCGACGCGGCCAATGTCCAGAAGCTGGCGCGTTATCTGATCTATCCCGATCCGTTCCTGCGCCTGCCGGCCGAGTCCATCGCTTCGGGGCTCGGCAAGCAGTCCAGCCTGTGGCCGACCAGCATCTCCGGCGATTTCCCGATCTTTCTGGTCAGGATCGGCGACGTCGCCGACCTCGAGATCGTCGCCCAGGCGCTGCGCTTCCAGGAGTATATGCGCGCCCGCGGCATGATGATCGACTTCGTCGTCGTCAACGAGCAGGCGTCGTCCTACGTGCAGGATCTGCAGCGTGCGGTCGAGACGCTGTGCGAAAACAGCCGCCTGCGCGGCAAGGAACTCGGGCCACGCCAGCACATCTTCGCGGTCCGCCGCGACCTGATGGATGAGTCGACCTACAAGACGTTGCTGGCGGTTGCCCGCGTCGTGCTGCACACCCGCAATGGCACCATCTTCGACCAGATCGAGCGCGCCGAGGGGGCAGCCTTGCAGGCCCGCGATGCCTTGCAGCCGGCAGGTGCTGCAACCCTTCGCGAGACGTCTCTGCCAGTGCCGGTGGCGCCCGCTTACCATGCTGCGTCCGACAGCAGTGCCGACGGCAGCGGGCTTAGCCAATGGAACGGCTTCGGCGGTTTCGAAGGCGATGGCCGCCACTACGTCACCCGCCTTGCCGGCCGGCGCACGACGCCGCAACCCTGGATCAACGTCGTCTCCAACGCCTCGTTTGGCTTCCATGTCTCGGCCGAAGGCGCCGCCTTCACCTGGAGCCGCAACAGCCGCGACTACCAGCTGACGCCGTGGTCGAACGATCCGGTCACCAACCGGCCGGGCGAGGGCGTCTATATCTACGACCACGCCAGCGGCAAGGCGTTCTCGCCGCTCGCCGCCGTGGTCCGCGATCCCTCCATGACTTACGAGACATGGCACGGCCAGGGCTTTTCGACGTTCCGGTCGAAGCGCGGTCCGCTGTCGATGGATCTGACGCATGTGGTCGATCCGACCGATCCGGTGAAGATCACGCGGCTGCGCATCCAGAACTCGGGCTCGGCGCCGGCGCGGCTGCGCGTCTACGCCTATGCCGAATGGGTTCTCGGCAGCCATCGCTCGAGCACGGCGGCGACCATCATTCCGTCGAGGGATTCAGCGACTGGTGCGCTTCTGGCGCAAAACCCCTACGGGCTCGATTTCGGCGACCGGGTGGCCTTCCTGGCCGCCACCGGTCCGGTTCATTCGGTGACGGCCGACCGCGGCGAGTTCATCGGCAGGCAAGGCACCAGCGCCTTTCCGCATGCCGTCGTCAGCGGCGCCGGCTTGTCGGGCCGCGTCGAAGCCGGCGACGATCCCTGCGCCGCCCTCGCCAGCGACATCGACATTCCCGCCGGCGGAGATGTCACGCTCGTCTGGCTGCTTGGCGATGCGGCCACGCCCGCCGAGGCGAGTGCGCTGGTGCATACCCATTCGGGCAAGGATTTCGACCAGCGGCTGGCCGACAATGAACGCGTCTGGCGCGGCTTCCTCGACACCATCCAGGTCGAGACGCCGGACAAGGCGCTCGACGCCATGGTCAATCACTGGCTGCCGTATCAGAGCCTGGCCTGCCGCATCCGCGCCCGCTCGGCCTTCTATCAGGCAAGCGGGGCCTTCGGCTTCCGCGACCAGCTGCAGGACACCCTGGCCCTGCTTGCGCATGATCCGAAGCTGGCGCGTGACCAGATCCTCAACGCGGCGCGCCGGCAATTCCCCGAAGGCGACGTTCAGCATTGGTGGCTGCCGCGCACCGACGCCGGCGTGCGCACCATGATCTCCGACGACGTTGTCTGGCTGGCGCACGCCACCAACCGCTACATCGAAGTGACCGGCGATGCGGGGATCCTCAAGGAGCAGCTGCCTTTCATCGACGGGCAGGTGCTGGGCGAGGGCGAGCACGACGCTTTCTTCACCCCTGAAGTATCCAAGACTCATGCCTCGCTCTACGATCATTGCGCGCGCGCGCTCGACCTTGCGGTCAAGCGCAGCAGTCCGGCCGGCCTGCCGCTGATCCTCGGCGGCGACTGGAACGACGGCATGAACCGCGTCGGCGAAGCCGGCAAGGGCGAGAGCGTATGGCTGGGCTGGTTCCTGCTGAAGACGCTGGGCGACTTTGCTGCTATCGCCAAGGGGCAAAGCGACACCAAGCGGGCGCAAGCCTGGCTGAAGCACGCTGACGTGCTGAAGCGGGCGCTGGAAAGCAGCGCCTGGGATGGCCAGTGGTACCGGCGCGGCAGCTACGATGACGGCACGCCGCTCGGCTCGCACAATTCGGACGAGTGCAAGATCGACTCCATTGCCCAGTCGTGGAGCGTGCTCTCCGGCGAGGGTGACCCGGCGCGCTCGACCACCGCTATGCAGCAGGCGACGAACCTGCTCGTCGACGATAAGCTCAAGATCGTCAAGCTGTTCACTCCGGCCTTCCAGCATACGGGAAAGGATCCCGGCTACATCAAGAGCTACCCGCCGGGCGTGCGCGAGAACGGCGGCCAGTACACCCATGCGGCGACCTGGTTCGTCATCGCGCTGGCCGAAATGGGCCGCACCGACGATGCCTATCGCTGCTTCTCGATGCTGAACCCGGTCAACCACGCGCTCGACGATGCATCGGCCGAACACTACCGGGTCGAGCCCTACGTCGTCGCCGCCGACATCTATTCCGGCGAAGGCAAGGGCGGTCGAGGCGGCTGGACCTGGTATACGGGGTCGGCCGGATGGCTCTACCGCGCTGCTGTTGAAGGCATTCTGGGCATTGAGCGGCGCGGCAAGCAGATCACGTTCCGGCCCAAACTGCCGGGACATTGGGACGGCTATTCGGCGACGCTCAAGATGCTGGGAGCAGAGATCAAGGTTCGTGTCATCCGCGACAAAAAAGCCAAGTCCATCGCGCTCGAAGTCAATGGAACGAAGACAAAGTCGTCGGGTTTTGAACCGAAAGCCGGCGAAAAGACCGAAGTAGTCGTCAAGATACCGGCATAAAATCAAAGACTTGACGCTTTCGGCGCGCGTCCTGCGGGGCGCGCGTTTTTATTTGGTTATGCGTGCGGCGCAAAGCAGCTCCGCTTCTTATGTATTGGCGTTGCCGACGGTGATTGATTAAAAATGTGGCAGTGCCGAGCACGTGCCATGATTTTGCCGCAAGGCTGACATTTCACCTTTTATCTCAAATCGTTAGGTGATCACGGCAGATTTCGCAACGTCGTCATCTTTTGTTCGCAGATTGGGAACTGAAGAGATAGACGGGCATTGTTTTGCGACCCGTTAACCGGTACGTGTCAAGAAATGGTGCACTGCACAATGAATGTTTGGCGGAGTAGCTGAAGTGTCACTTCTGCAAATCTACTGGAGAGCGCTGGGTTATCTCGCAGCGGACAGGAAACGCGTAGCGTTGATCTGCGGTGCCAACGTTGCGCTCGCGGCGATTGCAATCGTCGAGCCGATCCTGTTGGGTCGTGTGATTGGCGCAATCTCCGAAAAGGGTGCGGTGTTTTCGACACTCGCCGTCTGGGCAGCTCTGGGCGCCTTCAACGTCGTGGCCTTCGTATTGGTAGCGCGCGGCGCCGACCGTTTTGCCCACAAGCGGCGCAGCGAAGTGCTGTGCCAGTCCTTCGAGCGTGTGATCACCATGCCGCTTGCCTGGCATCACCAGCGCGGCACGTCCAATTCGCTGCACACGCTGCTGCGCGCTGTCGAGACCCTGTTCAGCCTGTGGCTTGAATTCATGCGCGTGCATCTGTCGACGGCTATCGCGCTGGTGCTGCTGGTGCCGACCGCAATCGCCATGGACATCCGGATGTCGCTCGTGCTGCTTTGCCTCGGCGTGCTTTACGTTGCCATCGGCCGTATCGTCATGCGACACACCAAGGCGGGCCAGACTGCGGTCGAGCGCCACTACCACACGGTTTTTGCCCATGTGTCCGACTCGGTCAGCAATGTCGCCGTGCTGCAGAGCTACAACCGCATCGGCCATGAGACCGCGACGTTGAAGCGGTACGTCAAGGATCTGCTCGACGCGCAGAACCCTGTGCTCGACTGGTGGGCGATCGCCAACGCACTGAACCGCCTGTCGTCCACGATATCGATGATGATCGTGCTGTCGATTGGCGCCTATCTCGTCACCCGTGGCCAGCTCCGCGTGGGCGATGTCGTTGCCTTCACCGGTTTTGCCGGAATGCTGATTGCCCGTCTTGACCAGGTGTCGGCCTTCACCACTCAGATTTCCGAGGCGAGGGCCAAGCTCGAGGACTTCTACCGCCTTGAAGACTCCGCTGCCGAAGCAGCCGAGCCGGATGGCTTGCGCGAGCTGGCCAATGTCACCGGCCATGTCCGGTTCGAGAATGTCAACTTCGAGTTCGGCAATTCCGGTCACGGCATCGACGACGTATCGTTCGAGGTCCAGGCTGGCCAGACGGTTGCCATCGTCGGTCCGACCGGCGCTGGCAAGACGACTCTTATCAACCTTCTGCAGCGTGTTTTCACGCCGTCCAGCGGCCGTATCCTGATCGACGGTATCGACACCCGCACGGTGACCCGCAAGTCGCTGCGCCACTCGATCGCCACCGTGTTCCAGGATGCCGGCCTGCTCAACCGTTCGATCGAGGACAACATCCGTGTCGGTCGTGCCGAGGCGAGCTACGACGAAATCCACGCTGCGGCTAATGCCGCTGCGGCGCAGGATTTCATCCTGTCCAAGAGCGGCGGATATGACACCGTCGTCGGCGAGCGTGGCGGCCAGCTTTCGGGCGGCGAACGCCAGCGCATTGCTATTGCCCGCGCTGTGCTGAAAAATGCGCCGATCCTGGTGCTCGATGAAGCGACCAGCGCGCTCGATGTCGAGACCGAAGACCGAGTCAAGGAAGCCATCGACGAATTAAGGCGCAACCGCACCACCTTCATCATCGCCCACCGCCTGACCACCGTTCGCGACGCCGACCTGGTCGTGTTCATGGACAAGGGCAAGGTGATCGAGATGGGCGGTTTTGCCGAACTGTCGCTGCGCAACGGCCGTTTCGCCAGCCTGCTGCGCGCCGGCGGCCTGCTCAACGACGAGGAAGTCCGCCGCCTCAGCCGCACTGTGAATATCGAAGCGGCGTGATTCTGAGCTTTTCCTTCCCCCACAAGGGGGAAGGAAGAGCCTGCGACACTCCTCCAATTGCTCCCGACCCATTGCCGGTCTATTTAGGTCGGCATGAGCGACACCTCTTCACGCCTCACCGGCTGGACAGACCTCGCCAACCCGACACGCTTTGTCGGGCTGGCCGACAGGCTGGTGCCGTGGCTGGCCGCCATCGCGGCGATCCTGCTTGCCGTCGGGCTCTATATGAGCTTTGCCGCGCCCGAGGATTACCAGCAGGGCAGCACCGTGCGCATCATGTACATCCACGTCCCTTTCGCCTGGCTCGCCATGATGTGCTACACGGTGATGGCGGTCGCCGCGCTCGGCACGCTGGTCTGGCGCCATCCGCTGGCCGACGTCGCGCTGAAATCGGCAGCCCCGATCGGCGCCACCTTCACAGCCCTCGCGCTCGTCACCGGCTCGATCTGGGGCAAGCCGACCTGGGGCACTTTTTGGGCTTGGGATGCCCGGATGACCTCGGTCCTCATCCTGTTTCTGATGTATCTCGGCATCATCGCGCTGACCCGTGCACTGGATGACGCCAGCCGCGCCGCCTGGGCTGCCGCCATCATCACGCTGGTCGGCTTCATCAACATCCCGATCATCAAATTCTCGGTCGACTGGTGGAACACCCTGCACCAGCCGGCCTCGGTGTTCCGCATGGGGGGCTCGACCATCGACCCCAGCCTGCTGTGGCCGCTGCTGGTGATGGCGCTCGGCTTCACCGTGCTGTTCTTCGCGCTGCATCTGACGGCGATGCGCACCGAAATCCGCCGCCGTCGAGTGATTGCCATGCGCAGGGTAGCGGCGCGGCAGGCTAACTGACGCCCGTCACGCGCCCAGGCTTCAGCCCATCCGCCCACGCGCCACGACAGGCAGTGTTTCCAGCACCTTGTCGCCGTCGATCAGATGCACCTGGTCGAACAGGTTCGTCACCACGCAGCAATGGTCCGGCACCACACGCACGCGCTCGCCGATGCGCAGGCTCGCGCCATTCGCGAGCGTGACCGTACCGTGCTCCTCGCTCAGGCCGGTGACGCGCGCGCCGGGCATACCGAGCAACTCGCCAAACTCGGGCAATCCCAGCGTGTCGCTGGACAACGCCTTACTGCCGCTGTCCAGAATGGCGCGGGCCGGCGTTGGGTGGCTGACGACCGTGGCGAGCACCGTCAACGCGCAATCGTCGAGCGTGCCGACGCCTTTGGCGACCTGATAGCGGTCGAGATAGATGTAGGTGCCGGGGCGGTATTCGGTAACCACGCTGTCCTCGCCCGAGCGCCATATGTCAGGCGTGCCGCCGCTGGAGATCCGTTCGCAAGCGAGACCCGATGCTGCCAGCACCTGTTTGGCGTCGGCCAGCCAGGATTCGGCCTCGGCGGCGCGGCCGGTCGCCGGGTAGGTCATCAGTCCGCCGAAGGCGAGCCCCTTGCCCTGATCGATCATTTTCGCCAGCGCCAAAGCCTGGGGGGCGCTCTGCACGCCGCAACGGCCCATGCCGGTGTCGCATTCGACCAGAACGGGCAGGGGATGGCCGGCATCGGTGAAAGTAGCGGCGAGCCCCTCCAGCGTCTCGTGACTGTCGGCCGTCACCGACAGGGTGACGCGGCCATGCAGCGCCTTGAGGCGCTCCAGCTTGGCGCTGCCTAGAATGTTGTAGGGCAGAAAAATATCGGAGAGCCCGGCATCCGCCATCACCTCGGCTTCGCCGATCTTCTGGCAGGTGATGCCGACCGCTCCCGCCGCCACCTGCTTCTTCGCCCAATAGGGCAGCTTGTGCGTCTTGATGTGCGGCCTGAGTTTCAGCCCGTGGCGGTTGGCATGCGCCTGCGCTTTGACGATGTTGGCTTCGGCGCGGGCCGCGTCGATCAGGATCGCCGGCGTATCGAGGTCGTCTATGCCTTGCATGAATGTCACCTTGGGAAATTTGGCTGGACTTATGGCCCCGATCCGCGCGGATGTCATGGGGCCAGCGTGCAGTTTGCGTCGACACCGCAGCGCTGTTCGGCTATGCGCTTCAGGCAAGAATGCGACGCCAAGGGATCACGACCATGAAACGCTCCACCGTCAACGACATCATCCGCGATGCCGACGCCTTCATCCGTTCGTTCGGCTACATCATGCCGCCCTTCGCCTACTGGTCGCCCGAAGAGATGAAGGCGCGCAAGGCCGACTCCGCGGCCATTTTCACCTCGCGGCTCGGCTGGGACATCACCGATTACGGCCAGGAGAAGTTCGACGAGCTCGGCCTGTTCCTGTTCACCGTGCGCAACGGCGTCTACGCCGACATGAAGAAGGGCATGGGCATGCTCTATGCCGAGAAGATCATGATCTCGCGCAAGGACCAGCTGTCGCCGATGCACCGCCACAACATCAAGGCCGAGGACATCATCAACCGCGGCGGCGGCAAGCTGGTGCTCGAACTGTTCATGCACGATCGCGACGGCGGCATCGATCCGAAGGCCGAAGTGTCGGTGCCGGTCGACGGCACCATCCACAGGCTGCCGGCAGGCGGGCTCCTGAAGCTCGACCCGGGCCAGAGCGTGACGCTGATGCCCGGCGTCTGGCACGCCTTCTGGGCCGAGGGCAAGGATGTGCTGATCGGCGAGGTCTCGACCGTCAATGACGATTTGACCGACAACGTCTTCCGCGAGCCGATCGGCCGCTTCTCCAACATCGACGAAGATGTCGCGCCGGTGCACCTTCTGGTGTCCGACTATGAGAAATGGGTGGGGTAGGGCGAAGCGCACTCAACAGTCAGAGGCTAACGCCGCCCCTCATTGTCCTGCCGGACATTTCTCCCCGTATAGTGACGGGGAGACCTTGCCGTTCCTACCGCTGATACTTGTCCGCCTTGCGATTACCCAGCAGCAGCTTGCGTTCAAGCTGCGCGCGCAGCTCGCCATAATACGCGGTGAGGAAGACCCTGGAATCGACCGGCTCCACCGTCATGCCGATCTTGCGCCCGATCGTCCCGGCCACGGCCTTCAGGGCGAAATAGTCGTCGCGGCGCAACACCTCTTCCAGCTTGTGCAGCTCGGCGATGCCATAGGCGTCGAGCTGCGCCTGGGTGAAGCGGAAGCTTCGTGCGGTGGTGCTTTGCCGTTGCGAGAGGTCCTCGACCAGCGCCAGTTTCGGCGCTTCGACCACCCAGGTTCCGGCCAGCAGGTCGCCGATCCGCATGCGGTCGCGATTGAACAGCGGGAACAGCGCAAACAGCAGCGCCCAGACCAGTCCGAAGATCGTCGACAGCGTGTCGGCGAGCCCCATCTCGCTGCGGCCGAGGATGATCGACAGCGGCAGGAAGATCTCGATCTCGCGCATCAGATTGCGGGCGATGACCTGATCGACTGACAGGCCGGCGCCGCTGCGCGACGCCACCCGGATGCCGAGCATGCGCTTGCCGGGCGTGGCGGCCCGGCGGCCGGCCTCGAAGGCGATGAAATAGGCGTTGCGCAGGAAGAAGATCAGGATGATCCAGACGATGAACAGCGGCTGTGCGCCTTCGCCGTTGAGGCCGGCAAGCCCGAACAGCGCGACGATCGAGATCACGATTGCCGTGACGATGATGATGACAAAGTCGAGCAGGAAGGCGGCGGCGCGGGTGCCGGCATCGGCGAGCCTGATCCGGAGATCGACGCCTTCCGGCGTGATCAGCGGCCGTATCGTCGAGACGGCAGCGCGCCTAGCGGTCGCCATGCCGCACCACCTTGAACAAATAGAACTCGCTGGTGATCACCTGCCTGCCGATGCCTTCGAGCAGGCCGGCAAACATGAGCATGATCGTCACCCCGACCATGGCGGTGGCCGCCACGCGCCCGGCATTGGCCGCCGCCGTCATCCGGGTCAGTTCGCCGGGAAAGGCAATGCGCGTGCCGATGCGCATGCCGGCAGCGCCCGCCAAGGCGATTGCAAACATCTCGGTGGTGCCGTGGATGGACAGCCATCCGCCCAGCTCCATGCCGAGCCCCTTGCCGACGTAAATCTGGAACATCGCGCCGAGCAGACAGCCGTTCATCAGGATCAAGAGCACGCTCGGCACCGCAAAGGCAAAGCCGAGGGCGAAGGCCAGGATCGCCACCTGCACGTTGTGCGTGAAAAGATAGGCGGCGAAGCCCGACAGGAAGTTGCTGTCGGCGCCGTCGTAAAGCACCTGCCGCAGCACTTCGGCCGATGCGTCCGGGTTGCGCCCGCCGGCCAGGCTTGGCGGAATGATCGCGTCGTACCAGCCCTTGTCTTTCGTCACCAGCAAGTAGCCGGCGCCGAAGCCGACGAAGGTCAGGACGACCGACAGCACCGTCTCGCGCCACAAATCGCGAATGGCATGCGGCCAGTCATGCAGCAGGAAATCGCCGATGCGCTGCCGCAAGCTGCGGCGTGCGCCGTAGAGGTAGAAGTAGCCACGCAGGCAGAGCGCTTCGAGATAGCTGACCAGCGCATTGTCGAGCGACGTCGCCCGCGCCACCGACAGCGAGGACAGCGCCGAGCGGTAGAGCAGCGGCAGCGACAGCAACTCGTCTTCCGACAATGTCCGTGGCGCGCGTTTCTCGACCCGGGCGAGCAGCGCCTCGAACGCCTTCCAGTCGGCCTCGCGCTCCGAACGGAAGCTCACCAGCGACTGGCGCACGGCATCCTTGCCGACCAGCGCGCTCACAACAAATCCTCCCGCTTGAGCTCGAGATAGCGCTCGACCAGCGCCGGTCCGAGCCTTTGATGGTCGGCTTCGATGACATGCGCACCGAGCAGCCTGAGCTTGCCGATGACGACCTGCCTTTCGCGCAGCAGCCCGCCGGCGACGACCGAGCGCGCCACATCCTCTGGTGTGTCTGGCGGCATGTCGGCCAGTGTCTCCAGTTCGACATCCTTCATCATCATGAACAGCACCAGATGCCGTTCGGTGAGCCGTCCGACGGTGCGCAGCATCAGTTCGGCGCTGATCGGATCGACGAAGTCGGTGAAGATGATCACCAGCGAACGCCGGTCGAGCCGCGCCGCCAGCGTCGTCAGCGCCAGGGTGAAATTGGTTTCTTCGGTGGAATAGTCGATCTCGGCCGCCCGCTTCTGGATCATGGCGAAACTGGCGGAGCCCCGCACGGCGCCGCTGGAAACGCGCGGTCGCGCATCGAAGCCGAACAGGCTGACCATGTCGCCGCCCTTCAGCGCAATGAACGCCGACAGCAAGGCGGCGGTGACGGCGCGGTCGACCTTCGGCACGCCGTCGACGGGCTCGCACATCAGCCGGCCGCTATCGATGGCCAGCACGATGTTGTTGTTCTCCTCGATGCGGAATTCGCGCGCCAGAAGCCGGCCGTGGCGAGCGCTGCGCTTCCAGTCGATCATGCGCCGGCCCATGCCGGGCTGGTAGTCCTTGAGCGCCTCGAATTCGCGGCCCTGGCCGGCACGCCGCTGCGCATGGCCGTCGGGCAGCGATTGGCGCTGCAGAAGTGTGATCGCTTCGTCGCGGGCGCTGCTGACGTCGGGCAGCACCGCGACCTTGCTGTCCATGGGGAGCACGACCTGGTTCCAGACCAGCCCGAACGGCCCGCGCCAGCGCACCCACAGCCGGTCGAACCTGGCCATGCCGCGCCGCAACGCCTGGAATTTGAGGTCAAGCGATGCACTGCCGGCCTTTGCGGTCAACGCGCCGCCGGTGCCGCCCATCGGCGCCAGCCGCTCATCATGGCCGAGCCGCGCCTGCACGGCGCGCGGCCGTCCGCTGAGCCTGGCGGTGACATTGACGGTGAACTGGCCGCCGACGCTGACTTGCGGCGGCGCATGGATGGTGGCGTCCAGGGAGGCTCGTCCGCGTCCGGCGGCCGCGTCCACCGCCAGGAAGGCAAGCAGCACGCAGATCCACAGCAGGCCAAGATACCACAGCGACGGCAGTGCGAGCGCGATCAGAAAGGCCGGTATTGCCCCTGCCGCTCCTGCCCAGACTGCCCGGCCGCTTGGATAGATCAACGTGGCGCTTCCGTCTGGTCGACAAGGTCGGTCACGATCTGCTCGACCAGGCGGCCGTCGATCTGCGCCGCCGGCGAAAGGATCACGCGATGGCGCAACGCCGGCACCGCAAGCGCCTTGACGTCGTCGGGGATCACATAGGCACGCCCGTCGAGCGCTGCCCGGGCGCGCGCCGCCCTGGCGAGCATGGCGCCCGCACGCGGGCTGGCGCCAACCTCGAGATCGGGGCTGGCGCGCGTCGCCCGCACCAGCCTTGCGATATAGTCGACGACATCGTCGACAAGCGTGACCTCGCCGACGGTCGCCAACGCCTTTTCCAGCGTCTTGCGGTCGGCCTGGGCGGTGATGCCGTATTGCTTGATATCGTGCGAGGCGGTCCCGCCGCCGTGATGGATGATGATTGCCTTTTCCTCTTGCGCGTCGGGATAGCTCACCCTGTGCTTGAACAGGAAGCGGTCGAGCTGGGCCTCGGGCAGGGGATAGACGCCCTGGTGTTCGATCGGGTTCTGCGTCGCCACCACCATGAAATTCGCTCCGAGCGAATGAGTGGTGCCGTCGAAGGTGACGGCATGCTCCTGCATCGCCTCCAGAAGGGCGGCCTGGGTCTTGGGCGGCGTGCGGTTGATTTCGTCCGCTAGCAGCAGATCGCAAAAGATCGGGCCGTGCGTGAGCGTGAATTGCCCGGTCTGGAAATTGTAGATGTTGGAGCCGACGATGTCGCCGGGCATCAGGTCGGGCGTGAACTGGATGCGGCCATAGGCGACGCCAAGCGCATGGGCGAAGCAGCGCGCCGTCATCGTCTTGGCCGTGCCCGGCGGTCCCTCGAGCAATATATGCCCGCCGGCGAACAATGCGGTCAGCATCAGATCGACCGTATCGTGTTGCCCGGTGATGGCCTTGGCCACCTCTTCCCTGATCTGTGTCGCCAGGGCCTTTACATCATCGACGTTCACCGAGCCTCCTTGCCGTCCAATCGTGCAGCCTTTCGGCTGCCTCATGCATTTGTGTCAGGGTCTTTGCCGCGTCGGCGGCCTTCAGGCGGGTCGTGAAACCGCCGGTTTCGTCCTTATCGCGGGAATCGAGCCAGCGGTCGAGCGCTTCGCCCTGCAAACCATGCGGCGCGCCGAGCAGTGCGCCGGCGCGCACCCGCGCCAGCGCGCCATAGCGGTCGCCCAGTTCTTCCAGACGCCCGGCGCGGCGCAACAGCATCGCCGTGGTGTCGACCAGCGCGCGCTTGCCGAAGGCGATGGCGCGCTGATCGGCCCGCGGCGGGCCGAACCGGCCAAGGCCATGCAGGAACGCAAGTGCCGCCGCCGCCAGTATGGTCAGCGTCAACGCCAGGAAGGGCGGTTCGACCAGCAGCTTGGCGAGGTCGTATTTCCGCCCGAAGCCATGCAGCGTCAGGTCGAACATGACGGGGCCCTCTTCGGGTTGCAAGAACTCGATCAGTTTCAGCGCTGCTGCTGCCTTGTCAGGGTCCTTCAGCGCAGCATTGTTGATCAGGTCGGGGTCGGTCAGGATGTAGACATCGTTGAGCTCGGTAAGAACAGCCTTGCCTTTGCCGGCAGCAATGAGAGGGTGTTCATCGGCCACCCACTGCAGCTGTTCAGGTACGCTAACCATCTGCCCCGACACGTCGAGTTGCTTGACTGTCGTCTCGCCCTCGCCAAGCTTCGCCTTGGCGATGCGACCGAGCCAGTCGTTCACGACGGCGTCCGGCAGCCGCTCGATCTTCATCTCCCACCCCTCGTGCTGGAAGAGCGGCATGGTCGCCCATTTGGGCAGCACGAACAGCGTCTCCAGGCCCTTGCGGAGCTTGACGATGTTGGCAAGCGCATCCGGGTCGCTGTCGGGCGAAATGGTGACGATCAACAGCATTTCGGTATCAAGATCGCTGTCGGACCGTGCCATATCGGGCGCATCGCCGGTCAGCTTCAGCCATTCCGCCAGGCCGGCGTACCCGATGCCGCTTTTCGAAAGTGGCGTTGCGCCGCCGACGTTCGGCTGACGGAAGTCGGGGGCATAGGTGGACAACAGGAAGAAGCCCGCCGCCGCGAGCAAGCTGGCAAAAATGCCCCAGAACAGCGTCCTGCGGCTGAACGGTTCCTGCTGGGCGATGTCGGTGGTCGAAGCCCTCACACCCAGGCATCCCGGAAGACGAAACGCTCATAGGCGCCGCGCGCCTCCCGCCAGCCCTCGGGTCCCACCGGCCGGCGCGCGAACAGCGCCGCCTCGACGATACGCGCAATCTGGGTGAAGGCGCCGCGCGCCCGCGTTGGGATCGAAGCAGCATTGGCGATGTCGCGCGCCGTCAGCGAGGGGCGCAGGAAGTCGGGCAGGCGGCCGGCAATGTCGGCGACGCTGCGGCGAAGCAGGAGATGCACCGCCTCGTCATACTCGCCGCGGGCCGCCAGCGCATCGGCTTCCGACAACAGGATCTGCGCCGCTTCGGCATCGGGACGCCATGTCGCTTCGGCCTCGGCCACGCTCTTTTTGCGCCGCCAGGGCAGGCGCCAGGCAACGCCGCTAACCTCGAGAAGAATCAGCGACAGGATGATTACAGCGCCTGTGATCATAGCACCCCAGAACAGGTAGATCATGTAGGGGCCAAGCCATTTCAGGAACTCGCCAAACGGCTTCAGCCACTCGGGGGGCTGGGGCTGCACATAGGCCGGCAGATCGAACTGGATCGTTCCATCCGACAGCAACTGCTTGTGCAGTTTGGCCAGCCATTCGGCTTGCGCAGCGTCCGGCTGTGCAGCTGTCACCTCTTCGCCCCCATGCAACCCGCGGTTCGCGCGCCGACACTGACAATGCAGCGCAACATTTGCAAGTGGGCTGGACGAGCGTCGTTAAACTTGGCAAATTTACTGCTGCGGCGGCCGGACAATATTCGGCGATGAAACAGGGGGCGCATCATGACTTCGGCAACATTTGCACGGCCTGAGAAATTTCAGATCGGCAGGGTCTTCAACAACTGCTTCGCCGTCATCGGCCGTAACATCGTCCTTACCGGCGGATTGGCCTTGCTGTTTTCAGGCCTCCCCACGATCATCCTCCAACTCTGGACCAACTCGCGCATGGAGGCGCTGCTCCAGGCCGATCCGGGCGCCGCGGCCGATCCGAGCTTTGCGCTGCGCAATTCCTGGGTCACTTTTGTCGCCATCTTCATAAGCGCTATTTTCGGGTTGCTGCTCCAGTCGGCGCTTGTGCGGGCCACCATCGAGGATCTCAATGGCAAGCGTCCAAACATCGGCGACTGTCTCCAGATCGCCATTCGCTTCCTGCTGCCGACCTTGGGGATAGGTTTCCTCGTCTCGCTCGCATCGGGCCTGGCCATGATCGCCCTGGTCGTGCCCGGCATCATCCTGTGGCTCGGATGGTCGGTTTCGGTGCCGGTTCTGATCCAGGAGCGGCTCGGCGTGTTCGGCTCCATGTCACGCAGCCGCGCCCTGACCAAAGGCAGCCGCTGGTCCCTGTTTGGCCTGTTCCTCGTCCTGATCATCATCGCCATGGTCATCCAGGGGGCGGTTGGCGTGGTTGTCTACCTGTTTCAAGGCATCATCGCGGCCATCGTGGCCGGGCTGGTGCAAAGCGTGATGTCGATGCTCCTGTCGGTCGCCGCCGCAGTCAGCTATGTCGAGCTGCGCCAGGTCAAGGAAGGCACCAGCGTCGACGAACTGGCGGAGATATTCTCGTAGCGACAAGGCTTGGCGCCGCCTTGGCCCGATCGGGCCAAGGCGTTTGTCACGGCAGGGGGCATCGTGACGTCACTGGCGCAGCAACGACCGGAAAAATTCCGCATCGGCAGGGTGTTCAGCAACGGCTTTGCGGTAATCGGCCGCAATCTCGGCTTTCTTGCCGTGGTCGTTGGACTTTTTTCGACCCTGCCTGCACTGCTGTACAACATTTGGAACCTGTCGCGGCTTGCCAGTATTGTGAACTCCGGGACCGCCGAGGATTTCGAAACCTTGGCCGTGGAGATCTATCCGGCCACAACGCTGATTGCTGGCCTGATCATTTTTGTGCTGGCCCTGCTGGTGCAAGCGGCGTTGGTGCGGGCAGCTATCGAGGATCTGAACGGCAAGCGTCCCGCCATCGGCGACTGCATCCAGATAGCTTTGCGCAGCTTCTTCCCAACACTCGGCATCGGCATACTGGTTATTCTGGCCTTGGTGGTGGCTGTCTTTGTGATGGTTTTCATTGCGTGGCTCATTCCCCCTATCGGGTGGCTGATCGGACTCGCCCTGGCATTGATTCCGGTTCTTATCTGGCTGCTTTCCGTGTCCGTCTCTGTCCCCATTGCGGTTCAAGAAAGGCTTGGCGTGTTCGGCTCGATATCGCGCAGCCGAGCCCTGACCAAGGGCAGCCGTTGGTCGATATTCTGGCTTTTGCTGATCATTGGCGTGGCAGCAATGCTCATCCAGACGGCGCTCTCCTTGTTCATCAATCTGGGGCTCGCCTCGACTGGCGGCATCACCGGCATCGGAATCATTGTCGCAGCGGTCGGCAGCAGCCTTGTCTCGACCATCTTCTCGACGGTGCTGTCGGTGACGATTGCAGTCACCTATGTCGAACTGCGCCAGGTCAAGGAAGGCACCAGCGTCGACGAACTGGCGGAGATATTCTCCTAGGAGGGCGCAGACTTCATGACGGGGGGCGGTGCCGCAGGGCCAGAAAAGTTGCGAGTGGGAAGGGTCGTCAGCAAGACTGTCGGCGTCATAGGACGGAACGTAATCCTCTCACTGGCGGTCAGTGGAGTTTTCTTTGTCCTCCCTTTGGTCCTGGTCGATCTGTGGACCTTTTGGTATTGGCCGGGGCTGGCCTATCTGGCGCAGGCATATGGCAACAGCGCTTGGGCGATCGTTCTCAATATGGGCTCGGCCATGGTTTCCGGGTTTCTGGGCATTGCTGTGAATTTCTTGGGTCTCGCGATGCTATCAAGGGCGGCGATTGACGACATCAATGGCAATCGTCGGTCGATCGGAGGCTGTATTCGGGCAGCTCTGCGCCATTTCCTGCCGATCATGGGAATAGGCCTCGTGATTTATCTTGTGTTTTTTGTCGCGCGTTACGTGATGTTTGCCGCCGGTTTGTTCATTGCGTATGGAGGGCTAGCCGCTTTCGTTGTCTTGACCGTGCCCTGTGTCATGTGGGGGCTGGGAATTTCAGTTGCTTTTCCGGTGGCGGTACAGGAGCGCCTTGGAATAGACGCTTCCATGTTGCGCAGCCGCACCCTGACGAGAGGATACCGCTGGCCGATATTCGGGCTGGCTTCGATAGGTTTCGGGCTGATTGTCGCCCTGCGGTTGGGATTGTTCTTCGGTACTGGATTTGCGCCAGTTGCGATTGCTTCATCGTCTGATGCGATCACGGGCGCAATCCCACGCTCACTTGTCTCGGCGATCGTATGGTTGGTGACATCGATTGCTGTCGCAGTCACTTACGTCGAACTGCGCCGGATCAAGGAAGGCACGAGCGTTGAAGATCTGGCGGAGATATTCTCCTGAGAGCAACCGCCATTTCAATGACAGCACCCGTGGTCCGTCTGCACGCTCGGCCGGCAGAGGCACGATGAGGTGATTGCCACATCCGCCTTGGCCGAAGCTGCGGTCAGTTTCGCCTGCAGACCAATCAGCTCCAGGCTCTCGCCGCGCCGTTTCAGGCACTCGACCAGCCCGTGCAATGCCCAGACA
Source organism: Mesorhizobium sp. 128a (assembly GCF_053848025.1). Classification (NCBI taxonomy): domain Bacteria; kingdom Pseudomonadati; phylum Pseudomonadota; class Alphaproteobacteria; order Hyphomicrobiales; family Phyllobacteriaceae; genus Mesorhizobium; species Mesorhizobium sp. 128a. The sequence goes on along the minus strand of NZ_JBSPKY010000004.1, from coordinate 379,952 downwards.
TTGTCCGGGTGCTGGGCGCAACGCTGCACCTTGCCGCTGAGGCCCAGATCGTCGCGATAGACCTGTTCGGCCTCGCCGGCGTGGCCCTGGTCGAGCAGCAGTGCCGCCAGAGCATGGCGGGGAGGGTGCATCCAGGCCCATGGCTCGGTGTAGGACAGATTGTCGTCGAGTTCGACCGCTTGGCGCAGATGCGTGTAGGCCTCGTCATGCCGGCCTTGGTGATAGGCAAGCTCGCCGTTGAGGAGGGCAGCACCCACGGCCAGCGAGGCCCGCGTCGGATTGCTGAGAAAACGCCGCTCCGGCGGGATGCTCTCGACACGCCTGCGAAAATTTTCGCGCTCGCGGTCGGCGGCCGCAAATTGCTTGAACGTGGCGTGCGCGACGCCCTTGGCGTAGTGCTGCATGGCGGTGGTCAGCACGTAGAGTTCCGGCTCCGCCACCATCGGCTCATCGATGATCTCCTGCCAGCGGCCGAAGCGCACCTGCACATGCGCGCGCATGGCATGATAGCCCTCCACGGTTTGCGTGAGCTTTGGCCGGTCGGGGATGGCGACCACGTCGCGCGCCACCAGGCTGCGGACCTTGTCGGCCGCCCACAACGCCGGCTGATACTGGCCCAGAAACATGCAGGTGAACATCATCAGGTGCAGGTCGTGGCAGCAGCCGAGCAGATAGTAGGTCGTCTCACTAGCATAGGCGAGGTAGAGGTCGTTGGCCCGCACCGCCTTTTCGCTGGCGAGCTTTGCCTTCTCGTATTCGCCGCACAGCACATGGATATGCCCCGGCATGTGGTTCATGTGGCCGGCATCGGGGCACATGGTGCCGAGCAAATCCGCCGAGCGCACACCGCGTTCCGGCTGCGTCGACATTTCCAGCAGATGGATGTGCAGGTGCAGGATCGCCGGATGTGGGGTCGTACCTGCTTCGTCCGATAGCCGGATCGAACGCTCGCAGACCTCCAGTGCGTCGAGCACATCCGAGTTCGGCGCCGGTCTGCCGGTCTTCAGATCCCAGAGCCGCCTGACCGTGCGCATCATCAGCGCCTCGACGGTGAGCGCCATCACGTCATGATCGTCGGGAAAGTCGCGATAAACCTGCCGCATCGCGGCGGCATAGGCATTGTCCCATTGCTCGAATTCCGCAGGTGTCACGCCATGCGGCCGCTGGAAGCGGGCGGCCAGCGCCTCGATCAGCCGCTGCTCCACCGCGCTGGCTCTGGAGGCATTGGCCCGCGCCAGTTGCACATGATCGAAGCAACGCCGCGCCGCCCGGTCCGCCTCGTCCTTGCCGTGTTCCTTCCAGGTCAGGTTGTAAAAGGGACCAGCGGCATAGGCGATGCCCCAATGCACGAAGGCGCAATCAGGATCTGATACCAGCGCCTTCTCAAAGCACTTGATGCCTTCCTCGTGGTTGAAGCCGTAGCACCAGTTCAGCCCGATATCGAACCAGCGCTGCGTCTCTGCCGAGGCGGTGGAGATGGGGCGCCGGTAAGTGCCGAGGTCGAAGTGGTCCATGTCTGACTCGCTCTGAGCCGAAAGTCGGTCAGGCGCAATCTGTGCCAAAATTCATGCACATGGCAAACAGCATTCCGGCGCGGCCCATCCGAACCGCGCCGGCCCAACGGGTCCCGGGAGGGATCAGCTTTCCACCCACACCTTCTCAAAGTGCTGCTCCAGCGACTGGTGCTGTTCGCAGCCTTGCACGCCCTTGCGATAGGTGCGGTAGACGGAGCGCCAGTAGGGCTGGATGATGATGCCGCTGTCGCGCAAATTCTCCTCGATCTTGGCCATGATCTCCTTGCGCTGGGCGGCATCCGGCGTTGCCAGCGCCTTGTCGAGGAGTTCGTCGAACTCCTGGTTGGCGTATGCACTTTCGTTCCAAGCCGCCCCTGATTTGTAAGCGAGCGCCAGCACCTGGACGCCGAGTGGGCGTCCGAGCCATTCGGTGGTGGAGAAGGGGTATTTGCTCCAGTCGTTCCAGAAGGTCGCGGCCGGCAGCACGGTGCGCTTGATCTTCAGGCCAGCCTCGCGCATCTGCGCGGCGATCGCATCGCCGGTGCTCTTTTGCCATTCGACGTCGACCGAGATGAGGTCGAACTCGTGGTCGGCCTTGCCGGCCTCGGCGAGCAGTTTCTTCGCCTGGTCCATGTCACGTTTGGCCGGGCCGATATCGGCAAATTCAGGGTGCATCGGGCCGACATGGTGGTTGTCGGCGGGCTTGCCGCGGCCACCGAGACCAAGCGTCAGCACGGCGGAATTGTCGACGGCAAGCTGGGCCGCGCGGCGCACCTTGATGTCGTCATAGGGCGCGTTGCCGACGTTGAAGCGGGCAACGATGGTCGAGCCCGTGGCGATCTCGGAATTTAGCAAGCCCATCTGCTCGGTCTGCGACACGGCATCCGAAGCGGTTTCGTGGTCAGTGTCGATCTCGCCGGATTCGAAGGCCGACAGCATGGCGTTGGGGTCGGAGCCGTAATCGACCCATTTGATGCCGTCGAGATAGAAATCGCCTTTCCACCAAGGCTTCTCCTTGCGCTTGACCTCAGCACTTGTCTCGGCATTCCAGCTGACCAGTTCGCAGGGGCCGGTGGTGATCGCCAGCGCCTTCATCGGGTCGTCGCCGCCCTCATAGGAGCGGTGCATGATCAGCGCCGGATAGTCGGCCATCCCCGCAATCAGCGAGATGTCTGGCTTCGGCAGATTGAGCTTTACGGTGAAGTCGTCGACCTTCTCGATCCCGCCGTCGACCGGCTTCTTGGTGTCGGCATTGACCAGCGCGCCCATGCGCGCGGCGACCGAATTGCCGGCGACTGACGCATCGCACCAGCGGGTGAGATTGTGGATGACATCGTCGGCGCTGAAGGTGTCGCCATTCGACCAGGCGATGCCCTTGCGCACATGCAGCGTGATTGTCCTGGCGTCGTCGCTGGTTTCCCAGCTTTCCAGCAGCCACGGCTCGAAGGCGAAGTCGCGGTTCCAGCGCACCAGATATTCGTTGCAGTGGCGCGCGACATTGGACATTTCGACGCCGTCGAAAGTGCGCGGGTCCTTGAACCCTTTGACGTTCATGGCGACGCGCAAGGTGCCGCCGCGCTTCGGCTCCTCGGCCCGGGCAGGCGTGGAGGCAAGGCCGCCCAGCGCCAGCGCTCCGGCCGCGCTGACACTGAGGCCGGCCATGATGGCGAGGTATTCGCGCCGGTTGACGCCGCCTTTCCTGAAATCATCGGCAACGGGTTTCGCTTGCGGGTGCAATTCTCTCTCGGTCAGCATGAATTTCATCGTCGTTCCCTCTTTTGTTGAGCGCCCCCGACAGGTCACCTCCGCTTGGGGGCGGATGTGACCGTCGGGGTGCCGTTGCCTGAGCAGGTGATGATAAAGCGGGCCGATACCGGGAAATGTTCGGGTTTCCGCAATTCTTGTGCGCTGCTCCGCAGCGCGGAGTACAGCCAATCTCCCCCATTGTTGTGGGGGAGATGTCCGGCAGGACAGAGGGGGCGCTGTCCCGCCGGCCCTTCTTGTCAACGCGCGTCCCTTCGCAGGGCAATCGTCGCGTTGATTTAGGAGATTGAGGGGCCGCGATCCTTCGCGCCCCCCTCTGGCCTGCCGGCCATCTCCCCCACGAGGGGGAGATCAGCACGTCGTCGTTCTTGCCGAGCACGGCGACGGCGGCGATGGCCGCAAGGATGCACAAAAACGCCTCGCCGGCGCGCGGAACACTTTTGCGGGCGCGCAAAAAACTGTGCACCAGCCGCGGCTCCTCGTACCACCAGGCGCGGCCGCCGGCGGCGAGGATGCGGTTGCGATAGGTCTCGCCGTCCGACGACAGCGGATCGCACTCGGCGGTGACGATGACGGTCGGCGGCAGGCCGGAAAAATCGCTGTCTTCCAGCGGCGAGAATGTTGGGTCCTCGCGCGACTGCGCCGGGCCTGCGCGGATGGTGCGATAGGTCTCGATGTCGCGCAGCGTCAGCAGCGGCGCCTGCGCATGTTCGACGTAAGAGCCGGCAGTCTCGTCGCCGCCGAGGCCGGGATAGATCAGCACCTGGCCGACAGCGTGGCGCAGATGACGACGCGATGCATGCGCGACCGCGGCGGCAAGGTTGCCGCCGGCACTTTCGCCGACGAGCACGATCGGCAGATCAGTCGTTTGCGCCGCCCATTCGAAGACAGCAAGCGCATCCTCGAAGGCGGCCGGATGGCGATGTTCCGGCACCAGCCGGTAGTCGGCGGAGACGACGTCGAAGCCGGTGCCGGCGCAAATCTCGGCGCAGATGTCGTCATGACTGTCGAGCCCGCCCAGCACAAACCCGCCGCCATGATAGTAGACGATGATTGCGCGCACCGGCTTGCCCGCCATCCGGTAGTAACGGATGGGAATGGCTGGCCCATTGTCGCCCGCAATTATGCCATCGTTTGCGGTGACGCCCGTGGGGTAGCCGAGATGGAAGGCACGGCACATCGCGTCGTACACGGACCTCTGCTCGGCAATCGGTAGTTCGCCGATTTCAGGCGGATACCAGTCGTTGACCTGGTCGATATAGTCCCACAGCGCCGGGTCGAGCCTTGCGGCGTATTTCCCACGCCCGGCTGTCTTAAGCTGGTGGAGCGTGCCCATCCTGTGCCTCAGAGTTCGCCGTAGAGCCGTCCGGCGTTTTCAAAGGTGAAGCGCAGCGGCACCGAGCCCTCGACCTGCCATGCATCGACCGTGTCGCCCGCCATCAGCCGGCAGGCGTCGAGTGTGTTGGTGACGGCGCCGCCATATAGCCGGTTGGCAAGGTTGAGGATGGCGGTCTGGTGCATGGCGGCACTGCCGCTGCCGCAGGCATCCTTGACCAGCAGCACGCGAAAGCCGGATGCCACCGCGTCCTTCACCGTGGCGTCGACGCAGGCCTCGGTCCACACGCCGGCGACGATCAGCCACTCGATCCCGCCGGATTTGAGGTCGCGCGCCGCCGGCCCCGAACGGAAGGCGCTGGCCTCTGCCTTGATCAGCAACGCCTCGCCATTGGCCGGCGCCACCTCTCTGCAGATCTCCGTCAGCGGATCGCTCTTGTCGGAAAAGGCGGACTTGCCGTCGGCATCGAGCGGGTGGAACGGCCGCGCCTTGGCGGTATCGACGATATAGGCCCAGTGGTAGAGCGGCACGAAGTTGCGCCGCGCCGCCGCCTGCAGGCGCTGGACGTTGGCCAGCACCTCGCCATAACCTTCGACCAGATAGCGCCTGTCCTGCCGATGCTCCTCCTGGAGGTCGATAAACACCGCGGCCACCGTGCCGCGTCTGATCGAGATCGGTGCCTTCATCTAGGCGGCCCCTGCCAGAAACTCGTCCTCATAGGGAAAGCGCGACAGCAATTCGGTGCCGGTCTCGGTGATCAGGATCTCGTCCTCCAGCTTGACGCCCTCGCGGCCGCCTTTCTCGCCGATATAGCTTTCCACGCTGACCACCATTCCGGGCACGATAATGCCGTCGCGACCGTAAGTCTCGTAGTCCATGGCGTGCGCAATGAACGGCGTCTCGCCATGCATGCCGACGCCGTGCATCACAGAGGTATAGCGCTGGTCGACGAATCGGTCCGGGATTTTCCACGCTCTTTCAGCGATCTCGCGAAACGCCATGCCGGGCCTGACGATCGAAATGTTGTGCTGAACCTGGTCGTGCGCCATCCGGTAGAGCGATTTCTGATAGTCGGTCGGCTTGCCCGGCCCGCAGCGGAAGGTGCGGGAAAAATCGGAATAATAGCCATAGCAGCCGATGGTGTCGGTATCGAGCGCCAGCAATTCGCCGGGCCGGATCTTGCGGCCGCTGGCCTCGTTGAACCACGGGTTGGTGCGCTGTCCCGAGGTCAGCAGCCGGGTCTCGATGAACTCGCCGCCTTGCCGAATGACCTCGCCATACATGATGGCGAACAGGTCGTTTTCGGAGACGCCGGGCTTGATCGCCTCGCGCACGGCGTAGACAGCGGCTTCGGCTCCGGCCATCGACACCTGCAGGCATTTTACTTCCTCGGGTGTTTTCACCGCCCGCACCGCCAGGATCTCACCCTGGCAGTCTCTCACCTCGCAGCCGCGCTTTTCCAGCGCCAGCGCCTGCAGATGGCTGCAGCGGTCGAGCCCGAGCTTCATCGAGCCGCCGCCGTGCTTCTTCAAAAGCTCGGCGATCTCGTCGGCGAAGGGGCCGGCGGTCTCGTCGTCGCGGCCCGACACCGAAGACCACACCAGCTTGGACGGCCGCGCCTCGTCGATCGTGTCGAGCACCATCGAGACGTGGTAGCTCTGCGGATATTCGAACAGCACGATCGGCCCGTCTGTCGGGATGAAGAAATAGCGCGTCGAGTTGCGCAGGAAATAGCCGAACATGTTGCGCGAGCCGGTGGCGTAGCGCTGGTTGTAAGGGTCGAAGAGGACGACGCCACCATAGCCGGCCTCGCGCATCCAGCCGCGCAGTTTGGCAAGCCGTCCCTTGCGCAGCGCGTCGGCATCGATGAAGGACGGCTCGGTGTCCGACAGCCACATGCCGCCGGCAGAATCAGCCGCGGCCGGGTGGCGCATGCGATCCCTAAAATCCACATCCTCGGTGCTGTCGGGGTCGAAAACGACGATGCTCATGGTTGCGCCTCCTGAAGGCTCGAACATAGCCGGGCGCCGCAGAATGGCTGTGCGGGAATCCGCAGATGTCGTGCGGAATGCCGCACCTATGAATTCGTCATCCTGGGGTCTGCGCTCCGCTTCGCGTCGCTCCGCCCTAGGATGACGAATAGAAGGTTGGCGTTTCGTAGCATTCTAATGCCTTCGCATCGCCTTCGGCGCATGCCCATGTTCTTCGCGGAAAGCCCTCGCAAAGCTCGACATCGAGGCAAACCCACACGCCAGCGCCACGTCGCGCACCATCAGCGTCGAATGCGCGAGCAAATCCGCAGCGCGCCGCAGCCTCAGCCGCCGGTAGTAGCCGTTGGGCGAAATGCTGAGCTCCGAGCGGAAATTGCGCTCGAGCTTGTCGGAGGAGACGCCGAGCCTTGCCGCCAGCTCCGTCATGCCGAGCCGCTCCTCGACCGCATCCTCCATGATGGCGATGGCCGACAACACCAGCTCGTTCTGGACGCCGGTGCGCAGTCTGAGCGGCATCAGCTTGCGGTCGACACTCGAGCGCAAGGGGCTGTGCACGAACCATTCGGCGACGCCGGCCGCGAGTTCTGCGCCATAGTCGCCGGTGATGATCTCCAGCATCATGTCGAGGCTGCCGACGCCACCTGCCGAGGTGAAGCGCTTGCGGTCGATGACGTAGAGATCGCGCCGAAGCTCGATGTCCGGGAATGCCTCGGTGAAGGCCGCTTGGCTGGTCCAGTGCAAGGTGCAGGCGTGGCCGTCGAGCAGGCCGGCGCGGGCGAGGAAGAACGCCGCATCGGCCACCGCGCCGATATGGGCGCCGCCCCGCAGGCTCTTGCGCATCCAGGCAACCGCGTCGTCGGCGACAAGCAAGTCCGCATTGCCGCCCGAACAGACGACGATGCGGTCGACCTTCGGCGCATTGCCGGCGGCAAAGCCGGGCTGGATGACGACGCCGTTGGACGCCTCGACCGGACCTTCGGCGGCGCCGACGATCACCCAGCGGTAGCAATCGCGCTTGGCCAGCACATTGGCGGCACGCAGCGGCTCGATCACCGAAGAAAACGCCATCATCGGAAAGCCGGGAAAGACCAGCACGGCGAAGGTGAGAGGGGCTTCATGCGCTGCTGGCGACATGCGCTCGTGTCTCCGGCTGGCCAAGGGGCTGGCATGGGCGGTATTCACAATTGTGTATTTCCCGGGCGCCTCATTGGTGGCAGACAGGTGATATAGCGGGCTTGTTGGCTCGCCGGCAACGGAGACGAGACATGTTTGCGGCCCAGACCATCGACAGCACCGACAAGCCGGCCTTCTACCGCGAACTGGCCACCCAGTTGAAGGCGCTGCTGGACGGCGAGAGCGACTCGGTCGCCAATGCAGCCAACACATCGGCGCTGATTTTCCAGATGGTGCCCGATCTCAACTGGGCCGGTTTCTACTTCCTGGCCTCCGACGAGGAACTGGTGCTCGGGCCGTTCCAGGGCAAGCCGGCCTGCGTGCGCATTGCCGTCGGCAAGGGCGTGTGCGGCACCGCGATCGATCTCGAAATGTCGATGCTGGTCAAGGATGTGCACGAGTTTGCCGGCCATATCGCCTGCGACGCGGACTCGCGCTCGGAACTGGTCGTGCTGCTCAGGGACAATGACGGTGTCTTCGGCCTGATCGACCTCGACAGCCCGACGCCCGGCCGCTTCGACAAGGAAGACCAGGCCGGCATCGAGGCGCTGGCCGCGATCTATGTCGCGGCGAGTTCGTTCGAGGATTAAGCGAACTTCACCAGCATCAGGCTGAAGCAACCGATGAACAGGAAGGCCGAGAAGGCGAGCGCCAGCGGGCGCAGGCCGCGCGAGCGCAGCTGCGAAATGTTGGCCTGCAGGCCCATGGCGGCAAGCCCCATGGTCAGCATCATGGTGGTGCCGAGCGCCATCGCCGACTTCACTTCGGCCGGTACCGTGACCAGGCTGTTCAGCGCCACGACGGCGATGAAGGCGGCGACGAACCACGGCATCGGCGGCCGCGCCCCGGATTGATCGCTTGACCGGTTGCTCTTGCGCCGCGCCATCATGCCGAGCGCGATGACCATCGGCGCCAGCATGGCGACGCGGGTGAGCTTGGCGACGGTGGCGATCTCGCCGGACTGGGCGCCGTTCTGGAAACCGGCGCCGATGACCTGCGCCACCTCGTGGATCGAGGCGCCGGCCCACAGGCCGAACGCATGCTGGTCGAGGCCGAGCAGAGGCGCCAGCAGGGGGAAGCCGAGCATGGCGATTGTGCCAAACAGCGTGATCGAGGCGACGGCGTAGGTGACGTCCTCGTCGCGCGCATCGGTGACGATGTTGGTGGCGACAATGGCCGAGGCACCGCAGATCGATGTGCCGGCGGCAATCAGCTGCGCCAGCTTGCGGTCGACGCCGAGCAGCCGTCCGAGCGTGATGGTGAACAGGAAGGTCGCGCCAAGCGTGGCGGCCACGATGCCGACGCCGCCGGCGCCGATGGAAACGACCTGGCCAAGCGTCAGCTGGAAGCCGAGCAGCACGATGGCAAAGCGCAGCAGGCGCTTTTGCGAGAAGGCGATGCCAGCCTTGGCATGCGCCGGGGTGCCGAGCACGTTGGAATAGATCATGCCGGCGACGACGGCGAGGATCATCGGGCTGAACAGCGCAAAGCCGGAGACATTGTGAGCGGAGAAGGCGACCGCCGTGATCATCGCCACCAGCACGATGCCGGGAATGATGCCGTTCCACACCTGGTCGAGCCGCTTGCGGCCCGCGGCCAGATCGGCGGAAATCAGGCTTTTCGGAATATCGTTCGCGATGTGGGTAACGGAAGACAATGCAATTCTCCAGGCGGGCATCCCGAGAGAATGCCATTCCAGAACCAATCTTTCCAACGAATTGTTTTGGTTGGAATGATCGATTTTTACGAATGATAGGGATTGGCCAAGTGCCACTGTGTCGGACAGGCTGGGCCAATTCCAAAATCTTGACGCGCCAATGTTCCTGCTTCAGCCTGGCGTCATGTTGGTCTTCTCGATCGCCATCGCCGAGCGACGCCGCCCTTGCACACTGCGGAGCGGCAAGGCGCGACGACAAAGACCGGCCCAATAAATCCGGTTCGTTCGTTTCCAGCCCGCCGCGATAATTGCCGGCGGGTTTTTCATGTCTGGAGCCTTGCTATGACCAATTCTTCCATCCGGTTTCGGCCGGCCGAGCCGACGGACGCTGCGGCCGTCAGAGAGATCGTGCGCGCCGCCTATGCCAGATGGGTGCCGGTGATCGGCCGCGAGCCGATGCCGATGCGCGCCGACTATGACAGGGCGGTTGTTGAACATCCCTTCGATCTCGCCGTCGAGGGCGACCGTATTGTCGGCATGATCGAAACCGTGCTGGTCGACGATCACCTGTGGATCGAGAATGTCTGCGTTTCTCCGGACGCACAGGGCAGGGGCATCGGCAGGCTGTTGCTGGAGCGGGCCGAGCAGAAGGCGCGCGAGGCCGGCCGGTTCGAACTGCGCCTGCTGACCAATGGCGCCTTCGCAGCCAATGTGTCGCTTTACAAGAAGCACGGTTATACGATCGACCGTGAAGAGCCGTTCATGAATGGCATGACGGTCTATATGAGCAAGAGGCTGGCGTGATCGCCGACAAACAGAGGAGGATCGGATGGCAATCAGGGTCCGGTTGAAGCCACTCCCGGGGCGGTATGCGGTTTCGCGCCTCGAAGCAAAAGACAGCATTCCCGGCTGGGCTGACGGACCGGGCTTCGTCAGCATCACCAGGACCGAAGACGAGCTTTCGGTCGTTTGCCTTCAGGAGCGGGTCCCGGACGGCGTGAAGCACGACAGGGACTGGGTCGCCCTGAAACTCCAGGGTCCCTTCGCCTTCGACGAAACAGGCATCGTGCTGTCGGTGATAAAGCCATTGTCGGAAAACGAACTGGGCATTTTCCTGGTATCGACCTTCGACGGCGACCATCTGCTGGTGAAGGCCGCTGATGCGCCAAGGGCCGCCGTTCTTCTGACAGACGCCGGCCATACACTGCTTTAGCGCTTGCAGTCGCGACCGCCTCAGGTCTGGCTCAATCGCTTGGACCCTTGCATGTGGCGCTGGCGTTTGACAGCACCGTTTGCGCATCGTTATCTCTAGAAGAATACGACGATCACCCCACATTTGCTGGCGACCCCCAGGGAGAAGTCCATGTCTCACAATCTGCAGTTCTATATCGATGGCGCCTGGGTCGATCCGGTCGTGCCCAACAGTTTCGATGTCATCGACCCCTCCAACGAGGATGCCTTCGCGCAGATTTCGCTCGGCTCCAAGGCCGATGTCGACAAGGCAGTGGCCGCGGCAAAACGCGCCTTCGATACATACGGCTTCACCTCGGCCGAGGAACGCCTCGACATCCTCAATCGCATCATCGAGGTCTACAAGAAGCGCAGCGCCGATCTGGCGCTGGCCGTGTCGCGCGAGATGGGCGCGCCGCGCCAGATGGCGCTCGACAGCCAGGTCGGCATTGGCCTCGCGCATCTCATGAAGATCGCCGAAGTGCTGAAATCGTTCGAATTCCGACACGTCAAGGGCTCGTCCCTGATCGTCAAGGAGCCGATCGGCGTCGTCGGCTTGATCACGCCGTGGAACTGGCCGCTGAACCAGATTACCTGCAAGGTCGGTCCGGCACTCGCCGCCGGCTGCACCATGGTGCTGAAGCCCTCGGAAATCGCGCCGATCGACGCCATCATCTTCGCCGAGATCATCGACGAGGCCGGCGTGCCGAAGGGCGTCTTCAACCTCGTCAATGGCGACGGCCCGGGCGTCGGCCAGGCGCTGTCCAGCCACCCCGATATCGACATGATGTCGTTCACCGGCTCGACCCGAGCAGGCATTCTTGTGGCCAAGGCGGCGGCCGACACGGTCAAGCGCGTGCATCAGGAACTTGGCGGCAAGTCGGCCAACATCCTGTTCCCTGATGTCGATCTGCAAAAGGCCGTCAGCAAGGGCGTCGCCGGCTGCTTCAGCAACTCAGGCCAGTCCTGCAACGCGCCGACGCGCATGTTCGTGCCGCGCGACCGCCATGACGAGGCGGCCTCCTATGCCAAAACGGCGGCGGAAAAATTCACCGTTGGCCCCGCTGATGCCGCCGGTTCCAAGCTCGGCCCGGTGGTCAGCCAGCTTCAGTTCGACAAGATTCAGGACCTGATCCAGGTCGGCATCGACGAAGGTGCGACATTGGTCGCCGGTGGCCCCGGCCGCCCGGCCGAGCTCAACCGCGGCTATTACGTCCGCCCGACCGTGTTTGCCGACGTCACGCCGGACATGCGCATCGCCAGGGAAGAAATCTTCGGGCCGGTCCTGGCGATCATGCCTTATGACACCGTCGAAGAGGCGGTCGGCACCGCCAATGACACTGTCTATGGGCTGGCCTCCTACATCCAGGCCAAGGACATCCAGAAGGCCCGCGACGTCGCCGCTCGCATGCGCACCGGCAATGTCTACATCAACTATCCGCAGTGGGACGCCGGCCTGCCTTTCGGCGGCTACAAGCAATCCGGCAACGGCCGCGAATACGCCGAATACGGGCTCGAGGATTTCCTCGAGATCAAGGGCATCGCAGGCTACGAGGCGGCGGAGTAGGGACTAGCCCTCGGGATCGGCAACCAGCCGGTCCCGGGTGCCTCAGCTCTCAAAAGTGCGGCGTCACTCTTCCCGGAAAGCTTTCTCGATCTGGTCCGACAGCGGCTTCACCAGATAGGAAAGCATCGTCCGATCGCCCGTCGGGAAGAACACCTCGGCCGGCATGCCCGGCGCCAGCGCCAGCCCGTGCAGCTTGGCGACCTCGGTTTTCGGCAGCGTCACCCGCGCAACATAGAAGGCTGCTCCGGTGCGCTCTTCGGTGGTGAGATCCGCCGAGATCCGCGACAGCGTTCCGGTCAGTTCCGGCGTGGTTTGCCGATTGAAGGCCGACAGGCGCAAGATCGCATTCTGGCCCATCGTGACCTGGTCGATGTCCTGCGGTGCAACATGCGCTTCAACCGTCAGGTCGTCCGTTACCGGCACGATCTGCATGACCTGTTCGCCGGGCGTGATCACGCCGCCAATCGTATGCACGGCCAGCTGCAGCACCACGCCATCCTGCGGGCTGCGCAGATCGATGCGCTTCAACTGATCCTCGGCCGCGACCTTGCGTTCGACGAACTCGGAGATCTTTCCTTGCGTTTCGCGTAAATCGGTCGCGACCTCGCTGCGAAGATCCTGGTCGATCTGGATGATCTGCAGTTCGATCTCGGACGCCTTGCCTTTCACCTGGGCAATTCCCGCCGTCAACTGCCCATGCTCGCCTTCGAGCCGCACCGCGTCCCGTTCCAGCGCCGTCATGCGCTCGATCCCTATCAGCTTGCGATGCCACAGGGACCGCACGCCCTCCAGCTCGATCTGGATCAGCTCGATCTCGCGGCGTTTGGCCTGCAGCTGCTCGGTCAGGCCGGCCGTCTCCTGCGTCAACTGGGCGATCCGTTCGCGCAATTGCGATCTCTGGCCAGATCGAGCCTGGCGCCGGAAATCGAACAGTGATTGTTCTCCGGCCATCGATGCGGCGACACCAGCTTCGTCGCGCCGCGATGTCAAAACCTCCGGAAAGCTGATCGTGTCCTTGCCGTCACGCTCTGCCTCCAGGCGCGCCAACCGTGCATAAAACTCATCCAGACCTTTTGAGACGATCGCCAGGTTGGCGCGCGTTACCGTCTCATCCAGGCGCACCAGAATATCGCCGGCTTTGACCCGGTCGCCTTCACGCACCCTGATCTCGCCGACCACGCCGCCCGTCGGATGCTGCACCTTCTTTACATTGGAATCGACCACCAGCCGACCAGCTGCGATCACCGCACCCGACATTTTGGTCACGGCCGCCAAGCCGCCAACACCTCCGACAAGCAGCAGACAGGTAGCAACCCCGGCCACGAGATAGCGGTGGACCTGCCTGTGATGCAAAGCGCTTCTGTCCTCGCTCATGCCGGAATGCCTCTCTCCGTGGCGGCAACGACCTTGAGAGGTGCTGCCGTTCGGAAAACCTTGTTCAGCACCTCATCCTTAGGACCGAAGGCCTGCACATGCCCATTGGCCATCACCAGCACCGTATCGACATTGGCCAGGACAGTGGATCGGTGCGCGACGACGATAACGATGCCGCCGCGGTCTCTGATGCCCTGGATGGCGGCGGACAAGGCCACTTCACCGTCCGCATCGAGATTGGAATTCGGCTCGTCCAGGATGACCATGAACGGATCGCCATAGAGGGAGCGCGCAAGGGCGATACGCTGCCGTTGCCCGGCCGACAGCGAAGCACCAGCTTCGCCGACTCTTGTGTCGTAACCGTCGGCCAGATGCACCACGAGATCATGCACGCCGGCGGCCTTGGCCGCCGCAAGCACCATGTCGGATGACGCATCCGGGTCGAAGCGGGCGATATTCTGCGCAATCGTTCCGTCGAACAGCTGCACATCCTGCGGCAGATAGCCGATATGTTTGCCGAGCTCCTCGCTCGGCCACTGGTCAAGCGTCGCGCCGTCCAGCCGCACGGCGCCCCGCGCCGGCAGCCAGACACCCGCAAGCGCACGCACCAGCGACGATTTGCCGGAAGCGCTCGGACCGATGACCCCCAGGCCCGATCCCTTGGCCAGTGAAAAACTGGCATCCCACACCGCCGGCTTCTGTTCGCCCGGTGGCGCGACACTGACATTCTCAACCACCAGCGTGCTGACCGGCGCGGGCAGGGTTACGCCGGTTGCGCCTTCCGGCAGCGCAGCCAACAGCTGCTTCAGGCGTGCCCAGCTTTGCCGCGCCGCAATGAAACCCTTCCAATGCGCTATCGCCAGTTCGATCGGAGCCAGCGCCCTGCCCATCATGATCGAGCTTGCGATCATGATGCCGCCGGTCGCCTCTTGCTTGATCACCAGATAAGCGCCGATCGCCAGCATGGCGGATTGCAGCATCAATCGCAGGATCTTGGAAATCGTGCCAAGCGTTCCCGCAACATCGCTGGCCGCCGCATGGGCGTTCAGGTACTCGGCATTGACGGCATGCCAGCGCTCGGCGATACGCCCACCAAAACCCATGGCCTGCATGGCTTCGGCATTGCGCCTTGTCGCCTCGGCCAACGTGCTTCGGACGGCTGCGTGCTGTCCGGCGACCCTTGTCGGGCCGCGGGTCCGGAATTCGGCAAGAAGCGTCAGTGCAAACAGGACAACGGCGCCGGCAAGCGCGGTAACGCCGATCCAGAAATGAAAAATAAAACAGATGCCGATATAGAGCGGCATCCATGGCAGGTCGAACAGCGCGGTCGGTCCGGCACTGCCGATAAAGGCGCGAACCTGGTCCAGATCCCGCAAGGGCTGCAGTCCGTCACCGGAAGGCTTGGCGCGCAGCGGGAGGCGCATCAGCGCCGAATAAACGGACGGGCTCAGCTTTGCGTCCAACCCCTGTCCCAGTCGCACCATCAGGCGAGAGCGGATCAGCTCCAGCACCCCCTGAAACACGAACAGTGTTCCCGCAAGCACCGCCAGGCCGACCAGCGTCGGCACGCTGCGGCCCGGAACGACCCGGTCATAGACTTGCAACATGAAGAACGAGCCCGTCAGGGTCAGCACGTTGACGACCCCGCTCATCAGGACAATGCCCGAAAAAGCACGTCGAAAGGACGACAGAATTCCGACCAGCGTAAGCGGCGGCGATGGCGTCAGCTGCATGCAGGCTCGCAATCAGGATATGGCATCTCGCCCCTCAATACGTAACTGCCTTGAGTGTGACATGGACGGGCAAGCCGGCCTCGAACCGGGCGCTGCCCCTGGCCACCAGCCAGCCGTCGGCACGCTCCAGGCGCGCAACGACCTGCAGCGTTGGTGAAGCAGTCGAGCTTGCGGGCAGGGGCAGGGAAAATTCTATCGTCTTTGAGCCGCCCTCGCTTTTGAGGCTGGTTTTCGCGGCGCGACGTCGCGCACTGTCCTGAATGGCGGGATCCTCGAGATAGATCTCGAGATGGCCTTCCGGGATAGTTTTGCCGCCCACGAAGGTGACTGCGCCATGAATATCTGTCGATTGCGCAGCCGCTGCCCCGGCGGCCGCGGCGACAGCCGCGACCCCGGCGGCCATCAACACTGTGCGGCGGTCGGTCATCCGTGCTCTCCCTTTTTCGCTGCGTTACCTGTGCCAACTGCACAGGAGTGACCAGCGTCGTACCAATGCATGTTGCCCAAACGTGACCCGGGGCATGCACAAAACCGAAGACTAAAAACGCGTCGCCTCTATCCGTTTCAACGCGACGCGATTCAGGAGGGATGCCTGGAAGCACCCCTCCTGGTATCGCGTTAGATGACAATGAAGTCTGCAGCCGAAAGATCCAGATTTGTATTCAGGTGCGCAAATTGAATGGCTGCTTCCTGTCCGGAACCATCGGCGTCGTAAGACAATATTCCACTGTCGGTGTCGTAGATGATGCGGTCGTCGGCATCATGAGCAGCACCGGCTGCGCTCTTGTAGAATGAGCCCAGGGCAAGAGCGCCGTCGCCGCCAACACTGGCAAAGATCAGGTTGTCCAGCAGGATCGTATCGTCGGCGACCTTGAAGTCCTTGATCCAGTCGATATTGCCGTTCCCGAGTTCTGTCGAGAAGCGGAAATAGTCCTGGCCCGCGCCGCCGGTCAGCGTGTCGGCAGCCAGCCCGCCATCCAAAAGGTCGTTGCCGCTGCCACCGTTGAGCGTATCGGCGCCCGCAACGCCCGGCTGAGCTGGTGCTGGCGGGAATTCGACCGATACGTTCACCTTGTATGTCGAGCCCACCGGCACCTCTTCCACCCAGCCATCCCCCGGAGCCGTGTCCGACCAGCGGCCTTCCAGAATATAGTAGGTTCCGGTTTCCTGAACGATGAAGCTCGTGCTCGAATCCCTGCCATTTGTGGAGCCGGGGTCGTCGCCGCCATCGTCGTTCTGGGCAACGACATTGCCATCGCTGTCCAGCAGCCTGACGATGCTGTCATGGACGTTGGGGTCGGCAATTCCATCGATGTCGATGGTGATGATCGTGCCGGCCGCCAAGTTGACGCTGTAATACGCGCCCAGGCCGTTTCCGGTGGCGTTGACGGTCGTGTGAAGCGTGGTCGTCGAATCGAAAATGTCGGGGTCGGCGGCCAGCGAGAAGTTGTTCGAGATGTCGAAGGCAGTTGAGGTCGAATTGTTCGTCGCGTCCGGTCCGAGGGTGGCGTAGCCGGTGCCCATACCCGGGCGTGGCGGAGCATCGCCCTGATAGGCGAAATCGCCGAGCAGGGTGTCATCGCCGCCGCCGCCGTCGATCGTGTCGGCGCCGCCCTGGCCGGTCAGCACATTGGCCGAGCCGTCGCCCGTCAGGTGGTCGTTGAAGCCAGAACCGGCCAGATTTTCGATCGAGATATAGGTGTCGCCGCCGGATTTGCCGCCACCCAGTCTGAGGCTGAGCCCACTGGTCGCGTCCGCATAGTCCGCCGTGTCGCTGCCTGCCCCGCCATTCAATATATCGGCGCCGCCGCCGCCGGTCAGCGTGTCGTTGCCCGCGCCGCCGGAAAGTTTGTTGGCCTGGGCGTTGCCGATCAGATGGTCGTCGAAGAATGAACCGACGGCGTTTTCGAAGCCGACGAGGATGTCGTGCCGGATCACGGTGCCGCGCCCGACGATCTGCACCGGGCCATCGCCGTCGCCGCCGTTGGCCGTGCCATTGGCGAGGTCGATCGTCACACCCGAGGAACTGCCTTCGTAGACGACCGTGTCGATACCGGCGCCGCCATCCAGATAGTCCTGGCCGGCGCCGCCGATGATCGTGTCGTTGCCGCCTTCACCGTAGAGGATGTCGCCGTCATTGCCGCCATCCAGTATGTCGTTGCCGCCGCCGCCATTGAAGTAGTCGCCGCCGCCCCGGCCCCAGAAATGATTTGCCGCGGACGTGCCTATGAAACGGTCGATGCGGTCATCGGACCCGATCAGGTTCTCGATGCTGTAGAAGGTGTCGCCCGTGCCGGTGCCGCCATTGGCAACGTCCGTCTCGAGGTTGACGAGCAGCTGGAAGGGGCTCTCCTTGCTATAGTCGACCGTGTCGACGCCCGCGCCGCCCCTGAATATATCGACGCCATCCTGGCCGCTCAGCGTATCGTCGCCGTTGCCGCCGTCGAGAATATCGTTGCCCTGGCCGCCGAGGATGGTGTCGTTGCCATTGCCGCCATAGAGCGTGTCGTTGCCGTCGTCGCTCTCGGTCTGGTCGGGAAGGTCGGCGACGTCGATGGTGTTGTTGATGTCGCGGCTGGCGAGCGAGTCGCGGCCGCCGATGATGAGGTCATCGCCACCCTGGCCGAAGATCGTGTCGTTGCCGGCGCCGCCGTCGAGCGTGTTATTCCCATTGTCGCCGATAATGACGCTGGTCATCGTGTTGTCGCCGATGATGGGAGGCGTTTCGCCGCCGCCATCTCCCGGCTGGGGTGTCGACTCGTCGGCGTAGATGATGTGTTCGACGTTGGCGATTTTGCCGATCCGCAGGCTCCTGGACATCAGGATGACCGTGTCGTCCCCGCCATCGGCTTCTTCGCGCACGATGTCGTCGAGGGAATCGACGAAGTAGGTGTCGTCACCGCCATTGCCAGCCATGCGGTCGCCGCCGCCGCGGCCATCCAGCACGTTGTCTCCGTCATTGCCGATCAGGACGTCGTCATGGCTGCTGCCGATGCCGTTCTCGATGTAATAGTCGGTGCCATCGGCGTTGTGGCCGGCAAAGATCGACACATTGTTGCTGTGGCCGTTGACGCTGGAGAACTGTCCGGCGCGCAGGTCAAGGATCGTGCCGGCCGTGGAGCCCGAGAAGTCGATCGTGTCGGTTCCGCCGGTGTCATGGATCACAAAACCGACATCGTGCTGCATGCCCGAGGAGGTCAGCTGGTAGCCATATTGTGTGCTGCCGAAGCCGTAGACGTTGTCGCCCGTGTTGAGGTCGATATGCTGGTAGGTGCGCACTCCGTTCTCGTCGACGGTCGAGAAAAAGCGGCGGATGACGGCTTCGATGTCGGCCATCATCGGCGTTGCCGCCGACCAGCGGGTGGGTTCGCCGACATCGATCCCGTCGAAATAGGACATGACGCTGTATTGCTGACGGTCGTAGGTCCAGGTCGCATTGTTCAGATAATTGATCTGTACGCCGCCGGGACCGCTGTAATTGTAGAGGCCGGGATGGTTCAGGCCGAACTCGTGGCCGAATTCATGGATGAAGGAATCGAACACATAGCCGCCAATATCGGTCTTGTTGTGCTCGGTGTCGTGGAAACGCTGACCTATGCTGACATAGCGGTCGTTGGAATAGGCGCTGCCGTCGTCCTCCTCGCCCAGTTCCGGGCTGACAACCTGCATCCAGTCCGTTGCGCTATTGTATGGCGCATTGTCGACGATTTCGAACTTCAGAGGGGTGACACTGGCCCACATCTGCAAGGCGCCGATCGCGGCGGCCTTGTACTCGGGATGGTCGTTGAGGTCAGAGACATTGATCCGAAGCGTTCCCGCCGCGATCTCCGGCGTCAGCGACCGGTCCAGCGCTCCGAGGTAGTCGAGGAAGGCGCCGTAATCTTCGCTTTTGCCATACGGATTATCCGGCGTCTGGTCGTTGACCCACCATTGATCGCTGGTCTGGCTTGGGTTCGGCATCGTTGGGACTCCTTGTCTTACAACCGTGGCAATTACGGCTGTACGGTTTAGCTTGTGCCAACCACCGACAAGCATCGTTTGCGCTTGCCGGTCGAGCCCCGTCCCAATGCCGACAATGCTATTGGAATCTTCGCTTGTCTAGCCTCTGTTCGCGCTCAATACATATGAGATTATTTGGCGCGCTTAACTCGATGGACTTTGAGATACTCGCTTGGTGTTATTTGCGCTCGCGCTAATATACGTTTTGTACCTCGCCCCACTTCAGCCCAGCCGGCAAAGCCAAGGTGCTGGGCACCAGACGGCCGGCTGATACAGCTGGCGGCGAACGCGCAGGCGTGCTTCAGGAACGGCGCGCGAAATGCTCATACGTCACGCGCCAGGGGGCGCTCTCCGCGCGTCTCTCCTCGCCGATCCAGTGAAAGCTGTCGGCGGTGATCTCGGTGAACCGCCACCGGGCCTGGAGACCGCGCGAGTCGGTGCCGATCTGGACAATGTCCTTGCCGTCGGCCCGCCCGATCTGGCGCGAATAGTCCTGGTTGAGCGGATCGCTCCAGATGATGTGCCAGCCGCCGATCCCGGGATCGAAGATGCGCAAGGTCGTGCCATACATGGTGGAAGGGGCAGGTCGCCTTGGCCTGATCCAGATGTCCTGAATGGCGCGGCCTTCCAGCACCCAGCCGAAATGGCATTCGCCATCCCATTTCTGAAGCGTGCCGTCTTTGCGGTGGTGGAGCGTCTCCATGTCCCAGCTGCCAATCAACCATCCATAGAGATCCATGTCTCTTGCCCGGTCGGCCGCGGGACCTTCAGATCCGAGGGCGGTGAGAAACGTCGTCATGATTGTCTCCACGGCAAGCTGCGCCAAAACACTGGAACATCGGCGCCACAATCACTGCAGCGTTGCGCGCTCAGGGTCTTGGGAAAAATTGCTGTAGTGCCGCGGCGCCGGCCTTCCACGTTCGCGCGATGTCAGATCCATGCGCCAGTACTAATGTAGCGACGGCGGGTACCCCAATGCCCGCCTGGCCGGCGCCTCCTCAGGCAATCTCTTGGATGAGCGGCGCCGGCCGCCGGCCTGGGCGGCGACCAAATTCCTGCCGCGGGAATGCCTGGCCAAACAGGCGCTTATCGCTGGGCAGTTTTGGTGGGCATTCCGATATGCCGCTGCCCTAGTCGGTCCCTTACGGTGCCTCGTCTTCCCAGCCGGCCAGCTCCGGCAGGTCGTCAAGCCAGCTCTTCTCTGTGATCGAGGTTTCGCCGGCCTGCGGTGCCGCCTCTGTGGCGTTTTGAATGAGCCAGTCCATCCACTTGCGATAGGCGGCCGGGGCCAGTTCGGGCGGCAGCACCCTGGCCTTGGCCAGCATACGTTTGCGGAAACTGAGCTGCCTGCGCAGCTTGGTCGTCGTGAAGTTGATGGTCTTGCCCTGGTATTCGACCGTCCAGCGCCCATCGCCGTGGCTGGCGAGCCTGTCGATGGCAAAACCGGCATCGACCGGCCTGTCGCGCCAGGGAAGCTCGATGGCGCTCCTCCTTAG
Source organism: Mesorhizobium sp. 128a (assembly GCF_053848025.1). Lineage (NCBI taxonomy): Bacteria > Pseudomonadati > Pseudomonadota > Alphaproteobacteria > Hyphomicrobiales > Phyllobacteriaceae > Mesorhizobium > Mesorhizobium sp. 128a. The sequence goes on along the minus strand of NZ_JBSPKY010000004.1, from coordinate 359,118 downwards.
ATCGAGTGCCCATCGCCGGTAGTCGGCGCCGGCACGCTGGGGCGGCAGCACACCAGCCTGTTCGAGGATTTTCCTGCGGAAGGTCGGCTGCTTTTTGATCTGCCCGGTGGTCAGCTCGACGCGATGCCCACGCAGTTCGACGTGCCACCGGATCCTGCCATTGCCGACATATTTCACCAGCCTGTCGATGACGAACTCGTCATCGGAAAGCGTCACGCATCCTTGGGCGACGCTCTCGAAAATGTACTGGCTATCGGTGGGCATGATTTGGCCTTGTGCAGGAAGCTGTACCAAGCTTAGCCAGTAGACGCACCAGCGGCCAACGATCTTCTTCGCTCCGGCACTCTTGCCAGGCTCAAGGCGTTCGAGAGGTCATCGAATAGCGCCTCCATGCCAGATTCTGGATCGAACCGCATCGATGATGTGAATCCCTGTTTGAACACAGCCTCGCTGCGGTCCCGCCGGACCTGCAAATAGCCCAGGTCAACGGTTCAGTGTTCTACGGTCCCAGGAGCCGAATGCTGGTATCGCGACGCAGTTCGGAATCGGCGCGGTCGACGCCTTCAACCGTGATCGCGATTGTCCCGTTCTCAATTCTTGCGATCCACCCCTTCGCCTTCATGTACCAGAGATGGAATTCGAGATGCTCTCGCGGACAGCCTAACAAGCGTTCGATTTCGACGTCGCCAATGCCGGGGTTGCTGACATCCTGGCGGCGCTTCACATAGAGCAGAGAAAGCAGTTTGGCCTGAACCACGGCGTCCTTCTGAACGCCCTTGGCGTCGCTTGCTTCCTCCACCAATTGAATGTGCAGCCCGGCATGCTCTCGATAGGAGATGTCGTACTGCGCGCGCTTGACCGGATCTTTCAGGACGTTGTGTGCTTCTACTATTTCACTGAAGCGGGCTTCATTTCCGGTTTGCTGATTGTCGGGATGATAGCGCATCGCAAAATAGCGGAATATTCGCTCAAGCGTCTCCGAGTTGGCGTTCGGGCTGATCTCCAAGAGTTCGTAGTAATCGACGAACAATGCGCTGCTCCCTCAAACATCGCCCCGAAAAACCAAAAGCCTGGGCCGCCTTATCTGTTGCGATCCAGGCCGTCAACCGTCGGGTTTCTCAGCGATGTTGCGCTGGCTTGAGGCCAGCCACAAGCCGGACTTTGGTCCCGGCCTAAGCCGGTACCGGCAAGGCAATAAACGCGCTGGCCTAGTTATCAGCGGCAGGCGGCCGGCCTAGTGGTGTTCCAATGGATGAACGCTGCAGCGAAATAGCGGTCATTGCGGAAGCCGACAAAGTGATAGCCTCGGCTGTGCCGGTTTCGGTGCGTCCGATGTCCATTGCGTGTTCCTGTTCTTCCAAGTTTTCTCACAGGAAGTTTTGCAGGAAATTCAAGGAGATGGCTTGGCTGGGGAACCTGGATTCGAACCAGGACTAACGGAGTCAGAGTCCGTGGGTCTACCGTTAACCTATTCCCCAGCACGCGCTGTTGCGCGGGTGGGCCGCCGAAGCAGCCGCGCGTGCCTTGTAGCCGCCGCCGGAAAATAGTCAAGCCTGCGCTGCGTTTCAATCTCTGAGTTTCATCAGGGCAGGCGCGCTGGGGCGGCGCCGGCGTCCAACGTGATCCTCAGCTCTCCGTTCGGCTGTATTGCGAGTGCTCGAAGAACAGCACCACGCCAAGCGCGATCAGCAGCGGGATGATCAGGTAGAACAGGCGAAACACCAGCAGTGCCGCCAGCACGCCAACCGGGTCCATCTGCGACAGGCCGGCCAGGAACACGACCTCGAACACGCCGAGCCCGCCGGGCGCATGCGAGATCTGCGCAACGGAGAACGACACCAGGAACACGCCGAGGATGACGAAATAGCCGGGATTGCCGGCCACGGGCAGGGCAAAGAAAATGATCGCAGCCGCTGCCAAAAGTTCGATCGGACCGATCAGCAATTGCCGCGCCACGATTTGCAGCGCCGGATAGTGCAGCTGGAAGCCGGCGATTTTCAGCGGCTTCAGATGCAGCCAGCTGCCGAAGATATAGGAGCCGACCAGAATGAGCAAAGCGAGGCCGGCTGCGATCGACAGCCCGTGATGCGGGGCGCCGGAGAAGCGGCCGATGATCTGCGGCTCGAACACCAGCACCAGGCCGCCGACCAGCAGGCTGGAGAGCACGAAGGTGATCCAGCAGATCGCCACCAATATGCCGACATCCTGGCCGGTGAGCCCCCTGGTGCCATAGGCGCGGTAGCGGATCACGGCGCCCGACAACACCGACCCGCCAATGTTGTGCGACAGCGCGTAGGTGGTGAAGGAGCAGAAGGTGACGAACAACCACGACACCTTCTTGCCGATGTGCAGCAGCGCGATGTGGTCGTAACCGGCGAGCGAAGCATAGGCGACCACCGCACTCAGCGCCGCCAGAACCCAGCCGCGCGTCGGGATGGCGACGATGCCGTCCCAGACATCGTCGAGCGAAATGCCGCGCAGCTCATGCCACAGCAACAGCAGCGAGAAGATCACCGCTGCAATGCCGATGACCGGCCACAGATAGCGCCTCCAGTTCATGGAGTTCTCGTCATGCGTTGCTGCCCATCGCCCAGGCGGGCGCGAAAAAACCCGCGATTCACCAACACTACCCCTCATTTCAGAAATGCCTCATTGAAGCCGGCTATTCAACCGGACAAGCCGCGCTATTCCACCCCAAAAGCATTGCCGCTGCATGATGCCGGCAAAATTTGACCCGCTGCTCTTGGTGATCGGGTCCCGCACTGATACTCTGGCGGCAACTTAAAACATTTAGGTGCCTGCTGCGTCCGGTTTCCGGTTCGCGCGGCGCCGGAAGGACCCGAAGTGGAAGACCACGACACCGGCGCAGGCGCGCCGGAAGTGGGCGTGTCCAGGGCTTCGCCGCCGTCAGGTCGGCCGAGCCCCTCCGCCGGGCGGCCCCGCCAGGCGGGGCCTCAGTCCGGTGACGGACAGGCCGGCGACGCCCAGCATCAGCGAGGCAAGGCGAGAAAGCGGCGCAAGCGCCGGCGCGGACGCAAGGTTTTTGCACGCGATGAGTTGGCGGTATCGACGCACCTTGTTGCAGCCGGCCCGCCGGCCGTCAGCGTCGCTGCCCCGCCTCTGGTCGCACCTCCGGCGCCGCAGCCCAGGCCTGAACAGCCCATTCAGCGGCCGCCGATGCAGGAACTGCCGGTGTTTGCCGCGCTCGATCTCGGCACCAACAATTGCCGGCTTTTGGTCGCGGTGCCGCAGCGTCATGGCCAGTTCCGCGTCATCGACGCCTTCTCGCGCATCGTCAGGCTGGGCGAGGGGCTGACCGCCAATGGCCACCTGAGCCAGGCGGCGATGGACCGCGCCGTCGAGGCGCTGAAGGTCTGCGGCGACAAATTGCGCAACCGCAAGATCAGGAAGGCGCGGCTGATCGCCACCGAGGCCTGCCGCACCGCAGATAACGGCGTAGAATTCCTGCAACGTGTCGAGCGCGAGGCAGGGCTGAAACTCGAGATCATTGACCGTCAGACCGAGGCCCGCCTTGCGGTGTCGGGCTGCGGCTCGCTGGTCGAGCGCGACACGCAAGGCGTTGTGCTGTTCGACATTGGCGGCGGCTCGTCGGAAATCGCGCTGATCGACCTCACCGGCCAGCGCTCGCCGCGGCTGGCCAACCACATCGTGTCGTGGACCTCGCTGCCGGTCGGCGTCGTGTCGCTGGCTGAACGCTTTGGCGGCCGCACGGTGACCCGCGAGATCTTTGCCGCCATGGTCGACGATGTCGCCGTGCGACTGAAAGCCTTCGACGGCCGCGACCGGCTGAGCCATGTGCTGGCCAGCCCGAAATTCCATCTGCTGGGCACTTCAGGAACGGTGACGACGCTGGCCGGCGTCCATCTCGATCTCGAACGCTACGACCGTCGCCGCGTCGACGGCCTGTGGATGGACCGCGACAGCGTCGACCGCATGGTCGAAAAGCTTGTCGGCTGGGATTTCCAGCAGCGCTGCGCCAACCCGTGCATTGGCGCGGACCGCGCCGATCTGGTGCTGGCCGGCTGTGCTATCCTCGAAGCCATCCGCGCGGTATGGCCATCGGAGCGCCTGCGCGTTGCCGATCGCGGCCTGCGCGAGGGGATTCTGAGCGAATTGATGGCCGACGACGGCGTCTGGCGCAACAGTGGGAGGGGCAGGGCATGAAAGCTAGCTGTGCCATGTTGGTGAATGGTCGACCCCCACTCCGTCGAGCTTCGCTCGACACCTCTCCCCCGCTCGACGGGGGAGAGGAAAGGCGCGAGGTCTCCGGACTTGGCACCCTTCCTCTCCCTCCGGAGGGGGGAGAGGTGGCGCTGCGAAGCAGCGACGGAGTGGGGGACGGCGCTCGCGAGTTCCGCAGTCGCCGAAAAACGGCCACAGCGAAAAGTGGCTATTATCCGCGAGAGACCACGCTCGGGCAAGAAATCAGGCAATGACCAAAAAACCCGAAAAACCGGGCTCCGCCGGCATCCGTGTCCTGAAGACGCGGATCAAGAAGAAGTCTGGCCTGAAGGAATCGTCGCGCCGCTGGCTGCAGCGCCACATCAACGACCCCTACGTCCAGCGCTCCAAGGCCGATGGCTACCGCTCGCGCGCCGCCTACAAGCTGATCGAGATCGACGACAAGCATCATCTGCTGAAGCCTGGCATGAAGGTGATCGACCTCGGTGCGGCCCCCGGCGGTTGGTGCCAGGTGGCGGCCGCGAGGACGAAATCCACCGCGGAAAACCCGCATGTCGTCGGCATCGACTATCTCGAAATGGATGCGGTGCCCGGCGCGCCGGTGCTGCTGATGGACTTCCTCGACCCAGAGGCGCCGCAAAAGCTCGCCGAGGCGCTTGGCGGTGACCCCGATGTCGTGCTCTCCGACATGGCCGCGCCGACCACCGGCCACAAGCGAACCGACCACATCCGCACCATGCATCTGTGCGAGGTGGCGGCCGATTTTGCGCTGTCGGTGCTGAAGCCTGGCGGGCATTTTCTCGCCAAGACCTTTCAAGGCGGCGCTGAAAACGAACTGCTTTCCATGCTCAAGAAGAACTTCCGCTCGGTCCACCACGTCAAGCCGCCGGCATCGCGCGATGAATCGGTCGAGCTCTATCTGCTCGCCAAGGATTTCAAGGGGAGAGAGCCGCTGTCAGGCGGGTCGGAGCGTCCGGAGGGCGTTCCGAACGCCTTGAGCACTGGCGGCGAACGTGAAGGACAAGGCGAGCCCGAAGCATAGCACTTGCAATAGGAATTTGGCGTTCTGAGTGGACGGACATATGCGAGGAGCGATGCGTCAATGAAAAATGTTCAACTGATCGATGGTGCCGACAATTCTGCTTACAATATTTATGCAGTGCCAGATGAGGATTTTGAATTACTGTTTCCGAACGGTCAGGATATCGAGTTCATCGAGGATTTTGTTAAGCGCGTTGGGCGCAAGAAGGCTGCAAAAGTTATCGAGAATCTAAATAAAGGACTACAAAAGAAAACTTTAGCTAACGGAATACATGGAACACTGTTTTATGAGTTGAGGCGGAAGAAGAGGCATCTTTATCCGAACAAAAGGTTTTCCGATGATCCTTCATCGGCGCATTGATGGCACGGATTGCGGTTGACTACAGTGACGGTGCACTCAATTTCGTGAACGGTACCATTTTCTTTCGCCCGAAGCAGAGCGTGGAGCAGGGTGACGCGCAACGGCGTTCGGGCGAGGCGTACGTAGTAAGCCGCGTCAATTGCCGGGCGGGCTTACCGCCTCCAGCTCCTTGGGCGTTGTCAGCCGGCCATGGCCCGAGACGGCGTTGCCGGCATCTGGCGCCAGCCGCATGAACGACAGCGATGCCGCTGCGGAAATCGCCGCCACGATGAAGAAGGCGAGATGGAAATCGGCCAGCATCAGCGGTCCGCCATGGACGCTCTCCGACACTTCCAGGATGCCGCCCGCCACCGCCACGCCCAGCGCGATCGACAGCTGCTGGAAGACGGCGGTGATCGGCGTCGCCTTGCTGGTGTCTTCGGCCGACACCTCGGCATAGGAGAGCGCGTTGACGCCGGTGAAGAACATCGAGCGGATGAAGCCACCGACCAGCAGCATGGCCAGCATCAGCGCGTAAGGCGTTTCCGGGGTAAACAGGCCGTATATGGCGATCGATGCGGCGGCGATCAGCGAGCCCCAGATCAACACCCGGCGGAAGCCGGCAAGCCGGAAGATCAGCGCAGTGACGAACTTCATGCCGATGGCGCCGATGGCCGAGACGAAGGTGATCATGCCCGACTGGAACGGCGTCAGCCCGAAGCCGATCTGGAACATCAGCGGCAGCAGGAACGGCACGGCGCCGATGCCGATGCGAAACAGTGAACCGCCGAGCACCGAGGAGCGGAACACCTGGTTGCGGAACAGTTCCAGCGCCAGCAGGGGATTCTTGGATCGGCGCGCATGCAACAGATAGAGCGCGCCCGACACCAGGCCGACGGCCACGGTGGCAAAGCCGATAATCGGCGGCAGATAGGGCAGGCTGACAACCGACAGGCCGAACACCACACCCGACGCCGCGAGCCCGGAGAGCACGAATCCAATGAAATCGAGCGGCGGTGTCTCGGCGGCATCGGTCTGTGGCAGGAAGCGAGTGGCGAGCCACATGCCGAGCAGGCCGATCGGCACGTTGATCAGGAAGATCCAGTGCCAGGTGAAATAGGTGGTGATGAAACCGCCGATCGGCGGGCCGACAAGCGGTCCGACCAGCGCCGGCACGGTCAGCCACGACATGGCGGCAACCAGTTCGCTCTTCGGCGTCGCGCGCACCAGCACCAGGCGGCCGACCGGCGTCATCATGGCCCCGCCTATGCCTTGCAGGAAGCGCGACACGACGAAGGCCGGCAGCGAATTGGAGATGGCGCAGGCGAGTGAGCCGAGGATGAACACCCCGATCGCGGCGCGAAACACGTTCTTGGCGCCGAACCGGTCGGCCATCCAGCCGCTGATCGGAATGAAGATCGCCAGCGACACGAGATAGGCGGTCAGCGCCAGCTTGAGCGCGATCGGGCTGGTGTGGATGTCGACGGCGATCGCCGGCAGCGATGTTGCAATCACGGTCGAATCCATGTTTTCCATGAAAAGCGCGACCGCCAGGATGAGCGGAATGATGCGGTTCAACGAACGCGTCCGAATTGGTCAAAAAATCGCGTGTCGGTCGGGGCAAACCGATGCAAGTGGGCGGTATCACGCCTTTCCCCCGATGTCGCATTAATTTGCTGTCACTTTTGTGCGACCGCAAGCCTTGGTGGCGGCTAACAGGGCAACCGCAACACTTTGCGGTGAGATGCAATCATCTTCTTTCCAACGCCATCGCGACGTGGTACCAGCCAGCGCCAATCCTGAAAGGGAAGAAACGAGTCGGCGCTGTCCATTGCGGTCCAGCGCTTTTTTGTATTCCCCCCAGCGCGTTTGTATTCAAGGGACTGGCCATGGCAAAAATCATCGAAACGTCCACCGGCGCTCTGGCGCTGACCTTTGACGACGTGCTGCTGCAGCCCGGTCACTCCGAGGTCATGCCCGGTGAGACCGATATCCGCACCCGCATCGCCACCGACATCGACCTCAACGTGCCTATTCTCTCGGCCGCGATGGACACGGTCACCGAGGCGAGGCTTGCGATTGCCATGGCCCAGGCCGGCGGCATCGGCGTCATCCACCGCAATTTTTCGCCGGCCGAACAGGCCGAGCAGGTGCGCCAGGTCAAGAAATTCGAATCGGGCATGGTCATCAACCCGGTCACCATTGGCCCCGACGCGACGCTGGCCGACGCGCTGGCGCTGATGCGCACCTATTCCATCTCGGGCATTCCCGTGGTCGAGAATGGCGGCACCGGCGGCCAGAAGATCGGCCGCCTGGTCGGCATCCTGACCAACCGCGACGTTCGCTTCGCCTCGGATCCTTCGCAGAAGGTCTATGAGTTGATGACCCGTGAGAACCTGATCACGGTCAAGGAGAATGTCGACCAGGACGAAGCCAAGCGGCTGCTGCACCAGCACCGCATCGAGAAGCTCGTCGTCGTCGACAAGCAAGGCAATTGCGTCGGCCTGATCACCGTCAAGGACATCGAGAAGTCGCAGCTCAACCCACATGCCACCAAGGACGCGCAGGGCCGCCTGCGCGCCGCCGCCGCCACCAGCGTCGGCGATGACGGCTTCGAGCGCGCCGAACGGCTGATCGATGCCGGTGTGGACCTTCTGGTCATCGATACCGCGCATGGCCATTCGCAGCGCGTGCTCGATGCCGTGACGCGGGCCAAGAAGCTCTCGAATTCCGTGCGCATTCTCGCCGGCAACGTCGCCACCGCCGAAGGCACGCAGGCGCTGATCGATGCCGGGGCCGACGCCGTCAAGGTCGGCATCGGCCCAGGCTCGATCTGCACCACCCGCATCGTCGCCGGCGTCGGCGTGCCGCAACTGTCGGCCATCATGTCGGCGGTCGAGACGGCGCACAAATCCGGCGTGTCGGTCATCGCTGACGGCGGCATCAAATATTCGGGCGACCTGGCCAAGGCGCTCGCCGCCGGCGCCAGTGCAGCCATGATCGGCTCGCTGCTCGCCGGCACAGATGAAAGCCCTGGCGAGGTCTATCTGCACCAGGGCCGCTCCTTCAAGGCCTACCGTGGCATGGGTTCGGTCGGCGCCATGGCGCGCGGCTCGGCCGATCGCTACTTCCAGGCCGAGGTGCGCGACACGCTGAAACTGGTCCCGGAAGGCATTGAAGGGCAGGTGCCTTACAAAGGACCTGTGTCTGGCGTGCTGCACCAGCTTGCAGGCGGGCTAAAAGCCGCTATGGGTTATGTCGGTGGCCGCGATCTCGCCGATTTCCGGGAGCGCGCCACCTTTGTGCGCATTTCCAACGCCGGACTTCGTGAAAGCCACGCCCATGACGTCACGATTACCCGCGAAAGCCCCAATTATCCTGGCGGAGCCTGACCAGCAGCCAGAGCGGAACATGCTCTGGCGCCATCAGGCGGCGATCGTGCTGCGGCTGGCGCGCCATGCGGGCGCGCTGTGTTTTGCCTCCGCGGCGGTTTTCATCGCCATGACGCTGCTGGAATTCTTCTATTTCCGGCAGTTGAGCGGCGGCCTGTCGTCGCTCGATGTGCGCTTTGAAGGGTTCACGCCGGATGAGGGCATGGCCTGGCTGACAGCGCTCGGCCGGCGTGGCAGCGAGATCATCCTCGTCTGGCACTACCTCACCTTCGACCTTCTGTTCCCGGCGCTGCTGTCACTGACCATGGTCAGCCTGATTCTCGCCACAGGGCGGCGGCTGAAGCCCTTTCGCGCCCTGCCCGTACAGGTACAGTCGCTGTTGGCGCTGGTTGTGGTGCTGCCCTACACCTGCGCCGATTATGCCCAGAACATTGCGGTGGCACGGCTTTTGTCCGATGCGCTGTCGGCCAATCCGGATTCGCTGTCCTTCGCGTCGTCGCTGATCGTCACCAAATTCGTGCTTCTGGCCATACCTGTCGCCGTCATCGCGGCCTTCATTGTCGCCAGCCGGCGACGTCCACAGGCATGAACGACAAGGCAGGGGCAACGCCATGAGCCAGACCGCAATCTTCTGGCCGATGCTGGCGCAGGTGCTGCTCGTCTATATCGTCTATGTGGTGATGGGCCGGCGCCGCTACGGTGCGGTCAAAACGGGCGAGGCCAAGGTTGGCCAATACAAGGCGCGCACGACCGAGCCGGCGTCCAGCGTCACGGTCGCCAACAATCTCATCAATCAGTTCGAACTGCCGGTGCTGTTCTACGTGCTGTGCCTGGCCCTGCACGCGACCAATGGCGTCAATTATCTGACCTTGGCCTTGATGTGGATTTTCGTGATTTCCCGCTATGGCCATGCCTGGGTCCACCTGACCAGCAACAATCTTCGCTTTCGCAGCCGCGCCTTCTACCTGGGCGCGATCATTCTCTTGCTGGCATGGATTCTGTTCGCGCTGCACCTGCTCGGCCTGGTTTGAGCAGGCGCTGACTTTCCCTTCCCCTTTTGGGAGGAGGTGGTCGAGCGAAGCTCGGTAGCATGAGGGGCGTTCCAGCTTGGCGGGGATGGCGATCCGTCACGCACCCCTCAACCGTCTCGGCGCCGCGTGCCGATCAACCTTCTCCACAAGGGGAGAAGGGGAAGGCGGATGCTACAAATCGAACACCGCGATCTTGCGCTTGTCGAACTTGATGCCGATTTCGCCGCGCACCAGCTTCAGCGCGGCCTCGCCGAACACGGCGCGCCGCCATCCCTGCAGCGCCGGCACGTCGGCGGCTTCGCCTTCGGCAGCGATGCGGTCGATGTCGTCGCTGGACGCCAGCACTTTCGAGGCGACGCCTTCCTTCTCGGCGACGATCCGCAACAGCACTTTCAGCAGCTCCGCAGCCGCGCTCGAACCCTCGGGCGGCTGAAAGCTCTTGGGCAGCTTCGGCATCTCTTCCCGGGGCAAGGCGAGCGCGGTGTTGACCGCGCCGAGCAATGCGGTTGCTGTCGATGACCGTTCCCAGCCTTTCGGCGTGGTGCGCAGCTTGCTCAACGCGGCCGCATCGCGCGGCGCCTGCTGGGCGACCTCGTATATGGCGTCATCCTTGAGCACCCTGCCGCGCGGCACGTCGCGCTCACGCGCCTCGCGCTCGCGCCATGCCGCCACCGTCTGCACGACCGCCAGCTCCTGCGGCTTGCGCAGCCGCATCTTCAGCCGCTTCCAGGCATCTTCGGGGTGCGGATCGTAGGTCTCGCGCGAGGTCAGCACCTCCATTTCCTCGTTCAGCCAATGGGCGCGGTTTTCCCGCTCCAGTTCGGCGCTGAGGTGCTTGTAGACATCGATCAGATGGGTGACGTCGGCCAGCGCATAGTCGAGCTGCTTGTCGGACAGCGGCCGGTGGCGCCAGTCGGTGAAACGCGACGATTTATCGAGCCGGGCGCCGGTGATGCGCTGCACCAGCTGGTCGTAGGAGACGCTGTCTCCGAAACCGCAGACCATGGCCGCGACCTGGGTGTCGAAGACGGGATGCGGCACCAGATCGCCGAGATGGACGATGATTTCGATGTCCTGGCGCGCGGCGTGGAAGACCTTGACCACCGCTTCATTGGCCATCAGCCGGAAGAACGGGGCGAGGTTGATATCGGGCGATAGCGGGTCGATCAGCGCGGTGACGCCGGGCGCCGCCATCTGGATCAGGCATAGGATCGGCCAGAACGTCGTTTCGCGGATGAATTCGGTGTCGACGGTGACGAAATCCGACTTTTCGAAAGCGGCGAGAACGGTCTCGAGTTCTGTCTGGGTGGTGATGACGTGCATCAAATCGCTTTTGGCAAAGAGTAAGGTCTGCCTAGATTTCAGCCGCGCGGGCTTTCGTCAAGCCGCCCTTCGGTCAAGTATTCGTCGATCCGTCGGAATCGCCATTCCTGCGCGCCAGTCGCGCGAATACAGTCGATGTGCGCAGCAGCGCCGTGAAGCGGCTGCGCTTGCCCGCCGGCACGCTGCCACGCACCTGCATGCGGTAGAGAATGACGGCGATGAGGATGGCATAGACCGTCGCGCTGAATACAAACAGGGCGCCCGGTCCGAAATACTGCATCACCGTCGACGCCGCGAAGGGGCCGCCAATGGCGCCGAAGGAATAGAACAGCATCAAAGCAGCGTTGATCAGCACGAACTCCCCCTTGTCGGCGCGGTCGTTGGAATGCGCCGCCGACAGCGAATAGAGCGGCATGGCGAAGCTGCCGAAGATGAAGACGATGATCAAATTGAGGGTCGGATTGGCCCCGGCGACGAACGCTAGCGCCAGCGCCGCCAGCATTGCGCCGCAGGTCGTGGCCAAAAGCACCGCCCGCCGGTCCCAGCGGTCGGAAAGAGAGCCGAGCGGGTACTGGATCAGCGCGCCACCAAAGATGCCGACGCTGACGAAGGTGACGACATCGGCCACCGACATGCCGATCTGCTCGGCATAGACCGGCGACAGCGTGCGGAAGGCGCTGTTGGTGACGCCGACGCAGATGCAGCCGAAGCAGCCGAGCGGGGAGATTCGCCAGACGCGCGCGAGGTCGAGCTTGACGTCTTCCGGCGGCGTCGGGTTGGAGCGGTCGCCAAGCGACACCGGCACCAGTGACAGCGTGATCATCATCGACATGATGGCGAAGATGGCAAAGCCGCCGGGGCCGAAGATCGGGATCAGGAACTGCGCGCCGGTCACCGAGCCGATATCGACCATGCGGTAGATGGCGAGTACCCGCGCGCGATCCTTGTTTTCGACGCCGGAATTCAGCCAGGCTTCCATGACGGTGAACAGGCCGGCGAAGCAGAAGCCGCCGGCAAAGCGCACCGCGCACCACATCACCGGATCTATCACCAGCACCAGCAGCAGCGTGCCGGCCGAGGCGGTCGCGGCGAGCGCCGAAAACGTCCTGACATGGCCGACCGCCTTGAGGATGCGGGTGACGGCGAGGCAGCCGAGCAGGAAACCGGCGAAATAGAACGTGCCCATCAGGCCGATGTCGGAGGCGGAAAATCCTTCCTGCGCGCCACGCAGCGCGATCAGCGTGCCCTGCAACCCATTGCCCCCAAGCAGGATGCCGGCGGCGATGAGGAGGGGGGTCAGCGGGCGGATCGAGGACATGCGGAACCGATGCTTAGAGCATGATCCCGAAAAGTGGGAACCGGTTTTCGGAAAAGATCATGCTTCGACAAAGAGCTGGATGAGTATGACGATTCAACGAAAACTCATCTAGGTGGCTCCGCAGTTCTGAACCATCAGTGCGGCCATTGCCAGCGGCTTATCCGGCCGCCAACAGGTGTGTGGCCTTCAGGTGCGGCCGTTCAAGCTTCGTGAGCCCTCGCCAACGCTTCGCCAGCCGCCGGCGCGATAGGGCTGCCCTTCGCCACCTTTCGGCCGAGCGAGCCGGCGGTCAGCAGGCTGAGGACGATAAACGGGATGCCGATGCCGAAGGCCGAGCGGATACCCCAATGGTCGGAGACGAAGCCGAGCAGCGGCGGGCCGAGCAGGAAGGCGACAAAGGAGATCTGCGACAACGCCGCGACATTGATTGCCGCGGAGCGGTCCGTCCGCTGGGCGGCCGCCGAGATCGCCAGCGGAAAGATCGCACTGCTGCCGATGCCCAGCAGGGCAAAGCCCAGCATCGATACGAGCGGGGCAGGCGAGAAGAAGACGAGCAGCACGCCTGCCGCCATCGTCGCCAGCAGCACCCGCGCCACGCCGCTCGGCGAGTGGCGTTCGACAAAGCTGTCGGCGAAGAAGCGCGTGCTCGCTTGCGAGAATGCAAACAGCGCCACCGTGAGGCCGGCGACGAACGGGCCTGCATCGAACACGGTGCGCATATAGATCGCCGACCAGTCGATGCTGGCGCCTTCCATCAGCATTGCCGACAGTGTCACTGCGACGAGGACGAGGATCGGCAGCGTCGGCCGCGCCAGCCTTGGCGCCGTCTCGTCATTGCCGGCGAAGCGGCTCGGCGCCGGTTCGTAACCGCCGAGAAACAGCGCTATTCCAATCGCCACCATCGGTACGACGATCGCCAGGTGCAGTTGCGGCGATATGCCGAGATGCGCAAGTGCCGCGCCGAACAGGCCGGCGCCGAAAAAGCCGATGCTCCAGAACGAATGCGCGCGGTTCATGATCCGACGCTTGAGCAGGAATTCGGTCCTGTCAGCTTCGACGTTGAGGATGATCTCGACGCTGCCGATCATCAGGCCGACCGGAATCAGCATCAGGAACAGCGCGAGCGGCCCAGGCGCATGCGCGGCAAGGGCATAGGCTATCGACAAAAGCGGGACCAGCCCGAGCAATGCACGGCGGAAGCCGACGCGCTCCAGGATCGGCGCCGCCAGCGTCAGCGCGGTCAAGGTGCCGATCGGCGTTCCGATCAGGCTGAGCCCGAGCGTGCCGTCCTCGATGCCCATGGCATGCTTGATGTCGGGCAGCCGCGGAAAGATGTTGCCCATGCCGAACGAGTAGATCGCAAAACCGGCATAGACCCGGTGTTGCGGAGCGAGGCGGAGGCCGAAGGTCATGACGATGCTTTCAAGACAGGGGAGCCGGCGGTTTGCCACAGGCTGGATTTGCTCGACATCTTGCACAAACATGCAAATCATGCAAGAACGTGCATGAAGAAAACAGGATCATGCAATGCTGACCGATGAGCGGCATCAAATCATCCGCGATCGCCTGGCCGTCGAGGGAAGGGTGCTGGCCGGCGAACTGGCAAGCCGTTTCGGCGTTTCGGAAGACACGGTTCGCCGCGACCTCAGGGAACTCGCCAAGGCCGGGCAATGCCGCCGCGTCTATGGCGGCGCGGTTGCAGCCGCACCGTTCGCCGCTACGCCTGTCGGCCTGCGGGCCGGCCATGCGGTCGAAGAAAAGACGCGGCTTGCCCGCGCGACCGTGGCATTGCTTTCGCGCGGACAGACCCTGTTCATCGACAGCGGCTCGACCAACGCCGCGATCGCCAGGGCCATCCCGCGCGACCTCGATCTGACGGTCGCCACCAATTCGCTCGAGGTTGCCTCAGTCCTGTCGAACCACGCTTTGATCGAGCTGATTGTGCTCGGGGGGCGGTTCGACCGTCACCTCGGCGCCTGCGTCGGCGCCGACACGCTTGCCGCCGTCGCGCAGCTTGGCGCGGACCTGTTTGTTCTGGGATCCTGTGGTCTCGATGCCTCGCGCGGTGTGACGGCCTTCGATTCGGCTGAGGCCGAGGTGAAGCGGGCCATGGCCAAGAACAGCGCAGGCATCGTCATCGCTGTCACCAATGACAAGCTGGCCACCGCCGCACCCTACCGGGTCGCCCGGCCAGAGGCGATCCGCCACCTTGTGGTCGACAAGACCGCGCCGGCCGCGATCCTCGCCGATTTCGAACGCCAGGGCGCCGAAATCAACTTTGCTTGAACAAGCGGCCTGCGCCCGATCACCCGGCTCGCCTTGACAAATCCGGCCTCCCATGCGCTTTTCGCGCAAATTTTGAGGCTGGATACTTCGGCCTGCAACCCAAATCCCGGACTTTACCCATGACAATGCATCGTTACCGCAGCCACACCTGTGCCCAGTTGAGAAAGAGCGACGTCGGCTCTTCCGTTCGCCTGTCGGGCTGGGTGCATCGCGTGCGCGACCATGGCGGCCTGCTGTTCATCGATTTGCGCGACCATTACGGCCTGACCCAGATTGTTGCCGATCCGGACTCGCCCGCCTTCAAGGTCGCCGAGACGCTGCGTGGCGAATGGGTGGTCCGCGTCGACGGGGAGGTCAAGGCGCGCCTGCCGGACACCATCAACGCCAATTTGCCGACCGGCGAGATCGAGATTTTTGCCCGCGAGATCGAGGTGCTGTCGGCGGCTAAGGAATTGCCGCTGCCGGTGTTCGGCGAGCCGGACTATCCCGAGGACATCCGCCTGAAGTACCGCTTCCTCGACCTGCGCCGTGAGACGCTGCACCGGAACATCGTGGCGCGCACCAAGATCATCGCTGAGATGCGCAAGCGCATGACCGATGTCGGCTTCACGGAATTCTCGACGCCGATCCTGACCGCCTCGTCGCCGGAAGGCGCGCGCGACTTCTTGGTGCCGTCGCGCATCCATCCCGGCACCTTCTACGCGTTGCCGCAGGCGCCGCAGCAGTACAAGCAGCTGATCATGGTCTCCGGCTTCGACCGCTATTTCCAGATCGCGCCCTGCTTCCGCGACGAGGATCCGCGCGCCGACCGTCTGCCCGGCGAATTCTACCAGCTCGACCTCGAAATGAGCTTCGTCGAGCAGGACGACGTGCTGTCGACCATGGAACCGGTGATGCGCGGCGTATTCGAGACCTTCGCCAACGGCAAGCCGGTGACGCAGAAATTCCAGCGCATTCCCTATGATGTGGCAATGCGCAAATACGGCTCCGACAAGCCGGACCTGCGCAACCCGATCGAGATGCAGGCCGTCTCCGATCATTTCCGCGATTCCGGCTTCAAGGTGTTCGCCAACATCCTGGCCAACGATCCGAAGGCCGAAGTGTGGGGCATTCCGGCAAAGACCGGCGGCAGCCGCGCCTTTTGCGACCGGATGAACTCGTGGGCGCAAGGCGAGGGCCAGCCGGGCCTGGGCTACATCTTCTGGCGCAAGGAAGGCGACAAGCTTGAAGGCGCCGGTCCGCTGGCCAAGAACATTGGCGAGGAACGCACCGAGGCGATCCGTCAGCAGCTCGGCCTTGCCGATGGCGACGCCGCCTTCTTCGTCGCCGGCGATCCGAAGAAATTCGTCGCCTTCGCCGGTGCCGCGCGCACCCGCGCCGGCGAGGAACTGAACCTTGTCGACCGCGACCGTTTTGAGCTGTGCTGGATCGTCGACTTCCCGTTCTTCGAATGGAACGAGGAGGAGAAGAAGATCGATTTTGCCCACAACCCGTTCTCGATGCCGCAGGGCGGTATCGAGGCGCTGGGTGGCGAGGATCTGCTCGGCATCAAGGCCTTCCAGTACGACATGGTCTGCAACGGCTTCGAGATCGCCTCGGGCGGTATCCGCAACCATCTGCCGGAAACCATGGTCAAGGCGTTCGAGATGGTCGGGCTTGACCGCGCCACGGTCGAAGGGCGCTTCGGCGGCCTCTACCGCGCCTTCCAGTATGGCGCCCCGCCGCATGGCGGCATGGCGGCCGGCGTCGACCGTGTCGTCATGCTTCTGGTCGGCGCCAAGAACCTGCGCGAGATCACCATGTTCCCGATGAACCAGCAGGCATACGACCTGTTGATGAACGCGCCTTCGGAAGCCACGCCGCAGCAGCTGCGCGAGCTCTCGTTGCGCGTCGCGGTAGTGAAGAAAGACGCCTGATCGCGAAGTCCCGGCGGTGCTTTAACAAACCGCCCGAACCGATTCTTCTCATTCAACAACCCAACAAAAAAGCCCGGCATTTTTCGCTGCCGGGCTTTTGCTTTTCGAGCTTTCGCTTCGATCAGTCTTCGTTGGCCGTGACGTGGACGCCGAGCGTCTTCGGCAGGTCGAGCGGGTTGGACATCGCACCCGCCATGATCAGCGCGAACGGCACCGCTGCCGGCGGCTCGGCGGAAATCTCGAGGCTCTTCGGATCGTCGAGGTACTTGCTCACCGCTGCCGTCACTTCGGCCGTCAGTTCCGGATTGTTGAGCTGCGCCATGCCGAACGGCACGATCGCCTTGGCCTGGTTGGCGATGTCCTTGCCCGACATGCCTTGCTGCTTGCCGACATAGTCCAGCACCTTGCCGGTCAGCGAATCGTCGTCGAAGCGGACCGAGGCGCTGTTGAAGGAAAGCTGCTGCAACAGGCCGAGCATGGCCATGCCTTGCGCCGAATTGTCGGCGCCTTCGGGCTGCGCCGCCAGCTTCTTCTGCATCTCCTGCATCGACTTGACGAAGTCGACCGTGTAGCCGCCCAGGCCGAAGGTCATGCCGAGCGTGCCGGCATTCTCGACCGAGATGTCGTATTTCGACAGGTCCATCTTGCCGTCGCTCGGCTGCCAGGTGCCGCCGATTTCGACGTTGCCCGATATGTTCTGGTAGCCGAGGGCCTCGATGGCTTCCTTGGACTTCGCATCGTCGACCAAGGTCAGGTCGGCGTTGAACTTTTCCGTCGTGGCGGAAAATTCCATCGCCTTGCCGTCGGCCGGAGGCGTGATCTGGACAGCAACGCCGTCTACCGAGAAGGCGGTCTTGTCGGCAACCTTGACCGTCAGGTTTTCGAGTTCGGCCGACTTGTAGATCATCATCGAGCCGAGCGGGCCCGTAGCGCCCTCGGCCGGGATGTTGGCGTCATGAATGACGAAGGGGGTGAGGTTGAGCGTGACGCCGTCCTTGCTGTGCTCGAACGCGGACGTCGAGATGGTCGCGATATCGAAGCCGCCATTGGCCTCGGTCACGCCTTCAAGCTTGATGTCGCCGATCGGCAGCGCTTCCTTTTCGGCCGCCGGCTTCACCGACACGCCCTGCAGCACCATGCTGGTATTGTCGCCGGTAACGCCGGTCCAGGTGATATCGACGCCCTGGACCGCAAGTGCGGCCTTCAGCCGGTCGGCAACCGCAGTGTCCTGCGCAAAGGCGGCATTCAGCGGCAACGTCAGCAAAAATGTCGAAAAAGCGAGTGTCTTGAGTGTTGAGCGTTGGATTGTCATCGCGAGTTCCCTGAGAGAGTCCTGAAAAGTGTTTTCTTGAGTTCTACGCCATCACCATTCCGTGACGAACTGGACCGGAAAAAGGCACTTTCCCGCAGATTTGTCGAAAATCACGGCGAAAGGCAAATCGGAGCGGGAGCCTTCGCTCGATGCGGTGAATAGGTCATGAAGGTCGGGCTCCCCTGCGTACCGTAACCTGCCTTAGAGTGGGCGTGTAACAGATTGATGTTGGTTGGCAACAGCACTGCTACCGGTGCTGTTGCACAGGGCGGCACGTTGGAACATGAAGTCCGTCACATCCATCGCCGGATCCTGGGCCTGCTTCGCAGCCCAAGGCCGCAAATTGCGGATTTCCGCAGGCCCGCCTTGCCGCGAATCACCCGCTCGGCTAGTCCACCCGCATGGGAAAAAGGCTTTTGCCGCCTGAAAATGGCGGCGGTGACCACATCGAACCGGTCGATCTGAAGAAGGCGCTGGAAGAGCGCTATCTGGCTTATGCGCTGTCGACCATCATGCACCGGGCGCTGCCGGATGTGCGCGACGGGCTGAAGCCCGTGCATCGCCGCATCATGCACGCCATGCGGCTGCTCAGGCTCAACCCCGACCAGGGCTTTGCCAAATGCGCACGCATTGTCGGCGACGTGATGGGCAAGTTCCATCCGCACGGCGACCAGTCGATCTACGACGCGCTAGTGCGCCTGGCGCAGGATTTCTCCATGCGCTATCCGCTGGTCGACGGGCAGGGCAATTTCGGCAATATCGACGGCGATAACGCCGCGGCCATGCGCTATACCGAAGCGCGCATGACCGAGGTGGCGAGCGATCTGCTTGCCGGCATCACCGAGGATGCCGTCGATTACCGACCGACCTACAATGAGGAAGACGAGGAGCCCGTGGTGCTCCCCGGCGCCTTCCCGAATCTGCTCGCCAACGGCTCTTCCGGCATTGCGGTCGGCATGGCGACGTCCATCCCGCCGCACAACGCCGCCGAGCTTTGCGATGCGGCCCTGCATCTGATCGAGCAACCGGACGCACCGGTGGCAAAGTTGATGGAGTTCGTCCAGGGACCGGATTTCCCAACCGGCGGCATCATCGTCGACAGCCGCGCTTCCATCCTGGAGGCCTATGAGACCGGCCGCGGCGGGTTTCGCGTGCGCGCCAAGTGGGGCCAGGAGGACCAGGGCAGGGGCACCTGGAGCATCGTCGTCACCGAAATTCCTTACGGCATCCAGAAGGCCAGGCTGATCGAAAAGATCGCCGAGCTGCTGATCGCCCGCAAATTGCCGCTGCTCGAGGATATCAGGGACGAAAGCGCCGAGGACGTCCGCATTGTGCTCGTGCCGAAGAGCCGCACCGTGGATCCCGGCATTCTGATGGAATCGCTGTTCAAGCTGACCGAGCTCGAAAGCCGATTCCCCCTCAACATGAACGTGCTGTCGCGTGGCAAGGTGCCTAACGTCCTTTCGCTGAAGGGCGTGCTGAAAGAGTGGCTCGACCATCGGCGCGATGTGCTGATCCGCCGCTCGAAGCATCGGCTTGGCGAGATAGAGAAGCGGCTGGAAATCCTTGCCGGTTACCTGATCGCCTATGTCAACATCGACGAGGTCATCAGGATCATCCGCGAGGAGGATGAGCCCAAGCAGGTGATGATGGCCCGCTGGTCGCTCACCGACACCCAGGCCGAAGCGATCCTCAACATGCGGCTGCGTGCCTTGCGCAAGCTGGAAGAGTTCGAAATCCGCAAGGAATTCGACGGTCTCACCACCGAAAAGAAGCAGATCGAGGCATTGCTCGCATCCGACGCCAAGCAATGGTCGACGATCAAGTGGGAAGTCACGCAGGTTCGCGACAAGTTCGGCCCCGACACCGAGCTCGGCAAGCGCCGAACCCAGTTCGCCGACGCGCCGGAGCATGACCTGACCGACATTGCGCACGCCATGATCGAGCGCGAGCCGGTCACCGTGGTGGTCTCGGAGAAGGGCTGGCTGCGGGCCATGAAAGGCCATCTGGCCGACCATTCCACGCTGACCTTCAAGGAGGGCGACAGCCTCAAGCTTGCCTTCCACGCCCAGACCACCGACAAGATCCTGGTCTTCACCACCGGCGGCAAGTTCTACACCATCGGCGCCGACCGGCTGCCGGGCGGGCGTGGCCATGGCGAACCGATCCGCATCATCGTCGATATGGACAATGATCAGGACATCGTCACCGCTTTCGTTCATGACCCGAAGCGCAAGCTGCTGCTTGTTTCCTACGACGCCAACGGCTTCATCGTGCCGGAGGAAGAGGTCGTCGCCAACACCCGCAAGGGCAAGCAGGTGATGAACGTCAAGGCGCCCGACGAGGCCAAGGCCTGCGTCCCGGTTTCCGGCGATCACCTCGCCATCGTCGGCGAGAACCGCAAGATGCTGGTGTTCGCGCTGTCCGAAATCCCCGAAATGGGCCGCGGCAAGGGCGTTCGCCTGCAGAAATACAAGGATGGCGGTCTGCTCGACCTCAAGCCTTTCACGCTGGAGAGCGGCCTGTCCTGGCAGGATTCGGCCGACCGTACGTTTATCAGGTCGCGCGAGGAACTGGCCGAATGGATCGGCGCCAGGGCCTCGGCCGGGCGGATGGTGCCGAAGGGATTCCCGCGGACGGGGAAGTTTGGGTAGGTAATCTCCCCCCTCGCATTCTTGGGTCTTCCGGGCGAGCGCCACGCCGGCGATCCTTCGCCCCCCCTCTGTCCTGCCGGACATCTCCCCCACGAGGGGGCAATTGGCAGCTTCCACCACGCATTTGGACTATCGTCACGATTGCGGCACTATAACAGTGCATAAGCGCTTGGTAGGCCGGGGAGTGATGGGCGTTTGAAGGAAGCGAAGATCCAGAAGCCGGAACGTCAGCAACGCCTCTTCGGCCTGTCGACGCCGCTGCGAGCCGCCGTCATTCCACCGCTGTCGGCGGCGCGCTGGCTGTTGGTGCTGATCGTCGCCGCCGGCGTCTATTTCTTCCACGGCTTTCTGTTTCCGGTGCTCGCGGCGCTGGTCATCGCCTTCGCCAGCTGGCCACTTTATCGCAGGCTGCTTGCCGGCGTCGGCGGCAACCGCACCATCGCCGCGACTTTTGCCATCCTGTTCATCCTCACCTTCCTGGTCGTGCCGATCGCGCTTGCCGGCACCTATGCCATCAACGAGGTCCGCGAATGGGTTGGTTGGGCGATCGAGACCAACCGGCATGGCGCAGTCACACCGCACTGGATCGCCACGCTGCCCGTCGTTGGCGAGTGGCTGAACGAACAATGGACGGACAATTTCGGCCATCCCGGCGGCATTGGCGAACTGATCCAGCTGGTCAGCGGCGCCAATATAGGCAGCATCTATCGCGGCGTGCTGGCTGCCGGCGGCAGCGCCTTCGGCCTCTTGCTGACACTGCTGTTCATGATGATCGCGCTGTTCTTCGCCTATCGCGACGGCGAGCAGTTCGCCGGCCAGATCGATCGGCTCGGTGAACGCATCCTGCCGGCACGCTGGGAGCGGATTTCGCGCGTCGTGCCGGCGACCATCTCGTCCACCGTCACCGGCATGACTGTGATCGCCATCGGCGAGGGGCTGGTGCTGGGCGTCGCCTACTGGCTGGCCGGCGTGCCGTCGCCGGTGACGCTGGGCGCGCTCACCGGCGTCATGGCGCTTATCCCCGGCGGCGCGCCGCTGTCCTTTACCCTGGTGTCGATCTATCTTGCCGCCAGCGGCTCACCAATGGCCGGACTGGCGCTGTTCATCTGGGGTGCGGTGGAACTGTTCATCGTCGACAAGACCCTGCGTCCGAAACTGGTCGGCGGACCGATCAAACTGCCCTTCTTGCCGACCTTTTTCGGCCTGATCGGTGGGGTCAAGACGATGGGCTTTCTCGGCCTGTTCATCGGCCCTGTTCTGATGGCGCTGCTGGTCGCGATCTGGCGCGAATGGTTGCGCGAGGTGGAACTGGCCGAGGAAATCCCGCCGGGCTCGTCGGTCGAAATCGAAGCCGATCCACAGATCGAGGTTCTGCCTGCCCCCGGTGCGGCGAAGAAAGCCAGCGCCTGATCCGCAGTCCGGGTCGCCTTAGGGGACATCGAGATTCAGATCATTCCAGCCAAAAAAGTACCAGCCGAGCACCCACACTGCTGAGGCGCATAGTGTCACCGAAATCGGCAGCACGAGGAAAACGATCCAAAAGAATCCGTCCAACGTGTCTCGCATTTGAAAGTGTGTATACTGCAATATCAGCGCCGCTATCGCGCCGATCGTGGCCGCGAACGAAGTCAGCGCCAGGACGACAAACCACGCTACGGAGAGCCCGTCCATGGGGCGGGAGAAGATCGCTGGGCCAGTAAAGCAAAGCGCTAGCCAAACAACTACGAAAATCATTGCCGCGATGCGCTTCATTGGATTACCGGCCCAATTAGATTTGGGCTTATCCTGAAGGATAGCTGTTACTAGCGGACTAACGCGACGACAGGATTACGTCTGTCAGCGCTTTTGGAGCCTGCCTTGCTCGTCGCGGCATTCTAAGCCGGATGAACGACGGCGAGCGCTGCCCGGCGCTTGCGCCCCTCATGCAACTGCCACAGCGAATGCGCGACCAGTGTGACGATCAGGATCGCGCCGCCGATCAGGCTGTTGCGCGATGGTGTCTCGGCGAAGATCATCCACACCCAGACCGGCGCCAGCACTGTTTCCAGGAGATAGAACATCGCCACTTCCGGACCTGAGATGTATTTCGGCCCGTTGGCGAGGCAGAAGAAGGCGATCGGCATGATGATGGCGCCGTTGAAGAGGATCCATCCCGGCGCATCGACGTGAAAGCCTGTCTTTGCGACCATGAAGGCCGCCAGCGCAAACGGCGGGACGACGCCGATTAGCGCGGTGAAACCCATATCCTTGCCGCTGGCGCGCGAGATGGTGATGGCGCAGGCGATCGCCAAGGCTGAACACAGTGCCATCACATCGCCGAACAGATGTCCGGTGCCGACGGAATCGCCAACGATGATGCCGACGCCAACGATCATCACCGCCATGGCCGCAAGCGTCAGCGGCCGTGGCCGCTCCTTCAGGAACAGCCACGACAGCAGCGCTGAGAACATGGTGGTGAAGGCCAGGATGAAAACCAGATTGGCGGTCGAGGTGTTGTAGACACCGGTGATGAAGGCGATTGCGCCGAGCCCGTAGATGGCGGCAACGATCAGCCCCGACCAGCCCGGTATCAGCTGTGGCGCATTCTTGCCGAACAAGCGCCAGACCGCCCAGAGGATCATTGCCGTGACGAAGGTGGCGCCGGTGCGCAGCAGCAGTATCGTCCAGGCTTCGCCATGGGCGAGCCGGATCAGCGGAATGTCGACGGTCAGCGTCAGGCCGCCAAGCGCGGTGAGCAGAAGTCCTTTGGTGTGAGCGTTGTGAGACGACATGAAGCGGCTTTCGCAATGAATTCGGGAGAGGATGCCCCGCCTGCACAATCGCGCACTCTCCGCCGTCAGGCGGAATGACCAGCATCTTCTGCGTTGAAACTATTAGGCCCGGACTTGGACCCGGATTTGGGGAAAAAGAAAAATCAGCGCGTGACCGCTTCGTGGTCGTAGCGTTCCCAGCCCTTCGGGCCGAGGTGCTCCTGCGGCATGAAGCGCATCTTATAGTTCATCTTACGCGAGCCGTTGACCCAGTAGCCGAGATAGACGTGCGGCAGGCCCATGGCCCTGGCGCGGGCGATATGGTCGAGGATCATGAAGGTGCCGAGCGAGCGGTCCTCGAACTCGGGATTGAAGTAGGAATAGACCATCGACAGGCCGTCGGCCATCTTGTCGGTCAGCGCCACGGCGATCAGCTCGCCCTGGCCCTTGCCGGTGATGAAAGTGTCGGGGCCGCGCTTACGGTACTCGATGACTTTGGTGTCGACATGGGTGTCCTCGACCATCATGGCGTAGTCGAGCACCGTCATGTCGGACATGCCGCCGCGGCGGTGGCGGGCGTCGAGATAGCCGCGGAACAGCGAATACTGCTCGGTCGACGGCTGTGCGTCGTGCATGGCGCCGATGAGATCGGAATTGCGCTGGATCACCCGCTTCATGTTGCGGCTGGCGGTGAATTCCTGCGCCAGGATGCGCACAGAGACGCAGGCGCGGCAGGTCTCGCAGGCCGGCCGGTAGGCGATGTTCTGTGAGCGCCGGAAGCCGCCTTGCGTCAACAGGTCGTTCATCTCCGGCGCCTTGTCGCCGACCAGATGCGTAAACACCTTGCGCTCGAACTGGCCCTCAAGATACGGGCACGGCGATGGCGCGGTCAGGAAGAACTGCGGCGACTGGGTCGGATGCTGCGTCATCGAACCTTGGAAACACTCCTGCGAGTCGCTCTACCTTTGGCCTCGCCGGCGAAAAATTCAACAGGATTGTGAAGGCATGTGTGAAAGGACGCCTTCAATTTGTGCGCCGATGGTGGTCGGGAGGAGCCGAAAGCCGGTTCAACGGTCGCTGCGGCTGACAACCGTGCCAAGCAGCAGGTCGTGCAGCGTGCGCTTGCGGTCGGAAAACAGCGTCACCAGAAGAATGAGCGGCGTCAGGATGACAGTGCTCGCCCAGAACAGCACTGAATGGACAACAGCGGTGAGCCCGTCGATACGGCTGCCGTCGAGGCGATCGAGCCGAATGCCCATCATCCTCATACCAGATGTGGCCTGGTTGCGGCCGCCCAGCGTGTTCCAGATGTAGAGAATGGCGACCGCCGGCACGAGGATGGAATACAGCGCCCAGCCAAGACCGAATGTCAAAAGGCCAAGCACGGCCACCAGGATCGCGAACGGAATGGTGAGTAGCGCCACGATGCAATAGTCGATGATGAAGGCGAGGATGCGCCGCGCGCGCACACCGTCATACGCCCTGACGTCGTCGAGCCTGCTGGTGATGATTTCGCCGTCAAGTACGCGCGCGTTCATGTCATGTCCTCGTAACAGGCGCCGCGCTAGGGTGCGCGGCCGCCGCCACCTGAAATGGTGAAGGCCGCAGGCGGAATCAAGATCGCGCCGGGAATGCGGTCATCGGCGTCGTGACAGGCGCTGCGAACCGGTTGAATTTACCCTAGGGATGGCGTTAGCTTGCTGCGGCGCAACAAGACGCCGAGGGGACGGGGAAATATGGATTACGACATGCTGGTCATCGGCAGCGGCCCTTCCGGCCGCCGCGCCGCGGTGCAATCGGCCAAGCTCGGCAAATCGGTGCTGGTGGTCGACAGGGGCCGGCGCCTCGGCGGCGTCTCGGTGCACACCGGCACCATCCCGTCGAAGACGCTGCGCGAGACGGTGCTCAACCTCTCCGGCTGGCGCGAGCGCGGCTTTTACGGCCGCGGCTACCGGGTCAAGCAAGACATCTCCATCGCCGACCTGGTCGAGCGCCTGCACAAGACGCTCGACCACGAGGTCGAGGTTCTGCAGCACCAGTTCATGCGCAACGCGGTCAAGAGCGCACGCGCCATGGCGAAATTCGTTGGCCCCAACAAGGTCAGCCTGACGGCCGACAATGGCGACTACTCGGAGGTCGGCTTCGCCAATGCGCTTATTGCGGTCGGCACCAGGCCGCACCGGCCGCGCGACGTTCCTTTCGACAAGATCCGCGTCTTCGACAGTGACGAGATGCTGGAGCTCGACCATCTGCCGCGCACGCTGACGGTGATCGGCGCCGGCGTCATCGGCGTCGAATATGCGACCATCTTTTCGGCCCTCGACGTGCCGGTGACGCTGGTCGAGCCGCGCAACACCATCCTCGATTTCGTCGACCGCGAGATCGTCGATGACTTCATCCACCAGATGCGCGACCGCGGCATGACCATTCGCCTCGGCAGCACGGTCAAGGAAATCGTCTCAAAACCCGACTATGCCGAAGTGACGCTTGCCGATGGCCGCACCATCCGTTCCGAGATCGTGCTTTACGCCGCCGGCCGCAGCGGCAACCTCGGCAGCCTCGGCCTCGACGTGGTCGGCATCGAGGCCGACTCCAGGGGCCGCATCAAGGTCGATCCGCAAACCTTCCAGACCAGTGCACCCAACATCTATGCCACCGGCGACGTCATCGGTTTTCCCAGCCTTGCCTCGACCTCGATGGAGCAGGGCAGGGTGGCCGCCTGCCACGCCTTCGGCGTGCAACTGCCGCCACCGCCTGAAACCTTTCCCTATGGCATCTACGCCGTGCCGGAAATCTCCACCGTCGGCCAGTCGGAGGAACAGGTGCGCGAGAGCGGTGCAGCCTATGAGGTTGGCCTGGCGCGGTTCCGCGAAACCTCGCGTGGCCACATCATGGGCGTCAATTCGGGCTTCCTGAAGCTTTTGTTCTCGGTCGAAACGCGCCGCCTGCTCGGCGCTCACATCGTCGGCGAGGGCGCCACCGAACTCATCCATATCGGCCAGGCGGTGATCAATCTCGGCGGCACGGTCGACTTCTTCGTCAACAACACCTTCAACTATCCGACGCTGGCTGAAGCCTACAAGATCGCCGGGCTCGATGCCTGGAACCGTATGGGGCAGGGGTAGGCACTGGCGCTAGCCTTCCATCTGGGCAAGCAGCGACAGCATGACCTCGGCTGAAGGCATCGGCAGCACCGCCTCGATTTCGGCCGGCCGCACGCCGGCGATCGCCACATCGGCTCCAGCGGCGACGGTGCCCAGCGGCCCGCGGAACCCGTGCTTGGACCAGGCAAGTTCCTGCAGCTTCGGGCTGGTCAGTGCGTCGAGCAGCGGATCGACGGCCGGATCGATGACGATCATGGGGTGCGCCGAATAGACGGTCGGGCGGGGATAGAGGATTTCCGGCTTGGCTCCGGTTCCGGCCTGCACCCTTTGCCAGCGCGCCGTATCGGCAAGCGCCCATTCCACCAGTTGGTTCTCATAGCCGACCGCCATCGGCTCGGCGCCGAGCCCGCCGGCGATATACTGGTCGAACAGTTTGCCTGACGAGGACGATTTCAGCCCCATGCTGCGGAAGATCGCCCTGGCCTGCTCGCCATGCTGGGCCAGCAGTTCCTGCGTCGCGACGTCGCCGCTCATCAGGCTGAGTACCAGGCCGGCGAACATGAAGCCGGAGTTGGAGCGGTTGGGGTCGGTGGAAACGATGCGGGCACGGCCGTAAAGCTCATCGATGCCGAGATCCGCCCAGCTCTTGCCCGCCAGTATGGCGTCGAGCAGCGCCTTGAGATCGAGCTGGTTGTAGCCGCCCTTGGCCGCGACCGTGACCAGCCCGCTCTTCTTCAGGCCTTCGACCACCGGCCCCCAGGTGTAGACGACGATGGGCGAGTTGAGCACCACCTGGTCGTTGCGGATCGACACGCCGTTCTTGCGGGCGAGGTCGACCATGATCGAGGAGGACGGCCACAGGAATTGCGGCTTTTGCGTCAGCAGCGCCGGCTCGCGCACCATCTCGACCGAACCGGCCACACGCGCATCGAGTTCGAGGCCGTAGCCTCCAAGCGCGCTGACCACGTCCGGGTCGGCAAGAAAAGCCTGCTTCTCGCCCCCGATGAAGCCGAACAGATGCGCGCGGTTGCCGAGATAGCCGCGGAACTCGGGACGGTCCTTCAGGGTCAGATAGCCGCCGGTGCCGGCAGCGGCGGCACCCAGCAATCCCAGTCCGAAAGCGCGTCGCGAAATGGCCATCAGCGACCGATATCCTCTTTCAGCGACTCCTGAATGAGTCGCAAGTCCACGTCGAGCGTGCCGAGTTCGCTATCGGCCAGGCTGTCGGCATAATGCACGAAAGCGTCCTGAAGCTTGGTGATGACCGCGCCGACATTTGCAAGCCGCGCCTGGCTCGGCGCGCGCCGGTTCGCCAGCGTCGCATAACCGTCGGCCACTTCCGCCGCCTGCGGCACATAGTAGGTGAGAAACCGCCGCACGGAGGGCGCGGTTTCCGGTTTTGCCTCGACCTTGGCGATCACGTCGGCCGCAATGTCGGACAGGTTCTTCACCTTGGCCTTCATCTCCTTGTCCGAGATCGACGAGGCGGCCATGGCGAGCTGATCAGCCGCCGGTTGCGCCTGCGCCAGCAACTCGCGCGCGAACGCCACGCGGCTGCCGCTGATCGATCTGAGGTCGAGCCCTTCGAACAGCTGGCGCGGCGCCAGAACGAAGACCAGTCCGGCAAAGACCAAGCCGGCGATGATGGCCGAGACCAGGAATGGGAAATGGGTGAGAAAGCTCAAGGCGAGCAAAAGCGCCGCCGACACCGCGCCTGCGGCGATCCAGTTCCAGTCGTTGCCGAACAGCCCGCGCATTGTTCTAATTGTATCCACGGGCGGCGCGGAAGGCGCCGGCCAGATCGCCACCGCCGTTGAAGACCCGCGCCGAGGTCGCCTCGGCGAGGCTGTCGAGTTGGCTCTTGTCGGCGTCGCCGAAAGTGATGCCGAACACCGGCACCCGAATTGGCGCGCTGCTCCACTGGCCGAGGAACCGGTCGGCGCTGCCGTCGGTGCGGCCATCGGTCATGATGACGATTGCCGGCAAGTATTTCGACAGATCGGACGTGGTGGTGATCTTCTGCAGCGCCTGCTCAGCGCAGGCATACATGTCGGTGCCGCCCTCGGCATGCTGGCTGGCGACGTCGGCCAAAAGCTGGCTCTGGCCGGCGGCGTCGCCGTTGGCTTCGAAACTGGCGCGCACGGTGCTGTCGAAAGGCAGCACGAAGATGTGGTCGGACGGCGTCCATTGCACCAGCACTTCGCTGGCCTTTTCCGGCGTGAACAGGAACTGCGCCGCTGCCTGCAGCTGCTTTTCGCCCTCATCTTCCATGGAGCCGGAAAAGTCGAAGCAGAGCGCCGTCAGCGACGGCTTGCGCAGCGCCTCCTGGTAGAGATTGAGCGCCGTGCGGATCACCGCCGGCTCGGGCATGCGGATCGACGTCACAAGCTTGCCCGGATCGAAATTCCAGTCCGGCTCGGCCGGCGCCTGGGTCGCCGACCCGCCGAGCGGCAGTCGCCGGCCGGTGTCGGCGATGCGCTTGCGGATCGGATCCGATTGCAGAAACGCCAAAAGGTCGGTGAAGAACTTCTCGACCTCCGGCCCGCGCCCATGGTCGATGAAGCCGAGCGGTGAATCGCCGACAGCGACACCATCGGCCGGGTAGATGGCATAGAGCGGCTCGTCGCCCAGTTGCTTCAGCTTGTCGTTGGTTTCCTTGAGCGTCGCCTCGTAGTTCCACATCGCATCGTAGAGCGTGCCCTGGCGCGCGGATTCTACATAGAGATCGGCCAGCCAGCCCGACGAGCCGGACGAGCGTTCGACGCCCTGCAGCAAGGCGCCGACCGTGTCCCGCACAGCCGGACTGTCGAGGTCGCCGGGTTCGATCACTTCCTTGCCGCCGAGCGCGCTGGACAGCATGGCGAGATAGGCGCTGGCGCCGGAATTGGATTGCGTCGCCGAGGTCATCAGGAATTTCAGCTTGCCGTCCTTCACCGCCGCGAGGATGTCCTTCATGAATACCTGCCTGCCGACCCAGCCGAGTTCGGCCGCATTGGATTTGCGCACGCCAAGGATGACCGGCATCTGCGCGATCGAGGTCAGGTTGCGTACCTTGCGGCCGCTGTCGAACAGGTCGACCCAGACGCTCGAGGCCGGCCAGACCGCATCCTGGTCGAGGCCGCCCGATTTCTGCAGGCCAAGGCCGATGTCGAGCGAACCCTGATAGGTGATGGTGCAGGTCGCGCCCTGCTTGGCGCAGAACTCCTGCACGATCGGCTCGAGCACGGTGTTCTCGGAGCCGGAGACGATGGAGAACTTCACGTTGCTGCCATTGCACGCCGCAAGCAGCAGCGCCAAGGCCAGCATCAGAACGGACGTCAGCGTCTTCGGCATGGCGGATCCGATCAGGCCTGGGTCAGCGCCTTCTTGAGATCGACAGTCATCTGGTCCATCTGCTTTTCGGCATCCGCGCGCTTCTGGCGGCCTTCCTGCTGCACCTTCAGGACGCCTTGCACCGTGTCGATCAGGTCGCGATTGGCCTGCGCCAGGGTCTCGACATCGACGATGCCGCGTTGCGCCTGTTCTTCGATGGAGATGGCCTGGTCCTTCATCATCTTGGACGTCTGGCGGATCATCTCATTGGTGGCATCGGTCACCGTCTTTTGCAGGTCGAGCGCCGATTTCTGGTTGGTGAGGCCAAGCAGGATGACCATCTTCTGCTTCCAGGCCGGCACGGTCAGCGCCGAAGTGGCCTGCAGATTCTCGATCAGCGTTTCGTCGCCGGATTGAACGATGCGGATCTGCGGCAATTGCTGGATGCCGAGCTGGCGCGCCTGGATGAGATAGAAGATGCGCTTTTCCAACCGGTCGAGAGCCTGGACGGTGTCCTGGTAGGTCTGCGCCTCAAGCGTGCCGCCGACATCGCTGCCGGCAGCGTCCGCGGCCGCCTTCAGCTTGGGCAGTTCATTGGCGCGGTAGTTTTCGACGTACTTCTTGCCGGCCTGCACATAGGCGTCGAGCTTGACGATGGAATCCTTGGTCTGCTCATGCAGATCGTCGAGTACCGCTATGTCGCGCCGCAGCGTATCCTTGTGGCGGTCGAGCTCGAGGCCGATGCGGTCGATCTGCCCCGCCACGTCCTCGTATTTTTCCTTGAAGCGTTCGAGCCGTGCCTTGAAGGAGGAGAACAGGTTGCTGAGGAACCCTTGATCCTTCAGCGCAGCCGGATCGAGGTTCTTGGCCTTCATGATGATATCGGTGAGGAGATCGCCGGTGTCGCCGAGATCGCCGTTGCGCAGCTGCCCCAGAATCTTGTCGGCATAGTCGCTGACCGCCTGCTGGGCGCGGTCGCCATAGACCGAAATCCCGGCGCGGTCGCGCACGTCGATGGCGCTTTCAATCTTCGCCACTTCGGACGGATTGGCCGCGATCACCGGCAATTTCGAGGTGTCGTCGAGCAGAGTGATGCTGTTCTTGTCGGCCATGCGGACCCCCCTCAAGTGAACAGTATCTCGATACACACTGTGTGACAGAGATATGTCCGCCTTGTGGAGAATGGAAGAGCTTGCACGGTCCCGGCCTTGAAATCGCGGTAAATCCGGCCGCTCAGCCTGCCTGTGTCACCACGACCGGTCCCGCCAGCCATTGCCGGACGATTGCCGCATCAGGGTCGCCGATTTCATGGCCGGACGCCACGATGCGGGCGTCGACCTCGGCCCCGCGTCCATGAAGCAGCGTCACCAGCGCCGGCGCAAACGGTCCGTAGGTCTCGTCGGCCGCGCCGGCGACGATCAGCACACGCGTTCCGCTGAGCTCGGTTGACGGCATATCGTCAAGCACCGGCATCGCTCTCAGCAGCGCTGCTTTGCGCACGAGGTCGGGGTTGAGCAGCATCAGGCTGGACACCAGATTGGCGCCGTTGGAATAGCCGAGGAAGATCGCCCGGGCGAGATCGAGCCGGTGCCGCCTTGCCGCCTCGCTGGCAAAAGCGGCAAAGGCTGAGGTCTCGGCGCGGATGCTCGCCTGCTCGAAGCGGGTCGGGGTGATACGCTCGAACCAGCGGAAGCCGTCTTCCTGGGGGATGCGGCCACGCACCGCGACCAGCGTGGCGTCGGGTGCGATCTGCCTTGCAATCGGCAGCATCGTTGTTTCATCGACACCCGATCCGTGCAGCAAAAACAGGCACTCGCTGCCGGCATTTCCCGGCTTGAGCAGGCGGTAGGAAAAGGCCAAATCCTGATGCAGAAAGCCGTTCTTTTCGCTATATTCGGACACGCTCATATCTCTTTGATTTTGTGGATATATTGTTCATTTGCCGGCTTCAAAACGGAATATTTTCATGCTCCGCGAAATGTGATTGAACCAGGCTCATTTCAGACCGTTTCTGCGCCGATATGCTTCCTGCGGGAGGAATCGAAGCGGTGTGCGCCGATGGTCGCATCCCGGCATGAACAACACGAGCACCCCTTGCTCTCGCTTTGAGGCCTTTTGTCGATGACCCTGCCAGTTCCGCATGAGCGCGACACGCGCATTGACGTGTTCCGCGCGCTCGCTCTCCTGACCATCTATATCGACCATGTGCCGGGCACCGTCTTCGAAACGCTGACCTACAAGAATTTCGGATTCTCGGACGCGGCGGAAGCCTTCGTGCTGATCTCCGGCATGTCGGTCGCGCTCGCCTATGGCAACAAATTCCAGCCGGGCGGCCGGCTGCTGGCGACGTTGAAGATGTGGCGCCGCGCCGGCGTCCTCTACACCGCCCACATCGTCACCACCATGGTGGTGATGGCCCTGTTCTGCATGGCGGCGGTGTTCGCCCATCGACCCGAACTGCTGAAACTGATCAACATCGAGCCGCTGATGAAAAACACGCCGGAGGTGATGGTCGGCATCGTCACGCTTGGCCACCAGCTCGGCTACAACAACATCCTGCCGGTCTATGCGGCGCTGTTGCTGATGGCGCCGCTCTTCCTGCTCTTCGT
Organism: Mesorhizobium sp. 128a; assembly: GCF_053848025.1. Taxonomy (NCBI): domain Bacteria; kingdom Pseudomonadati; phylum Pseudomonadota; class Alphaproteobacteria; order Hyphomicrobiales; family Phyllobacteriaceae; genus Mesorhizobium; species Mesorhizobium sp. 128a. The sequence continues at coordinate 326,527 of NZ_JBSPKY010000004.1, read as the reverse complement.
CAGTTACCGGCCGCTGCCGGCGCTTGTGTTCTCTGGTGCGCTGTGGCTCGTTGCCGGCATCTGGCAGATCGCGCCGCCGAACTATCCCGAGCCCGGCTTCTGGTTCCTCAACCCGCTGTCCTGGCAGTTCCTGTTCAACATTGGCCTGGCCGGCATGCTGCATGTCCGGCGCGGCGGCACAATTCCCGTCAATCGCTGGCTGGTGGGTATCGCCGCGACCTATGTGGCGGCAGCGCTGGTCTGGGTCCATAGCCCGCTCTGGGGCCAGATAAGCTGGTTCGACTTGCCAGTGGTGATCGGCGGCTTCGACAAGACATTCCTGTCGCTGCCACGGCTGCTGCATATCCTGGCTGTAAGCTATCTGATCGTCGCCCTGCCGGCTTTCTCGAACCTGTTCCGTCTCAGCCGCGATCATCCGCTCGCTTTGCTCGGCAAACGCTCGTTGCCGGTGTTCCTTGCCGGCACGGTGATCGCCATGGCGGCGCAGGTGATGAAGCTGATCAACCCCGGCGGCTTTGCTTATGACGCCCTGCTGATATCGGCCGGCATCGCCATGCAGTTCGCGCTCGCCTTCTATCTCGAATGGCTGTCCGGCATCGGCTGGTCGGGCAAGAAACCGGTTCGCACCGAAGCGCCGCAGGCCGTTCCGCAGGCTTTCGGTATGTCGCCGGCGGTGGCGAGGCTCAGCAGGTGAATCCAGACCAGCCGTTCCGGATGGTTGACGTAAGGTGCATGGAAGTCCGAACGCAGACATCCAGCGTGTCGCATAGCTGAACGGCCAGCCAGATGCCTAAAGAGCCAGACCAGGTCACCTGCCGCTGATCGCAGCAGCTACCCTGCGGTTCGGCCGCGGCGCATTGTTCAAATCAAATATCCAGATATACAATGTGATTCCGGATATAGATTTCGCGCAGACTGGCAAATCGCATGAGTCCCAATTTTCTGGTGATCGACCCCGAGGAAGGCATTGCCGTTCTCAAAGGGCTGGCCTCTTCGGCGCGCATCTCCATACTTAAGTTGCTGCATGAGAAGGGGCCGATGAATGTCAACGAAATCGCCGCCATGCTGTCGCTGCCGCAATCGACGGTCTCGACCAATATCCAGGTTCTCGAGGACGCAGGACTGATCCGCACCGAGAACCAGAAGGCAAAGAAAGGCAGTCAGAAGATCTGTTATCCGACCGCCGAGGAAGTGCTCGTGGTTTTCAAGAGCGAGTATCGCGCTGTCAGGAACGACGCGATCGAAGTGTCGATGCCGATCGGGCTTTACACCGGTTTCGAGGTCACCGCGCCCTGCGGCCTCTGTTCGCCGGACGGCATCATCGGCCTGCTCGACGTGCCGAACACATTTCTCGATCCGGACCGCATGAAAGCCGGGCTTTTGTGGTTCACGCGCGGCTTTGTCGAATACCAGTTTCCCAACAATGCCAAGCTCGCCAATGCGGAGATCACCGAGCTCGAAGTGGCCATAGAACTGTCCTCGGAAGTGCCGGGCACCAGCGCCGACTGGCCCTCCGACATCACGCTGACGATCAATGGCGTCGATGTTGGCACCTGGACCTCGCCCGGCGACTTCGGCGACAAGCGCGGCGTCTTCACGCCTTCGTGGTGGAAGCTCAAGGGCTCACAATATGGCAAGCTGAAGAACTGGCGAATTTCCACCGACGGCACATATGTCGACGGCGTCAGGATTTCCGAAGCCAGCCTCGCTGCCCTCGACCTGATGGGCCATCATTCGATCCGCGTCCGTATCGGCGTCAAGGACGACGCCCTGCGCCCCGGCGGAATCAACATTTTCGGCAAGGGGTTCGGAAATTACGACCAGGACATCCTGCTCAGGATCAAAACCAGTTGATATCGTAAAATCGGGTTTGAAAAAGTGTGCAGCAATTTCAGCCAAATGGCACACAGGCTCCCCAAATAATCATCTGATTTATCAGACATTTGCCTATTTTGACTTGACGAAGGCCTGATGGTTCCCTTCTGATATCGGACAAGATGATTTAAATCACCATTTTTGATATTCAGGGCAGGAATGATGAAGGCAGAAGTTACGGCGCATCCTCGTTATGTCGTCTCGGAAATCGATCCGAGGCTCTATGGATCCTTTATCGAGCATCTGGGCCGCGCGGTTTACACCGGTATCTATGAGCCCGGCCATCCGACCGCAGATGCCAATGGCATGCGTCAGGACGTCATCGATCTCGTTAGGGAACTCAATGTTCCTGTTGTGCGCTATCCCGGCGGAAATTTCGTGTCCGCCTACAATTGGGAGGATGGCGTTGGCCCCAGGGAGGGGCGCCCGGTGCGCCTCGACCTCGCCTGGCACACGTCGGAGAGCAATGAAGTCGGCCTGCATGAATTCGCCGACTGGTGCACCTCCGCCAACACCGAGATGATGCTCGCCGTCAATCTCGGCTCGCGCGGCCTCGACGAGGCCCGCAACCTTCTTGAATACGCCAACCATCCCGGCGGCAGCGAATGGAGCGACAAGCGCATCGCCAACGGCCGCAAGGAGCCGTTCGACGTCAAGCTCTGGTGCCTCGGCAATGAGATGGACGGCCCCTGGCAGATCGGCCACAAGACTGCCGACGAATACGGCCGCCTGGCCCATGAAACCGCCAAGGCCATGCGCGCCTTTTCGCCGTCGCTCGAACTCGTCGTCTGCGGCTCGTCAAATGCCAAAATGGCGACCTATCCTGAATGGGAAGCGGTCGTTCTCGACCATACCTACAACGAGGTCGACTACATCTCCCTGCACATGTATTTCGACAACGAAGCCAACGATGCGGCGAACTACCTCGCCATGAACGAGAAGCTCGACGCCTACATCGTCTCGGTCGCCGGCGTCATCGACTATATCAAGGCCAAGAAACGCTCCAGCAGGCAGGTCTACATCTCGTTCGACGAATGGAACGTCTGGTACCATTCCAAGCAGCAGGACAAGAAGATACTGGGCGGCAATGACGGCTGGCCCTTCGCTCCGCCGCTGCTCGAAGACATCTACAATTTCGAGGACGTGCTGCAGGTCGGCCTGATCCTCAACACCTTCATCCGCCGTTCCGATGTCGTCAAGATTGCCTGCCTGGCGCAACTGGTCAACGTCATCGCGCCGATCATGACGGTTCCAAATGGCCCGGCATGGCGCCAGACGATCTTTTATCCCTATCTCTTTGCCTCGATCTACGGCCGCGGCAACGCGCTCGATCTCAAGGTGGAAAGCCCCACCTACAAATCCACGGTGGCGGGCGACGTTTCCTGTGTCGACATCACCGGCGTACACAATACGCAAACCGGCCACGTCACCTTCTTTGCCGTCAACCGCCATTCGAGTGAGGCGATCGACACCGTGATCGACCTTACCGGCTTCGGGCAAGCCGGCATCGTCGATCACCAGGTGATGACGCATGCGGATCTGAAAGCCGTCAATTCGGCAGGCAATCCCGGCAATGTCGGCCCCAGGAAAGGTGAAGCCGCCTCGATGGCCGGCGGTAAGCTCAGCCTGTCGCTGCCGGCCTATTCCTACCAGATGATCCGCCTGAAGCTCTGACGTCAGGCATATCGTCGAAAGAACTGCCTGCGCTGAGGAGGAGCGTTGACGTGACGGCCGAGATCGAAATCAGGAATGTGAGCAAGAAATTTGGCGCCATGGCGGTGCTGGAGGACCTGTCGCTCTCCATCAAGGCGCGCGAGTTCATCGTCTTCCTTGGGCCGTCCGGCTGCGGGAAATCGACGCTTCTGCGCATGATTGCAGGCCTCGAGACGGTCGATACCGGCGAGATCGCCATCAACAATGAGCGCATCGATCATCTGCCGCCGGGCAAGCGCGGCATTGCCATGGTGTTCCAGTCCTATGCGCTCTATCCGCATATGACCGTGCGCGACAACATGGCCTTCGGGCTGGAGAACACCGGTGTGCCGGGTGAGGTCGTCGAGGCGCGGATCAACGAGGCCGCCCGCATCCTCGAAATGCCGCATCTGCTTCAGCGCAAGCCGGGTCAGCTCTCGGGCGGCCAGCGCCAGCGCGTTGCCATCGGCCGCGCAATCGTCAAGGAGCCGAAGGCCTTCCTGTTCGATGAGCCGCTTTCCAATCTCGATGCGGCACTGCGCACCCGCACCCGCATCGAACTTGCCCAGCTTCACCAGCGCCTGCAATCGACAATGATTTTCGTCACCCACGATCAGGTCGAGGCAATGACGCTCGCCGACCGCATCGTCGTCATGAACAATCGCCGGATCGAGCAGATCGGGTCTCCGATGGAGATCTATGAACGGCCCGCCACCAAATTCGTCGCTGGCTTCGTCGGCGCACCTGCGATGAACTTTGTCGAGGCGACACTCGACAGATCGGGCGAGCACGCCACGGCCAGGTTTGCGGACATATCGGTCGAGACCGGGATCGCCTCCAGTCAGGTGGCCGACGGAAAGTACAGCTTCGGCATCCGTTCGGAAGATGTCCGCATCGTCGCGGCCGGACAAGGCAATGCCGACGCCGTGGTCGACGTGCTCGAGCGTCTCGGCGAGCGCACCCTGATCTACGCGCGGCTGGGCGATGGCCAGCAGATCGTCGGTTCGGATATCGGCAACAGCAGCGTCGCGGTCGGCAACAAGGTCGGGCTCGCCTTCGTCGGTCAGAAATCGCACCTGTTCAGCGAGACCGGTCACGCCTGGCATGCGAGGGAGGCCTGATATGGCTGACCGGCTGACGATACCACGAACCGCGGCGCCGGTCGCCGGCGTCCGAAGCGCCGACATCCATGCGCCGCAATGGCGAAATTTCATTTTCGTTGCGCCGTTCCTGTTCTTCTTTGCCACGTTGCTGGTTTTCCCGCTCCTGTGGGGGATGTGGCTGAGTTTCCACAAGGCCGACACGTTCTCGTCTGGAGAATTTGTCGGTCTCGGAAACTATGTCCGGCTGTTTCATGACAAGGTCTTCCTGCAGTCGGTCTGGAACACCTTCTACTTCGTGCTTCTGACGGTGCCGACGCTGGCGCTGATCGGGCTCTTTCTCGCGCTTTGCCTCAACCGCCGTACGCGCACCGCCGCGGTGCTGCGAACCCTGTTCTTTTCCTCCTCGGTGCTCTCGGTCACGATCGTCACATTGATCTGGCGCATCGTGTTCATTCCCAATGTCGGCCTGCTGTCGACGAGCTACGGATGGTTCGGTGCAACCGCTCCGGCTTTCCTTTCCGATCCCAGCCTCGCAATGATCGGCATCGCCATCGCCACCATCTGGTGGTGCATCGGCCTGCCGATGATGCTCTTTCTCTCGGCGCTCCAGCAGATTCCGCAGGATATCTACGAAGCAGCTGTCCTGGACAATGCCAATCGCTGGCAGACGTTGCGGTCGATCACGCTGCCGTCGATCAAACGCACCTTCATCCTGGTGATCATCATCCAGATCGTGCTGCAATTTCAGCTGTTCGGCCAGGCCTGGCTGATGACGCGCGGCGGTCCGAACAACCTGACCAAGCCGATCGTGCTCTACATCTATGACACCGCGTTCCGCCGCTGGGACCTGGGCCTGGGCGCCGCGGCATCGGAAATTCTCTTCATCCTCATCCTGATCGCGGCCATGGCGCAATACCTCGTCACACGCAACAAGGGGGATCAGGCATGAGCGCTCCGGCCATTTCCATCAGGGGACGGGCATTCGGCGACCGCGTGCTGCTGGTCCTCGTAATCCTTCTGTCGATTGTGATGATCGCGCCGGCGCTGTGGGTAGTCGGCCTGTCGCTCAAGGAAAATGCCGAGCTGATGGCGGATCCGAATTCGGTGTTCCACGCGCCCTACACGCTGAAGAACTACATCAACACCATCGGTACCTCGTCGGTGTTCCGCTGGGTGGGCAACAGCATCATCGTCGCCGGCGGGCTGACGATCGGCACGCTGGTCCTTTCCTCGCTTGCCGGCTACGGCTTCGCGCGGCTGAACTTTCCCGGTCGAAACATCCTGTTTGTCATCGTGCTGTTCGGTCTGGCGGTTCCCGAACAGGCCGTGCTCGTCGCCCGCCACCAGATCTTCAGCCTGCTCAAGTTCCACAACACCTATCACGGGCTCATCCTCCCGGGCCTGTCGGCTTCGTTCGGCGTCTTCCTGATGACCCAATACTTCAAGGCCATCCCGAAGGAGCTGGACGAAGCCGCCATGCTGGACAATGCGAGCCGGTTCAAGATTTTCTGGAAGGTGCTGTTGCCGCTCACTGTGCCCGCCCAGGCAACCCTCGGCATCTTCACCTTCCTCGGCGCGTGGAACGATTACCTGTGGCCGCTGATCTCGGCGACCAGGAAGGACATGTACACGCTGACGGTCGGCATGGCTTCGACGCAGACCAATTTCGCCCAGTCCGAAGGCATCGGCTTCCTGATGGCGCAGGCGGTGTTTGCCGGCGCGCCGATCCTGATCGTCTACCTGTTTTTCCAGAAATACATCGTCACGGCCGTCTCTGGCGCGGCGGTGAGATAACGAAATTGTCCGGGGGGATGCGCCGCAGCGATTGAAGCATGACGCCAATCCAGGGTGGAGCGGCGGACACCAAGCAGGAGGAAACTGACATGAAAATGAGGAAACTATTGTTTGCCGCGCTCTCCGCGGGCGTAGCGATGCTCGCAAGCCCGAGCTTTGCCGCAACGGAGCTGACCGTCCAGCGCTTTTTCGGTGCCTGCGACGCAGATTTCGGCACCAACACCGATGTCACCAAGGCCGTCGGCGAATGCGGCATCATCACCTCGCTGATCAACAAGTTCAACGCCGACAATCCCGATGTGCATGTCAGCGTCTCCACCGTGGAATGGCCGGGCTATGACCAACTGACCGCGCAGTTCGCTTCGGGCGATGCTCCGGACATCGTCACGATCCATGAATCCGCGCTTTCGGACTACCAGTCCAAGGGCCTTTTGATGCCGCTCGACGATCTCTTGAAGTCTGTCGGCGTCACGCCTGACGCATTCACCGATGCCGCGCGCAACGGTGCCACCAAGGACGGCAAGATCTACGGCCTGCCGATCGACAGCTGGACGATGCTCTATCACATCAACATGGATCTCTTCAAACAAGCCGGGCTCGTCAATGCCGACGACACGCCGATGCTGCCGAAATCGCCGGAGGAACTGCTCGCCCAGGCCGAACAGTTCAAGCAGAAGACCGGAAAGCCCTATTTCGTTCAGAACCTGGCCAATGAGACGGCGCTTTACACGCGCAATCTCTACACTTATCTCTTCCAGCAGGATTCCGACTTCTTTGCCGATCCCAAGCACGTGAAATTGAATACGCCGGAAGCAAAGAAGGTCGTCGAGATGTACAAGGCGATCTTCGACAAGGACTACACCACCAAGGACCTCGACTACGGCGGCGCGATCAACGCCTTCCTTGCTGGTGAGGGTGGCGTTCAGCTCAACGGCACGTGGGTTGTCGGTGACGACAACGCCCAGTCCGAAACCAAGGGCACGGCGCTCAACAAGGGCGGCTATGCGGTCTATCCGTATCCGCAGCTGTTTGGCGGCGCGCATGCGCAATATGCCGACGGCCACACCTGGGCAGTCTCGCAGAAGGATCGCACGCCTGAACAGACCTCGGCCATCGGCAAGTTCCTGAAGTTCTTCGCCGACAACGACTTCGAATGGTCGCGCACCGGCCACCTGCCGGCATACAAGGCCATCATTACCTCGGACGCCTTCAAGGCGCTGCCGCATCGCAACACGATCGCCGCGGTCGCCGATCTCGGCAGGCCGCTGCCGGCAGCGGTGCAGCGCCAATTTGCGATCCAGGACATTGTCGGCGAAGAGATGAGCGCTGCAGTCACCGGCCAGAAGGATGTCGACGCCGCGCTTGCAGACATGGAAAGCCGCGTCAACGAATTGCTCGCCAACCTTTGAACCGCAAGTTTGTCGAGACCTCTCCCTGTGCCCTGCGGCTGGAAACAGCCGTGGGGCATTTTGTGTTGCGGCCCAAACTCAAAGCCGCTTGTCAGACGGGCGAGGGGGCCGACGAACCCCGCACGATAAGGTCGACCGGCAGCAATTGCCGGTGCTGCGAACCGTCATTGTCGAGGATCGCCTTGACGGCGAGCCGGCCCATCTCGGCAATCGGCTGGGCGACCGTGGTCAGCGGCGGCTCGGAGACCGCGCCTTCCGGCACGCCGTCGAAGCCGACGATGGACACGTCGCCCGGCACGGCGATGTCATGCTCGCGCAGCCAGTCGAGCGCATGCAGTGCCATTCTGTCCGACATGGTCAGAATTGCCGTCGGCTTTTCCGGCAGCGCGAAAACATGATCGAGACCGGCCCGTACGCTCTCCTCATCGTTGAGCGTTTCGTAGATCGGCACCTTTGAAGCGTCGATGCCGAATTTGGAGAGTTCGGTGAGGTAACCGCGCAGGCGGTCGCGGGTGCCGGCGTAGAGCGATTTCGTCTCGATCCGCTCCCGGGTGATCGGGCCGAAGCTGGCATCGGTGCAGGGCAAGGTGAGAACGGCAAAGCGGCGATGGCCGAGCTCTGCCAGATGCCGCGCTGCAAGACCGGCGCCGGCGATATTGTCGATGCCGATCGCCGCGACCGCCTCATTTTCCGAATCGAGGTCGAGCGCCACGAAAGGCAGTTTGCGTTCGCGCGCCAATTCGACCAGCCGCGAACCGCCCTCGACGCAGAAGACGATGAAGCCGTCGACAAGTGCGCTCTGGATGTTCCAGGCGAGCTGTTCGTTGTTAGCGGCGGAGACCAGTGAAATCCCGGCGCCGGTTGCGTCGCAGGCCTGCGAGATGCTGGCCATCATGACGCGGGCAAAAGGATCGTCGAAGAAGTAGGACAGTGGTTCGGCCGTGGCGACGCCGATAGCGTTGACCTTCCCGGCGCGCAGCAGCCGGCCCTTGGGATCCGGCCCGGCATAGCCCATTGCCTCAGCTGCCGCCTTGACCCGCTCGCGCACTTCTTCGCGCACGATCTCGGGCCGAGCGAAGACATTGGAGGCGGTGCCGTGCGAGACGCCGGCCGCCTTGGCGATGTCAGCCAGCCGCACCGGTCTCGTCTTCCCGGAGGTGCCCGTCTTTCCCAAGTTCATTGCCGTCATCTTCGTCTCCTGAATTGCCTCTATCTAGCACTTTCGTTGGATCGGTTCAAATTTTCCCTTGATCGAAGGGCGTGAAGGGTCTATATTTGAATCGATCCAACGAATTTGCCGACCGTCAATTGGATCGGTTCAAGAGGAGAGTGCCATGCATCCGATGAATTATCTGTTCGAAGACATCTACGGCAATGACTGGGGCATCGCCTCCCTTGCCGCCACCCGCAAGCGCCGTGGCCAGACCGGCCCGTGGAAGCGCGACCTGCACTTCCTTGTGGAGCGCAAGCGCGGCTGATCGGCAAGGCATTTTCATGCCGGCTGATTGGATCGATTCAAATTTTTAGGAAGGAGACCGAACCATGCATCCCGTGAAGCATCTGTTCGAAGACATCTACCGCAATTACTGGGGCATCTCGCCGGCCACGGAGCGACCGGAAAGGCTGCGGCCGACCAAGCCTGCCAAGCGCAACCGCGACTTGCTGCCGGAACGCCGGCAGGATTGAGCCTCACGTGAGAATATCTGATGCGGCAGGGTTCTTGCTCCGTCAGGGACGTTGACGCACCAGCGCCGAGGCTGCGATCGCCAGCCAGCCTGCGATCAGCAAGCTGCCGCCGATCGGCGCCGACATCGGGAAGAGCCGCGATGCCAGGAAATCCCGGGCCAGTAGATCGCCGCAGAACAGAACAAGCCCAACGAGCAGCACCAGGCTGCCGATCCGCAAAATCCGGTTTGCAGCGGCGAGGCCGACAGCCAGAAACACCGGCGCATGCATGATCAGGAAGGATGCGGCGGTGCCCACGAAAGCGCCGCCCAGATGCGCCGATGCCGCCGACAGCGCGACGCCGCCTGCGCCGCACAGGCCGCCGGCGAAAACGAGGATGTTGGCGCTGCTTGCTGGTGCAGACTCGGCGATACTCATGTCTCGGGCTCCGTGATTGACGATAGGCGGCGCACCCTGTCTGTCAGGATTTGCCTGATACCGCCAGCATGTCGCGTGTCCGGCGCGACTGGACCAGCCAGTTGTACACTGCACCGCCGGCCATCAGCACGGATGTGCCGAGAAACACCGCGCGCATGCCGAAATGGCCGCCGACGAAGCCGCCGAGCAGCGGGCCAGCGACCTGGCCGACATATTGCGCCGAGATCGCCAGGCCCAGCACATTGCCGCCGACGCCATCGGGAACATTGTGGCGGATGACACTGGTGATGCAGGGCAACAGCCCGCCCAGCACCAGACCCATCAGGAAACGCAAGCCGACGAGTTGCCAACTCTCGGTGACGAAGGCCTGCGGTATCAGCAGCATTGCCGAAACGGCAAGCGATGCGACGATGACGTTCCAGTGGCCGATACGGTCGGCGAGCTTGCCCAATCGCGACGCCGAGAGGATGGCGCCGAGTGCTGCCGCCGACATAACAACGCCGGAGGTCAGCGTCACCCGACTTGCGTCCGCGACCAGTTGCTGGACGTAGACGGTGATGATCGGCTCGATCGACATATTGGCGAATGTGAACAGCATGCCGGTTGCCAGCATGGCCACGACCGGTCGCTTGTCTGGAATCTGCGCCCAGCCGCCCTTCGACTTCTCCGTCGGTTTTGCCTGCGCTGGCGGGCGAGGGGTCTCCTTGATCAGGAACGTCGTCGCCAGTGCCGCCAGGAAAATGACGCCGCCAGCGATCAGGAAGGTGGCGCGGATGCCGATCAGCGGCGGCAGCGCGCCGCCGAGCAGCGGGCCGACAAGGGAGCCTGCGGTGATGCCGGCCGACAGCACGCCGAGCGCCCAGCCGGAGCGCTCTTTCGGCGTTTGCATGGCGACCAGTATGGTCGAGCCCGAGGAATAGCCGCCTGCAAAGCCGATCAGCAGGCGCAGCAGCACCAGCTGCCAGACGGTCTGGACCATGCCGGTCAGCGACATGCAGATGGCCATGCCGAAACTGGCGCGCACCAGCATCAGCTTGCGGCCGTAACGGTCGCCCAGCCGCCCCCACAGCGGCGCGACGATGGCTGCGGCAAAGAAGGTGGCACCGAAAGCGATGCCGGACCATTGCACGATCGCCGCATGGCCGACGGCGCCCAGTTGCTCGACATAGAGCGGCAGGAACGGCAAGAGCAGCGTCATCGCCACAAGTGTGCTGAACGAGCCGGCAAAGCACACGAAAAGGTTGCGCCGCCAATGCACATTGTAGGCGGAGGGCGTGTCGGTCGCCTGCACTGCACTGTCCTGCGGCATGTGATGTCCTGTCCGCTTGCTGCGGATACCATTTTGGGATACCAAGATGGTACACGTCATGGACGCAAAGCCCGCCCGCTGTCAATGCGGCGCTCTCAAACGTGATCGGCCAGACCTTGATGCGAGGCCGGTCGCCAGCAACGGAACGAAAAATGTCGCAGATGCAGGCCGTCGAAAAAGCGCTTCGCGAGATGATCCTCGGCCTTGAGGTCGGTCCCGGCGAGCGGCTGACGGAACGCTGGATCGAGAGCCGCTTCGGGGCCTCTCGCACGCCAGTCAGGGCAGCGTTGCTGCGGCTCGAGACGGAAGGGCTCGTCTGCCGCGACGGGCGCGGCTGGACGGTGTCGCCGATCAACCTCGCCGAACTCGAACAGATCGCGGTCTACCGCGAGGCGGTCGAGGTCGCGGCGGTCAGGCTGACCTCGGCACTGGCCGACAGGAGCGCTGTCGATGTCATCGAGGCGATGCTGGACTCCTGCGACGCCGCCACACCGCGCGAGGAATGGCACCGCGTCGGCATGGATTTCCACATCGAACTGGCGCGGCTCTCCGGCAACGAGTTCTTGTTCAGAGCGGTGCGCGATGCGATGACGCGGCTGTCGCGGGCGCGCTGGCTGGAGGTGCGCGACGAGGCTGCCCTTGGCCGCGCCTGGAGCGAACATCACGCCATTCTGGCGGCGGTGCGTGTAGGTGACGCCGACGCAGCGGCAGCGCGGCTTTCCGCCCATATTGTTGGCAGCCGCGACCGCCTGGTGACGTCGCTGCACAATGACCGCCGTGGCCTGCGCGCCAGGGGATTTGCCGTCGTCGCTGCCTGATAAGAATCACGAAAACGATAGAACGCTGACAAGATCGTCTTTTCCGCCTCGCTTCGCGCACGCCGATGGCGTAAGGAGCGGCCATGGAAAACAACCGGTTTGAAACGCCCGTGACCGTAAAGTCGGCCACAGGGGGAGCCAATCAGCTCCTGCGCACGGCCCGCGAAGCGTCCGATTACCTGCTCAACAGCTGGCCGGGCAAGCGCAGCCCCAAGCATCGCGAGGCGCTGCAGGCCTGTCATGATGCGATTGCCGGCGACAAGCCCGCGATGATCGCAAGGCGCGCCTTCATTGCCGCGGCGCGCGAAGTCAACGTCTTCGTCAGCGACAAGGCCGCCTGATCGCATCGGCTCCGGCCCGTTGCGGGGCCGGATCTCTCCCGTCCTGTTTGGCTATTCTTCCGTTTCAGTATCGGTTTCGGAACCGGCCTCGTTCTCGGGCTTGGAACGCTCCTTGGCTGCGACCTTGGCGGCAAGCTTCTCCGCCTTCTTGGCGGCCTTCTGCCGGTCGCGCTCCTTGCGTTCCTGACCGTAGTTCGGTGGTCGCGCCATATCGTTTCCTTTCGCTGTACCTGATCCTGCCTAGAAGCATTGGCCGGCAAACACAACAGCGCCGGGAGGGCAGATGCCAGCGGTCTGGACTTGCGTGATGGCTAACACAATGGTTTAGAAAAGGCTGCGGGACAGTTGCTGGAGCCGCCGCCGACCGATTTCGAATCAAAACGACCGATGGCCACGCTTCAAAGAAACGCACAGAAGCTGATCTATTATGCGCGCAACGCCATGCGCGACATCGCGCCGCCGGTCCTGTTCCGGCGTCGGCTCGGCCGTCTGCTCGATCAGGCCAGGCTTTCCGATGCATCGGTCCGCCAGCGGCTCAACTACTACAACGCGCTGCGGCAGCCCTTCATACCCAGCCCCGAGGCTGTGCCGGTCAGCCGGCTGCCAACGGACCGCAGCATGTACTATTACGATCTGAAGGAGTTCACCCGCTATTTCGATCCGGGTCTGCGCATCGACCTGGAATTCGGCGACGTCATTGAAGTGCCGAAGATGCCGTCGATCGTCAAGGACCGGCCGATCATCGGCGACAACGGCAACGGCGTCCTGTTCAAGCTGAACAAGTTCCGTCATTTCCACATGCCGGCCGACGATGTCGCCTTCGCCGACAAGCATCCGCTCGTCGTCTGGCGCGGCGAACTCAACAATCCGATCCGCACCCTGCTGCTGGAGGCCGCCCGCGACCTGTCGATCTGCGATGTCGGTACGCCAAGGGCAACGGCGCCGCCGGAATACCGCAAGCCTTATCTCAGCATCGATCAGCAGCGACGCTACCGTTACATCATCTCGCTCGAAGGCAACGATGTCGCGACCAATCTGAAATGGATCATGAGTTCGAATTCGCTCTGCCTGATGCCGCCACCGACCTATGAGACCTGGTTCGCCGAGGGCCAGCTCGAGCCCGATGTCCATTATGTGCCGCTGGCGCCCGATTTCAGCGATCTGGCCGAGCGGGTGCACCACCTCGAGAAGCATCCCGCCGAAGCCCAGCGTATCGTTGCGGCAGCCAACGCCTATTGCCGCAAATTCACCAACGAGCAGGCCGAGCAGGCGATCAGCTTGCTCGTGCTCTACAAATATTTCGTGCTCAGCGGCCAGATCGAGCCCGATCCGGAGGTCTGGCGGTTTATCGCGGGCTAGCGTCAGATGACGCTGCGGTCGAGAACGAGATCAGCCGGGCCGAACCGGTCCTTCGCCGTGAACTGTTGGTGCCAGTAGGGGTAGAGCACAGGCGGCCGGCTGACGGCATCGAGACGGTCGCGTTCCTCAGCGGTGAGGGCGAGTGCTGCTGCGGCAAGATTGTCCTTCAACTGGGTCTCGTTGCGGGCGCCGATCACCAGCGAAGAGACCGCCGGCCGGCCGAGCAGCCAGGCAAGCGCGACCTGCGCCGCCGAAACGCCGCGTGCCGCACCGATGTCGACCAGCACATCGACGATCCGCCACAGCCGGTCTTCATCGCGGATCGGCGGTTCCGACCAGCCGGCAAGCTGGCGCGCGGTCGGGCTGTCGCGCCGGTACTTGCCTGACAAAAGGCCGCCGGCGAGCGGGCTCCACACCAGCACACCAAGGCCCTGGTCGACCGAGATCGGCAAGAGTTCATATTCGGCCTCGCGCGCTTCCAGCGTGTAATGGATCTGCTGGGTGACGAAGCGCGGCTGGTGCTGGCTGTCGCTGATGCCGAGCGCCTTCATCACCTGCCAGCCGGAATAGTTGGAGCAACCGACATAGCGGATCTTGCCCTGGGCAACCAGCGTGTCGAGCGCGGCGATGGTTTCCTCGAGCGGCGTCGTGCCGTCCCATTCGTGCAGGAAATAGATGTCGATGACATCGGTTCTGAGGCGCTTCAGGCTCTTCTCGCATTCGCGGATCAGATGATGGCGCGACAGGCCTTCGTCGTTCGGGCCCTTGCCGATCCGCATACGCGCCTTGGAGGCGATCAGCACATCGTTCTTGCGCTTGCCGCCGAGCGCCTCGCCGATGATCTCTTCCGACAGGCCGTTCGAATAGACATTGGCGGTATCGATGAGGTTGATGCCGGCATCGATGCAGGTGTCGATGATGAGCGATGCCTCCGCGAGATCGGAATTGCCGACGGCGGCGAACGGCCCGCTGCCGCCGAAGGTCATGGTGCCCAGCGCCAGCGTCGAAACTTTCAAGCCTGAACGGCCAAGCGTGCGGTATTCCATGTCAGATCCTCGTAGTTTTGGTGGGGGGCAGTTTAGCAGGGAAGGGCGGAAGCCCGAACGGGTCCGCTATTTGTAGGACAATTTGATCGGCTTGTCGCCATGCCAGGGCGGCGGTTTGGTCATGCCTCGCCGGTCTGTGCTGTGATCGACCGGCCGGCGGCTTGCAATAAAACCGTCATTGCCGGCCTATATCAAGTCGGCTCAGGGTTTCACGTCAGTCGGCAAGCGGAGCAGTGGAAATGACCGAGTTGAAGCAGAATTCTCCAGCCAGGGATTGGCTCGAAGCCGAACTCGCCGACACGCTCGACGAAGACTATGAACTGGAAATGTCGGAACCGGCGCTGTCGCTGGAGATCGCCAAGATCTACAAGAACGCGCATCCGCCATCGATCGATCGCATGCAGTATTTTCGCGATCTGATCAGCCTGCAGTCGGAACTGATCAAGCTGCAGTCCTGGGTCGCCTACCACAAGAAAAAACTGGTGGTGATTTTCGAGGGCCGCGATTCCGCCGGCAAGGGTGGCGTCATCAAGCGCATCACCCAGCGCCTCAACCCGCGCATCGCTCGTGTCGTGGCGCTGCCGGCGCCGACGGAGCGTGAGAAATCGCAATGGTATTTCCAGCGCTACGTGCCGCATCTGCCGGCCGGTGGCGAGATCGTGCTGTTCGACCGCTCCTGGTACAACCGCTCCGGCGTCGAGCGGGTGATGGGCTTTGCCGACCAGGATCAGGTCGAGCAATTCTTCCACGACGTCCCGGAGTTCGAACGCATGCTGGTCCGCTCAGGCGTCACCCTGGTCAAATACTGGTTCTCCATCACCGACGAGGAGCAGCAGATGCGCTTCATGATGCGCATCCACGATCCGATGAAGCAGTGGAAGCTGTCGCCGATGGACCTGCAGTCGCGCGTGCGCTGGGAGCAGTACACCAAGGCCAAGGAAGAGACCTTCGCCCGCACCAACATTCCCGAGGCGCCGTGGTACATCGTCGAAGGCAACGACAAGAAGCGGGCGCGGCTGAACTGCATCGACCACCTGCTCAAGCAGATGCCTTACGAAGATGTGCCGCACGAAGAAATCACGCTGCCCGAGCGGGTGTTCAATCCGGAATATGAGCGCCAAGTGCTGCCGCGCGAGCTTTACGTGCCGGAGAAGTATTGAGCATTCTTTCCTTCTCCCCGTTTCACGGGGAGAAGGTGCCCGAAGGGCGGATGAGGGGCAGCGCTAACCTAAGGGTTAGGTGCCCCCTTGCTGTCGCTGCCATGCTGGCCACTCAATTCCGAACCGGCGCGCCGCCCCTCATTGTCCTGCCGGACATTTCTCCCCGTGAACGGGGAGAAAGAGGCCTGCACTACCCCCGCTTGATCGTCACATGCGTGGCAAGCGCCGTCGCCACCTGTTCGGTGCACTGATAGCCAAGCTTCAGCATATCCAGGCCGGCAAACAGGTTCTCGCCCTTGCCGAGCAGCACCGGCGAGATCGCCAGGTGCATCTCGTCGATCAGCTTCTCCTGGAGATACTGCCGGATGGTCGACACGCCGCCGCCCACGCGCACATCCTTGCCGCCAGCCGCTGCCTTGGCTTGTTCGAGCGCCGAATGAATGCCGTCGGTGACGAAGTGGAACACCGTCCCTCCTTCCATGGTGATCGGATCGCGCTTGTGGTGCGTCAGCACGAAAGTCGGCACATGGTAGGGCGGGTTGTCGCCCCACCAGCCTTTCCAGTTCTCGTCCGGCCACTCGCCGCGGATCGGCCCGAACATGTTGCGGCCGAGGATCCAGGCGCCGACATCGTCGAAGCTGCGGACGGCGAAGTCATCGTCGGTGTCGGTGGTGCCGCCTTCCTTGCCCATCACCATCTTGCGAAAGGTGCGGGTTCCGATCATCCATTTGTGCAGATCTTCGCCACCGACGCCGAGCGGATTTTGCAGAGTCTGATCGGGACCTGCGCCGTAGCCGTCGAGCGACAGGGTGAATGCATTCACACGAAGTTTGGACATGAGAGCCTCCGAGGTACCGGTCGTATTTGCAAGTGGTTAGCGCTTACCCACACTGGTTGCGATTTGCAAGCGGTTTTTGTGGGGACTACTCAACATTAGGTTATGCTAATGCTTGACGGCGAAGGCCGCTGCGTTAACTTCCAGCAAAGAGCCGGGGAGCGCACGAGATGAAGGCGTATCGGGTCGAGACGATGGACGGAGACGTTGTCCAGGAGAGTCAGGAAACGCAGGCCAGTACACCGTTTGGAGCAGCCGAAAAGGTGATCGGCCGCAAGGTCACCTTGCGAGGCGACGCCTGTAAATGGATCCGCGTGGTTGACCTGACAGACAGGGTCCCGACGCGGCGTCGCCCCAGCACCTACGAATACAGAGCGCTGGCGCGATAGGTCAGCAGATTTGCGGCGCCTATGACGGCAAACCGGCCTCAGGCCGCGACGCGCTTCGGCATCACCGCAAATGGGCTGAGGCCGAGCCAGGTCTGCATCTTGCCGGCGACATCGAGATCGCCGGTCAGGCTGATCTTGTCGCGTTCCTTGTGCACCGTCGTCAGCCCCATCCAGATCGAGGTCATGGTGCAGAGGTCCGTCGAGACATAGAGATCGACGTCAAAGCCCGGATCGTACCAGCACAGATCTACATCGCCTCGCTTCTCGACGATCAGCCACCATGAGCGTTTCGACGCCGGCAGGTCATGGTACAGGAATTGTATCACGGTGCGCCCGTCCGGCAGCGGACTGGGGTTCAGATTGCGCCGCATGTCCCACATCAGCAGCGACGGATCGAGGTTCTTGAGCGAGAGCCTGGCCTCGACCCATTTCTGGCCCCAGAACCCCATCGCCTCGACCACCGGGCGCAAATCCCGGCCCGCCTCGGTCAGCCGGTATTCGAACACACCCTTCTCGGATTCGATCTCGGTGCGCTCGACAATGCCGCCGGCTTCAAGGTCCTTGAGCCGTTGCGACAGAAGGGTTGGCGACATTTTCGGCACGCCACGGCGCAGGTCGTTGAAGCGGGTCGAGCCAGCCACCAGTTCGCGCAGCAGCACCATGGTCCAGCGTGTGCACAACAACTCAGCCGCCATGGAGAGCGGGCAGAACTGCTTGTAGCCGGCTTGTGTCATGTGGTGATCTCCAAAGGATGTTGCCGGACCTTATTCAGAAAACCTGAGATCAGCCAGTACAGAAGCTGTACTGGCACCCCCTGGTACAGTTCGGTGACTGGAGCGGTTCGGCACCGCCATGCGAGGCAGCTGTCACGTCGCCGGGCAGTCCGGCGCCGATCCATGAGGAGTAGACAATGACCGCTTACGTGATCGCAGACATCAAGGTGAAGGACGACAAATGGGTGCCGGCTTACGCCGCTTCGGTGCACGACCTCGTGCACAAGCATGGCGGCAAGTATCTCGCCCGCAGCGGCAATGTGAAGACGCTGGAGGGCAAGCCGCTCGACACCAGCCTGATCGCCATCATGGCGTTCCCGTCGGCAAAGGCTGCCGAGGCCTTCACCAACGATCCGCAATACGCCCCGTTTGTGGCGGAGCGCCAGAAGGGCAGCGACAGCCGCTTCCAGCTGATCGACGATACCGATCTGGCCGGAACGATTCCCTACCTGCCCAAGGCCTGAGGAACAGCCGGAACCCGGTGTGCCCGGGTTCCGGCGAAGACCGGGACTTTGGTGGCGCCAGCGCCGTTAGATGGGAAAGGATTACTCCATCGCCAGGATGAGATTGCGCACGACGGGATAGATTTCGCGCTCCCAGCGCTTGCCGTTGAAGACACCGTAGTGGCCGACATTGGCCTGGAGGTGATGGCGTCTCAGGTGCGGACGCAGCGATCTGCACAGGTCATGGGCGGCCGAAGTCTGGCCGAGGGCGCAGATGTCGTCGCGCCCACCCTCGACGGTGAGCAGTGCCGTATTGCGGATCGCGCTTGGGTCGACCGGACTGCCACGAAACGTGAATGTGCCGGTGGCGAGTTCGGCCCTGTGGAATACGCGGTCGATGGTTTCGAGATAGAACTCCTCGGTGAGGTCGAGCACGGCGAAATACTCGTCGTAGAAAGTCTTGATCTTCTCGGCTTCGGCGGTCTCGCCGGCCGCCAGGTGACTTCGGAGTTTGCGGTGCGCCGTTGTATGACGGTCCATGTTCATGGCCAGGAACGCGGCAAGCTGGAGGAAACCTGGATAAACACGGCGCCCGCCACCGGCATGGCGCCACGGCACGCGAGAGATGACGGAGTTCTGGAACCAGGCCAGCGATTTGCTGACGGCGAATTCGTTGACTTTGGTTGGGCTTTCGCGCGGATCGATCGGTCCCGCCATCAAGGTCATCGAGCGCGGCGTTGACGGGTGCCGATCCTCGGACATGACGGCTACGGCGGCAAGAGCCTGCACGCAGGGCTGACACACCGCGAGTATATGCGCACCCGGTCCCATCGCCTCCAGGAAGCGGATGATGTAATCGACATAGTCGTCCACGCCGAAGCTGCCGGCCGCAAGCGGCACGTCGCGGGCATTGGCCCAGTCGGTCACGTAGACCTCGTGGTCGGCGAGCAACGTCTCCATCGTGCCGCGCAGCAGCGTCGAGAAATGGCCGGACAGCGGGGCGACGACCATCACCCGCGGTTGCCGTGTATCCGTGTCCTTGGCGAAACGCAGAAGCTTGCCGAACGGCAAGTCGTGCACTGTCTCGACCGTGACCGGCACGTCGCGATTGCCGACCCTGACAAATTCCATGTCGAAATCTGGTCGCGCATGGGTGAGCTTGAAGCGCGAAATCATCTCCAGCCCGGCGGCGATGCGCTGTTTGACGCCGCCACCCCACGTCATGCCGCCCAATACCGAGCCCATGAGCTCGGCGAAAAACCGCGTCGGATCGAGGAGATCATCCTGAAACTGATAGGCCTGGTACAGCATCTGAATGCGCCCCTTTGCGAAGCAGCTATCTTGCGGTGCAAAAAAGCTAGTGCAAATTTTTGTGCATTGCGAGAGGATTGTTGCCGGCAAAGGCTGAGGGGGTCGAAAGCATGACCAAGGCGACATTGACGATCTCGTCCAAGAATTATTCCTCTTGGTCGCTGCGTGGCTGGTTGCTGTGCCACATGGCCCGCCTGGAATTCGAGGAGCAGCACGTCAAAATCGATGACCCCGACCAGCGGCAGGAGTTGCTGCTTTTATCGCCATCGGTTCTGGTCCCGCGCCTCACTCATGATGGCGTGACGGTGTGGGACACGCTGGCAATCGCCGAGTACCTTGCCGAGACAATGCCTGACGCCGGCCTGCTGCCGGCTGACCGCGTGGCCCGCGCGCATTGCCGCGCGGTGTCCGGCGAGATGCATTCGGGATTTCACAATTTGCGCTCGGCATTGCCGATGAGCCTGAAAGCCAGGCACAAGAGCTTCAAGATATTTTCCGGTGCACGGCCTGATGTGGAGCGGATTAGGACAATCTGGGCCGAATGCCTTGCAACCTATGGCGGGCCGTGGCTGTTCGGTGCATCGCCGACCGTGGCCGACGCGATGTATGCGCCGGTCTGCACCCGTTTCCGCACCTATGCCGTTGAGCTCGAAGCGCCGCTCGCCGCCTACAGCGGCATGATCCTCGATTGGCCGTTGATGCAGGAATGGACGCAAGGCGCACTGGCCGAGCCCGACGACATTGTCGAACTCGATGTCGAGTTCTGACAGTCTGAGCGATCCGAGCGCGCCAATGCAGGACGGACGATGGCTGTTTATCCCTTCAGCATCTGCGCCACCTCGGGCGCGAAGTAAGTCAGGATGCCGTCGCAGCCGGCGCGTTTGAATGCGAGCAGCGATTCCAGCATTGCCTTCTCGCCGTCGATCCAGCCATTGGCGGCTGCCGCCTTGATCATCGAATATTCGCCCGACACCTGGTAGGCGAAGGTCGGCATCTGCAATTCATCCTTCAGCCTGCGGATGATGTCGAGATAGGGCAGGCCGGGCTTGACCATCAGCATGTCGGCGCCTTCCGCGATGTCCTGCTCGGCCTCGCGCATCGCCTCGTCGGAATTGGCGTGGTCGAGATAGTAGGTCTTCTTGTCACCCTTGAGCAGGCCGGCGGTGCCGACCGCCTCGCGATAGGGGCCGTAGAAGGCGGAGGCGAATTTCGTCGCATAGGACATGATCGCCACGTCGGAAAAACCATTGGCGTCGAGCGCGTCGCGGATGGCGCCGATGCGGCCATCCATCATGTCGGATGGTGCGATGATGTCGGCGCCCGCCGCCGCCTGGATGACGGCTGCCGCGGTCACCTGTTCTACAGTCTCGTCATTGACGATGATGCCGTCGCGCAAAATGCCGTCATGGCCGTGCGAGGTGAACGGGTCGAGCGCGGCATCGGTGATGATGCCAATCTCCGGCACCGCGTCCTTGATGGCGCGGGTAGCGCGGTTGATGATGTTTTCGGGGTCGAGGATGTGCGATCCTGTCTGGTCGCGCAGCGCAAGCTCCACATTGGGGAAGGTGGCGATCGCCGGAATGCCAAGCTTTGCTGCGCGCTCGGCCTCCTTGACGGCAAGGTCGAGCGACAGGCGGAAGACGCCGGGCATGGCAGCGATCGGTTCGCGCGTGTTCTTGCCGTCGATGACGAAGATCGGCCAGATCAGGTCGTCGACCGAAAGCCGGTTCTCCTGGACGAGGCGGCGCGACCAGTCGGCCTTGCGCATGCGCCGCAAGCGGCGGCTGCCGGTGATCTCGTCGACGCTGCGCGCGCCGGCGGGCTTTGCGGGGGTGATTTTGTTCATCGCCAAAACTCCGGATCGGGTGGCTTTTACCACGAGCCTCTGCCGCTGACCAATGCGACACGATTGTGCCAGCAGATGCTGCGCCATCTACGCCTTCGGCGGCCACGCCAGCTCCGGCCCGGTTTTGAAGAATGATACATTGTTGGTGAAGATGCTCTCCGGGGCGAGCCGGATGAGGCGCCCGTTCGGATGGTCGATATCGGCCACGGTGTCGATGAACCAGCGGTTCCAGTTCACCTCCGGGCCGAGATATTTGTGCAGCAGTCGTTTGAAGCGGTCGGGCGACATCGGCTCGATGGTGGCGGCGCCGCGCAGGCCGAGATGCAGCAGGATGCCGGCCTCATTGTCGAAATGCACGATCTCCACCGCGCAGCGCGGGTGGCGTTCGAGGTGCTTGACCGCGCTGGCCTCGGTTGAGCCGAGCAGCCAGATCGCATCGTCCTCCCAGATGAACCACATCGGCGCGTTGCGCGGCGCGCCATCAGCGGTCACGGTCGCCAGATTGGCCATCAGCGGGCGGCTCAGCACATCGTCCGGGTCGAACTTTTTCGGCATCTCCCAGCCATGGCCCGGCGCTGCGGTTTCAAGCGTCATCGTTCGCCCCCTGGGTCACAAGACAGGCTGAAAACTGAGATGGTGTTTCGCCGGGAATTTTGCGCGCATTTTTGCCTGGGGCAAAGCACGGTCGCGTTCCCTTGCGAAAATCCAAACCATCCTCCGCCGGTTGACGCACCCATGCGCCACCTTTAGCACTTCAGTCCCGCAGGCGCGGGGAGGGAATCTCTGACGATGGATTTTGGCGGCGGCGACGAGATCCGGTTCGAACGGTTGGGCAAGGCAGGCGTCGTCACGCTGACGCGGCCGCAGGCGCTCAATGCGCTGACGCATCGAATGATCAAGGCTCTGGACAAGGCGCTCGACGCTTTTGAGCGCGATGCCGGCGTCGATGTCGTCATCGTCAAGGCCGAGGGCAGGGCGTTTTCGGCCGGCGGCGACATCATGCACGTCTATGAGGCCCGGGCCGGAAAGCCGCCGGTCGACTTCTTCGCCGACGAATACCGGCTCAATGCCCGCATCAACAGTTTCAAAAAGCCCTATGTCGCGCTGATCGATGGCATCGTCATGGGTGGCGGAGTCGGCATCTCGTTCCACGGCTCGCAGCGCGTGCTGACAGAGAATGCCCAGTTCGCCATGCCGGAGGTCGGCATCGGCTTTTTCCCCGATGTCGGCGGCAGCCATCTTCTGCCGGACCTCGGCGGCAGCTTCGGCATGTATCTGGCGCTCACCGGCAACCGCATCCGTTATGGCGATGCGTTGTGGTCGGGGCTCGCCACCCATACCATCAAGGCCGCCGACCAGGCAGCCTTTCTCGACCGGCTTTGCGCCAATGGCGATCCGGAATCGGTGCTGCGCGGCTTCTTCGTGCCGGCCAAGCGCGAGACCGGCCAGCCGGTGCTGGAAGCCATCGCCGGCCATTTCGCCCAATCCTCGCTTGCCGATATCATTACCAGCCTGGAACGGGCGGCCGGCGCCGACGAATTTGCCGCCAAGACCCTGGCCACGATCCGCACCCGCTCGCCCACCAGCCTCAACGTCGCCTGGCGCCAGATCAGCGCCGGGCTGACTTTGTCGATGGAAGCTTGCATGAAGATGGAGTTCCGCATCCTCAACCGCATGCTGGCCGGCCATGATTTCTACGAAGGCATCCGCGCCGTCATCGTCGACAAGGGCTCGACGCCTCAATGGCAGCCGGCAACCCTTGCCGAAGTCGACGCCGCGGCGGTGGACGCCTATTTCGCGCCGCTCGAACGGGAGCTCGAGCTGTGAGCGAGGTCCCCTCAAGGCGCATCGTGCTGCAGCCCTCGGGCGTCGAAATCACCTTCGCCTGGTTCCAGCGCGTCATAGCCGGCTACTGCCTCTTGTTCGGCGTCCTGTACTGGATCCGGCTGATCGGCTTCTATCCCGGTCCGCTCTGGCGCTTCGACCTGATGCCGGTGCACTGGCAGGTCGCGGCGGTGATGCTGGCGGTGTTCTTCCCCTTCGCCGCAGCCGGCCTGTGGATGCTGGCGTCCTGGGGCCCGGTGATCTGGTTCATCTGCGCCGTCACCGAGATCACCATGTATGCCGGCTTTCCCGATCTGTTCGGCCACCGGCCGCTGATCCTGTTTTCGCACTTCGCGGTGGCGCTGCTCTACATCGTCTTCCGTGTCGTGATCTGGATGCAGAAGCGCCCCGCGCGCGCCTGAAACGCCGCCCAGCCGCCATTGGCTAAATCTTTAGGTTAATTATCCTTGCTCGGGTGACCGTTCGTTAAGCGTCTTCCGAAACCTATTACCGGTAAGCTCTTGTTAGCCCTAGCGTTTAAGTCGAATTTTATGAGTATTCGATAGTGTCGCGATCAAGGTGAAAAACAAAAAATCACCAAGGCGACAAACGAGAGGCAAAGACAATGATCAATTCGCGTCCGGCGGCGAAGACCGCCAACGTATCCGACGATCGCCGCGAGGCTATCCGTTCGCTTTACATGGAATCGCTGCAGCTGGTGGAGCGTCTGCATCGCCGTCTGCTTGACGTGATCAAGGACGAGTTCGACCGCAACGGCCGTTCCGACATCAACGCCATCCAGGCGCTGCTTCTGTTCAACATCGGCAACTCCGAGCTGACCGCCGGCGAGCTCCGCTCGCGTGGCTACTATCTCGGCTCGAACGTCTCCTACAATCTGAAGAAGCTGGTCGATCTCGGCTTCATCAACCACCAGCGCTCGCGCATCGATCGCCGTTCGGTCCGCGTCTCGCTGACGCCGAAGGGCAATGAAGTGGCCGACGTCGTCGCCGGTCTCTATGAGCGCCATGTCGGCTCGATCGAACAGGTCGGCGGCATCAACAGCGAAGAGTTCAAGCAGATGAACCGCGCGCTGCAGCGGCTGGATCGCTTCTGGAACGACACCATCGCCTATCGGATGTGATCCGCAGGCCATTGAACAGCAGCTGCGCCGGAAGAAGCGCGGCCGGAGAGGGAAATCAAGGACCGGTGTCGCGGGGCACCGGTCCTTTTTTATGGTCACGGCTATGCCCGCGATTGGCCATGCCGCCGCATCTGGCTGCGGTTTGCTTTCGCTTCCGCAATGCCTAATCTCGCCGGGCAGGGGGACGACATGCGTTCAGGCATCAATTTCAGAATCTATCCGGTCGCAATGCTGCTTTTGCTGACGCCGCAAATGGCGTTTGCGGAGGAGTGGTGGCAAGGCGCCTTCGCCAATGAAGGCTCGAGCCCCTGCGACAACAATGACTCCATCGTGACGTTCACCGACAAATCGGCCGACATGTGGGAAGTCAGCTGTAGCGTCCAAAAAGTCCAGAAGCTGAAGGGCCTCGACGCCATCATTCTGGATATGTCCTGCTCGGACGATGAGCAGAGCAAATCCAAAAAACGAACGCTGTTGCTCAAGCTCGATGAAAACAAGGTGTTGCGATATCCGGAAAACCAGGTGCTGCAACGCTGTTCGGAGCTGGAAGGCAAAGCAAAGCCTTAAGCCGGACCAGCGAGACCCGGCTTTGAGGAACAGTCGGGGAACGGTGCCGAAAAGCACCGGTCTCTCCATTTCAGATCGTCGTCGGGTCCAAATTCGGCGCGAAGCCACGTTGCCGCCATATTCGCGGTGGAAGCGAGGGCTGCGGGTGATGCGTGGCGAAAGCTGTTCGCGCGCCTGTAATGTCGCATCGCGGTTCGCTTTTCACGGCCAAGTGATGCAGGTCATGGTTGGCTAATTGTTAACAGTGCCAACTCTAGAGTGCGGGCGATATCGTCCAATGATCGTGCAAGTAGCCGAACGCTACGCGCCAAACGCTACAAGCCAAGTGCTAGAAGCCAAGTGCTAGAAGAATGTCTGGAACGTCCATGAGAACCAGCCGCCGCTTTTTCCTTTCCGGAGCCTCCGCGCTCGCCGTCGCCATGGTTGCCAATGCCGCCAGCGCGCAGGATGTCATCGACGATATCCTGAAATCTTCAGGCCGCGGCAATTGGGACGACCAGTTCGACGCCCGCGCCTCGGAAGGCGGCAAGGTCGCCTCGACGCTGCCGATCTTCAGCCTGCAGACGGTTGCCTTCACGGAGCAGGCAGTGGCGCAGTACCAGAACATTGTCGCCCAAGGCGGTTGGGAAGAGGTGCCGGCGACCAAGAAGCTGCAACTCGGCGTCGACGATCCGGATGTCGTGCCGCTGCGCAAGAGGCTGATTATTGCGGGCGACCTGGCGCAGAGCGCCGGCATTTCGACGTCGTTCGATTCCTATGTCGACGCCGCGGTCAAGCGCTTCCAGAGCCGCCATGGCCTGCCGGCCGACGGCGCCATGGGCAAGTACACCTATGCCGCAATGAATGTTTCGGCGCAGATCCGGCTCGGCCAGCTGCAGACCAATCTCGAGCGTCTGCGCGAAAAGGCCGGCACGCTGGGCAGCCGCTATGTGCTGGTCGACATCCCGGCGGCACAGATCGAGGCGGTCGAGAACGACCGCGTCGTGCTGCGTCACACCGCAATCGTCGGCAAGATCGACCGCCAGACGCCGGTGGTCAATTCCCAGATCAACGAGATCATCGTCAATCCCTACTGGAACGCGCCGGTCTCGATCGTGCGCAAGGACATCATTCCGCTGATGCGGAAGGATCCCAACTATCTCAAGGATAGCCATATCCGCCTGTTCGCGCCGGATGGCAGCGAAGTCGATCCGATGAATGTCGACTGGTCGACGGACGATGCCGCGAAGTATCGCTTCCGCCAGGATCCGGGTTCCGGCAACGCCATGGCTTCGGTCAAGATCAACTTCCCGAGCCCGGACGGCGTCTACATGCACGACACGCCGCAGCAGAGCCTGTTCGGCAAGATGATGCGCTTCGATTCCTCGGGCTGCGTGCGCGTGCAGAACGTGCGCGACCTCGTGACCTGGATCCTGCGCGACACCCCCGGTTGGGACCGCCAGCATTTCGAGGCGACCATCAAGACCGGTGAGAACACGCCTGTGCAGGTCGTCAACCCGGTGCCGGTGCACTTCCTCTATCTGTCGGCGTGGTCGACGGGTCCAGGCGTTGTGCAGTTCCGCGACGATGTCTACGCACTCGATGGCGCCCAAGAACTGCAGATCACATCTGCGCTCTAAGCGATTGATGTTTTTGAACAAAAGGCCGCCTTCTTGGCGGCCTTCTCTTTTGCGGAAGAGCTTTAGATCAGCCGTTGGTTCACCAGTCGCGCCACTGCCTGCGCGCGGTTGACGGCGCCTAGCTTGCGCCGCGCATTGTCGACATGGAAACGTACGGTCGCCTGGGCGATGCCGAGGATCACCGAGATTTCCCAATCGGTCTTGCCTTCGGCGACGAGCGCCAGGCTGTCGCGTTCGCGCTCCGTCAGCCGGATGGCGGCCGTTGGCGGCGGCGCGGTCAGCTCCATCAGCCTTTCGGTCAACACAAGGCCAGCCATCTGGATGGCGAAGCTTTCCTCGTGAGAAAAATCTCGTTCGTGGAAGCCGAGATGCAGCGAAGCGATGACGCCGTCGGCGCTGTAGGAGGTGGCGCACAGCGCGTCATGGATGTCGGCCTCGCTGAGCGCATCCCAATAGGTGCCGAATTCCTTCGCATCACGAGGCGCAAAATCGCTGAAGCTGTAGCGCGTCCGGCTTTCGCGGATCGCCGTCAGCAACGGGTTGCACTCCAGGCAAACATAGTCGAAGGCCGGGCTTCCCGGCCAGTTCTCCGGCGCCAGCCGCGCGATGAAGCCGCCGGCCGCCCAATGGCTGGCCGAGGTCAGCGTCGCTGTCGGTCGCCGGTAGAGGCGCGTCTGCAGATAGGAAGCGCCGAGATCCTTCATGACCTTGAAGAATCTGACGCTGGCATCCTCGGCCGTCTGCGCCGCAAAGGCCGCTTCGGCATGCGCCATGATCTGTGACAGCACCAATCGAACCCCTGTTCGCTAGCGGCCATGCAAGGTGACATGGCAGAGCCGCGCCGACAAGGCGGCTTGCGGTGGAGGGGGCCTGTCAACCCCACGTTTTCGAGAGGTTACTGCGGCTGCCTGCTCGCTTATCAGGGAAGGGCGCGGCACAGACTTGCCCTTGCGGCAGGGAGGCTGAGGCCGGGCATGATGTTTCTGCCCTTGCCACGCCGGTTCCTGAGCCTCGGCGTGGGGCCGGCCACTCGGTGCCCCAAAGGCAGCCTTGCGCTGACGCCGGGTGCCGGCCTTTTTTCATTCTGTTTGGCTGGCGCTCCCGGGGCCGCGAGCCGCCGCCGGATGCGCCCCGATTTCGGGGCTGACCGACACCGCGACTGCGGTGAAGGATAGAGCCCGGGCGTGGGGGCTCGGGGCGCATTTCCGGCTTCTTGCCACCGAACGACTGCGCAGTTGATCGTCCCCGTGATTCTGCGGCTGCGAGGCGGTTCGGCTGATCGGCAGCCTCGCTGGACGGATCGGCGACAATTGCGCATGGTTCCAAAATCAGCCGGAATCGAACCATGCAGGTCGCCGTCTTCATCCTCACCGTGCTCGTCTTCGTTGCCGTTTCCGGCGCGCTGGTGCGGCTGGTGCGGGTGCCGTT
Source organism: Mesorhizobium sp. 128a (assembly GCF_053848025.1). NCBI lineage: Bacteria > Pseudomonadati > Pseudomonadota > Alphaproteobacteria > Hyphomicrobiales > Phyllobacteriaceae > Mesorhizobium > Mesorhizobium sp. 128a. The sequence continues at coordinate 298,342 of NZ_JBSPKY010000004.1, read as the reverse complement.
GCCGGTGCTGCAGATTGCCATCGGCGCAGCACTCGCCTGGCCGGTAAAGGGCATCCATGTCGAGATCGAACCCGAACTGTTCCTGCTGGTGTTCATCCCGCCATTGCTGTTCGGCGACGCCTATGGCGCGCCCAAGCGCGAACTGATCGCGCTGCGTGGACCGATCCTCGACCTTGCCATCGGTCTGGTCTTCTTCACCATTGTCGGCTTCGGCTATGCCTTGCACTGGCTGGTGCCGAGCATCCCGCTGGTCGTCGCTTTCGCGCTCGCCGCCGTGCTGTCGCCGACCGATGCGGTTGCCGTATCCTCGATCGTCGACCGGAGCTTGGTGCCGGCGCGGCTGATGCATATTCTGGAAGGCGAGGCGCTGCTCAACGACGCGTCGGGGCTGGTCATGTTCCGCTTCGCAGTCGCGGCCGCACTGACCGGCAGTTTTTCCTTCGCCGGCGCGTCGCTGTCCTTCCTCTATGCCGTCGCCGTCGGCATCCTGGCCGGGGTGGCGGCCTTGTTCATCGCCGCCCGGCTGCTGCAGCTTTTGAACCGCATCGGCGGCGTACCGGCCGAGGTGCAGGTTCTGGTCATGGTGCTGCTGCCGTTCATTGCTTATCTCATTGCCGAGCATCTGCATGCCTCGGGCATTTTGGCGGCGGTCACCGCCGGACTTTTGACCGGCGGCTCCGGCGTGTTCCGCTTCCTTGGCGTTTCGGCCCGTATACAGACGATATCGCTGTGGACCACTTTGTCCTTCACCTACAACGGTGCATTGTTCATCGTGCTCGGCCTGCAACTCCCCGACATCATTCGCCGCGTACCGCCCGAGCTTACCGGCCATTACCCGATCCTCCAGCCGATCGCGACGGTGATTGCGCTGACGCTCTGCCTGATTGCGCTGCGCTTCTTCTGGATCTGGGTCGGCGATATCGCGGCGGGCATCAAGGCGCGGCTGGGCAAGCGCAAGCCTGAGCCGTTCGGCATGCGCGTGCGGCTTGCCGGCTCGGTCGCCGGCGTGCGTGGCGCGATCACGCTGGCCGGCATCCTGTCGCTGCCGCTTGCCATGCCGGACGGCTCACCCTTTCCGGCGCGCGACCTGGTGATCTTTCTCGCCGCCGGCGTCATCATCTGTTCGCTCGCCATCGCCAGCGTGGCGCTGCCGAAGATAGCCCGCGGCCTGGTCGAACCGGGCGAGGATGAGGGCGCCATCGAGGAGCGTCTGGCCCGTGTCGGCGCCGCCAAGGCGGCGATCGCCCGCATCGAGAGCATGGCGGGCGCCGGCGACGACCATGAGGGCGAGGTGCCCGACGCCAGGCTTGCCGCTGCCGAAAACATCGTCGCCGGCTATCGGCGCCGCATCGCCACCTCGGACGAGTCAGACGACGCCCGGGCAGAGGCCCGCGAAGCCGGGCGGCTGGAGCTCGAAATGCGGCTTGCCGGCATCGAGGCCGAGCGCACCGCCGTCCGCAACATGTTCCGCAGCGGCGCGATCAACGACCACACGGCACGATCGCTGTTTACCGAGATCACCCTCACCGAGGCCTTGCTGCAGGGCCGGCAGGAACGGAAATAGCGCTTCCGGGTCCCCTCTGCCGCAAACCGGCCAGCAAATTTCGCGCCGCAAACGTGGCGAGGCCAAAACAACTGTGTTAATGGCGCGGCAATGCATGTCGCTCCGAACCGCGCAGCGGTTTTAGGGCCACGATATGCATAGACAAGATTGCCCCGAACCGGAGGATTTCAGGCCATGGCAACTGCAACGGCAGCGTCGAACACATACGAATCCTTCTTCGAAACCACGCTTGCCGATGCCGATCCCGAGATTTTCGGCGCCATCCGCAACGAACTCGGCCGCCAGCGCCACGAGATCGAGCTGATCGCCTCGGAAAACATCGTTTCGCGTGCCGTGCTCGAGGCGCAGGGCTCGATCATGACCAACAAATACGCCGAGGGCTATCCGGGCAAGCGCTACTATGGCGGCTGCCAGTTCGTCGATGTCGCCGAGGAACTTGCCATCGAGCGCGCCAAGAAGCTGTTCGGCTGCAATTTCGCCAACGTCCAGCCGAACTCCGGCAGCCAGATGAACCAGGCCGTGTTCCTGGCGCTGCTGCAGCCCGGTGACACCTTCATGGGCCTCGACCTGAATTCGGGTGGCCACCTGACCCACGGCTCGCCCGTCAACATGAGCGGCAAATGGTTCAAGGTCGTCTCCTACGGCGTGCGCAAGGAAGACCATCTGCTCGACATGGATGCGATCGAGAAGACCGCGCATGAGACCAAGCCGAAGCTGATCCTGGCGGGCGGCACCGCCTATTCGCGCATCTGGGACTGGAAGCGTTTTCGCGAGATCGCCGACGCGGTCGGCGCCTATCTGATGGTCGACATGGCCCATATTGCCGGGCTCGTCGCCGGCGGCGTGCATCCATCGCCGCTGCCGCATGCCCATGTAGTGACGACCACCACGCATAAGTCGCTGCGCGGCCCGCGCGGCGGCATGATCCTGTGCAATGACGAGGACATCGCCAAGAAGATGAACTCGGCGGTGTTCCCCGGCCTGCAGGGCGGCCCGCTGATGCATGTCATCGCCGCCAAGGCGGTGGCCTTCGGCGAGGCGCTGAAGCCGAGCTTCAAACTCTATGCCGAGAGCGTCGCTGCCAATGCCAAGGCGCTGGCGTCGAGCCTCCAGGAAACCGGCCTCGACATCGTCTCCGGCGGCACCGACAACCATCTGATGCTGGTCGATCTGAGGCCCAAGAACGCCACCGGCAAGCGCGCCGAGGCAGCACTCGGCCGCGCCAACATCACCTGCAACAAGAACGGCATCCCCTTCGATCCGGAAAAGCCTTTCGTCACCTCCGGCGTTCGCCTCGGCACGCCGGCCGGCACCACGCGCGGCTTCGGTCAGGCCGAATTCCGCGAGATCGGCAAGCTGATCGCCGAAGTGCTGGACGGATTGAAGGTTGCCAATTCCGACGAAGGCAATGCGGCTGTCGAGGCGGCGGTGAAGGCCAAGGTCGTGGCGCTGACCGATCGGTTCCCGCTTTATCCCTATCTCGGTTGACCGCCAGCGGCGCTTCGTCTTTTATCCCGCGCTCTGCGCCGCTCCTGTTCGGGCGGCGCGGCTTGCTGGAGATTTGATGATGCGCATGTTCCGTCCTGCCACTCTGGCCCTCTTTGGCTCGTTTGCCGCCTTCACAGTGTCGGGCGCGACTGGCCAGGAGCAGACGCAGCCGAGCACGGAGATGCCGGCGACCAAGACTTTTGGCAGGTGGACCACCATCATCGATGCGCTCGACACCGGCCAGGATTCGCACAAGACCTGCGCCGCCTCCACGGCCTTTCTCGATGGCAATGGCAATGCCGGCACGCTGACGCTTTCGATCTCGACCGGCGACGCTCTGCCGCCCGACGCCTATCCAGCCATCATGATCGCTGTCGCCAACAAGGAACTGCCGACCGGCAAAAAGGTCGCGGCGACGTTCGGTGATCCCGGCGTCAAGGTTTCCGCGACTGTCTATTCCAATGATGCCGCCGGCCGCCCGAGCTGGACAGTCGACAACCAGGCCAAGACCAGCCTCGCGCTGCTGCGTGCGATGCGCCAGGTCATCTCGCTCGATGTGACGTTCGGCAAGCAAACCGTCGCCAGCATTCCGATGGATGGCTTCACCAAGGCCTACCGCAACCTCGGAACGTCCTGCGGCTTCCCGACCAAAGACGTCGCGCCCTGACATATCTGGCGCGGCTGGCAATTTTCCTCGCGTCTCGCTATCTCTGAGAGCACGAGCGGCCGTTGCCGAACCTTTGCCCGTCCCGGCAAAAACCTCTAAGCCTCTCGTTCCGCCAGATTCGCCAACCCGAAGGCCCTCCATGCGCTGTCCCTATTGCCAGTCCGAAGATACGCAGGTGAAGGATTCGCGCCCCGCCGAGGATGGCGCGGCGATCCGCCGGCGGCGCGTCTGCCCCGATTGCGGTGGCCGCTTCACCACTTTCGAGCGCGTCCAGCTGCGCGATCTCGTGGTGGTGAAGAAGTCCGGCCGCAAAGTGCCGTTCGACCGCGACAAGCTGTTGCGTTCGGTGGAGATCGCCGTGCGCAAGCGCAATGTCGATCCCGAGCGCATCGACCGCGCCGTGACCGGCATCGTGCGCCAGCTCGAAAGCTCCGGCGAGACGGAAGTGGCCTCAGGTGAGGTCGGCCGTCTGGTCATGGAAGCGCTGAAATCGCTCGACGACGTCGCCTATGTCCGCTTCGCCTCGGTCTACCGCAATTTCCGCGAGGCCAAGGATTTTCATGAACTGCTGGGCGAGCTCAAAGGCGACGAGCTCAAAGGCGACGAGCCGAAGAGCGAAGAGGACGCCGGCTGAGCATGGCAGCGCCTGGCAAAGCCGAACAGGAAGCTCTCGATCGCCGTTTCATGGCGGCCGCGCTGCGGCTGTCGCGCAAAAACGCCGGCCGCACCTCGACCAACCCGTCGGTCGGCACCATCCTCGTGCGCGATGACGGCGCCGGGCCGATGATCGTCGGCACCGGCGTCACCGCCGTCGGCGGCCGGCCGCATGCCGAGACCGAGGCGCTGGCTGAAGCCGGCGAGCTCGCGCGTGGTGCCACAGCTTACGTCACTCTCGAACCCTGCGCCCATCACGGCCGCACCCCGCCTTGCGCCAATGCGCTGGTCAATGCCGGCGTGACGCGTGTCGTCGGTGCCGCCAGCGATCCCGATCCGCGCGTGTCCGGCCAGGGCTACGCCATCCTGCGCGCTGCCGGTATCGAGGTGGTTGAAAGGGTGCTGGCCACGGAAGCCGCCGAGCAGATGGCCGGCTATCTGATTCGATCCCTGAAAAAGCGCCCGGAAGTGGTTCTGAAGCTTGCGCTTTCCAGCGATGGCAAGATCGGCGTGGAAGGCTCTGGCCAGGTCGCGATCACCGGCGATATTGCACGCCGCGAAGTCTATTTGATGCGGGCCGAGGCCGACGGCATACTGGTCGGCATCGGCACGGCGCTGGAGGACGATCCGGCGCTCACCGTGCGGCTGCCGGGGCTGGAGAACCGCTCGTCGGCGCGCATCGTGCTCGACCGCCAGATCAGGCTGCCGGAAGCCTCGAAGCTGGTATCCGGGATCGACAGGGTGCCGATCTATATCGCCGCCTGCCTGGAGGCCGACCCGCTGCGGCGGTCGGTGCTGGAGCGTGCCGGCGTGCGCTTCATCGGCACCGAAACCCATGAAGGCGGCGTCGCCTTGCCGGAACTGCTTGAGGATCTGGCCGCGCTCGGCATGGCCAGCGTTCTGGTCGAAGGCGGCGCCAAAGTGGCCAGCGCCTTCCTCGCCGAAGGGCTGGTCGACCGCATCGTACTGTTCCAGGGGCCGGAAGCGATCGGCGGGGGCGGCATTGCATCGCCCATCGACGCCGACCATATCCCTCCAGGCTTCCGCAAGTTGCGCGAGATGCGCTTTGGCGAAGACGGGTACGCCGAATGGATAAGGGATTTCTGATGTTTACGGGAATTGTCACAGACGTTGGCACAGTCGCGACCGTGCGGCCGCTGAGGGAAGGCGTCGGCCTGCGCATCGACACCGCCTACGATCCCGACAGCATCGCCATCGGCGCCTCGATTTCCTGTGGCGGCGTCTGCCTGACGGTAACGGCGCTGCCCGACAGCGGCTCGAACGCGCGCTGGTTCGAGGTCGAGGCCTGGGAAGAGGCGCTGCGGCTGACGACAGCGATGGGCTGGAAATCCGGTACCCGGATCAATCTGGAGCGGGCGCTGAAGATCGGCGACGAACTCGGCGGCCACATCGTCTCCGGCCATGTCGACGGCATGGCCGAAATCGTCGAGCGCAAGGACGAGGGCGACGCGGTGCGCTTCACGCTCGAGGCGCCGCGCGAACTGGCGAAATTCATAGCGCCCAAGGGTTCGGTCGCGCTCGACGGCACCTCACTCACCGTCAACAAGGTCGAGGGCACCCGCTTCGACGTGCTGTTGATCCACCATTCGCTGACCGTAACCACCTGGGGCGAACGCAAAGTCGGCGATCACGTCAACCTCGAGATCGACACCATGGCCCGCTACGCGGCGCGGTTGGTGGAGGCGGCGGCCGAAGGGCTTTGATGGCAAACAACCCAACTGGTTCCGCTAAGGGACAAAAGCTTGGCATCGAGGGCCAGGAGGGTTTCGAGCTGTCGACCACCGATCGCAAGGCCTTCGTTGATGCCCTGATCAATCCGCAGCCGGTCAATGATCGACTGCGCGACACAGTGCGTCTATATCGCGAGGCAGCAGGCGTCTGAACGTCGCCTCCATCAATCTTCCGCTTGCGATCAAACCGGCTTCGGCCTAAGTCACCGGCGACCCCCGGAGACATTTATGGCTGGCACATCCCAACACGGCAAAGCGTTCATCCGCCCGAAGAAGAAGGCCCACCTTCTGATCATCGAGGCACGTTTCCATGACGATCTTGCCGACGCGCTTCTCGACGGCGCGACGAATGCACTCGACGAAGCCGGCGCGACCTATGACGTCGTCACCGTTCCTGGTTCGCTGGAAATTCCTGCCGTGATCACTTTCGCACTCGACGGCATGGGCGAAGGCGGCAAGGACTATGATGGTTTTGTCGCGCTTGGCACCATCATCCGTGGTGACACCTATCACTTCGATATCGTCGCCAATGAATCGAGCCGGGCGCTGATGGATCTGTCGGTGCAGGAGGCGATTGCGATCGGCAACGGCATCCTGACGACCGAGAATGACGCGCAGGCCTGGACGCGCGCCAAACGCTCGGAAGGCGACAAGGGCGGCTTTGCCGCGCGCGCAGCACTCACCATGATCGCGCTCAAAGAGCAACTGGGAGCGCAATCGTGAGCGAACCCGCTTCACCCGGTCCGCGCCACGCCAACAAGCGTGGCGCTGCCCGTCTGGCCGCCGTGCAGGCGCTTTACCAGATGGACTTGGCCGGCAGCGGCGTCTTCGAGATCACCGCCGAATACGAGGCCTTCCGGCTCGGCAAGGAAGTCGACGGCGCGCTTTACCGCGAGGCCGACGCGCAATGGTTTCGCGCCATCCTGACTGGCGTCGTCGAGAACCAGAAGACCATCGATCCGATCATCCGCCAGGCGCTGACCGAGGACTGGCCGCTATCGCGGCTGGATTCGACGCTGCGCGCCATCCTGCGCGCCGGCGTCTATGAACTGATGAAGCGCGACGACGTGCCGGTGGCCGTCATCGTTTCGGAATATGTCGATATCGCCAAGGCCTTCTACGAGGAAGACGAGCCGAAGCTGACCAACGCCGTGCTCGATCGCGTGTCGCGGCGGGTGCGCGGCGAGGGGCGCGGCAAGGACGCGTCGTGACCGCTGCAGCGGCAGCAAGAGAGGGCCGCCGCACGGCGATCATCCTGGCCGCGTCGCAGGCGATCATTGGGTCTGCCGCGCCGATCGCCATTTCCATGGGCGGGCTGGCCGGGCAATATCTGCTTGGCCCCGACAAGTCGCTGGCGACGGCGCCGATCACCGGCTTCAACATCGGCGTGGCGCTTGGCGCGCTGCCGGCCGCCGCCATCATCCGCTGGCTTGGCCAGCGCGGCGGCTTCATGACCGGGACCATAGTCACCGCGCTTGGCGGCGTCATATCTACGCTGGCGTTGTTCCAGGGCAGCTTCTGGTTGTTTGCTTTCGCCCTTTTGGTGATCGGCGTCGGCGGCGCCTTCGTTCAGCAGTTCCGCTTCGCTGCCGCCGACAATGCGCCGCCGGAATTCAAGGCGCGCGCCATTTCCTTCGTGCTGGCCGGCGGCATCATCACCGCCATTCTCGGGCCGCAGATCGTCATCTTCACCCGCGAATTGCTGGCGCCGGTGATGTTTGCCGGCTCGTTCGCAGCCATTCCGGTGCTGGCCGCGGTCGGCGCCATCATCCTGTCGTTCCTGCGCATCCCGGCCAAGGCCGCGGCCCACGCGGAAATCGCTTCGAGCGAAGCGCGGCCGCTGTCAGAAATCGTCACCCGGCCGCGCTTCGTCGCGGCACTGTTTTGCGCCGTCGGCAGCTATGCGCTGATGAGCTTCGTCATGACCGGCGCGCCGCTGGCCATGGTCGGCTGCGGCCTGTCGACGGACGACGCCACGCTTGGCATTTCCTGGCATGTGATGGCGATGTTTGCCCCAAGCTTCTTCACCGGATCGCTGATCCATCGCTTCGGCGCCGAACGCATCGTCGCCACGGGCCTTGCGCTGCTGATCGGCTGCGCCGTGGTGGCGTTGTCGGGCCTGCATCTGTGGCAGTTCTGGACGGCGCTGATCCTGCTTGGTCTCGGCTGGAATTTCGCCTTCATCGGCGCCACTTCCATGGTCGCCGACAGCTACCTTCCGTCCGAAAAGAGCAAGGTGCAGGGCTTCCACGACTTCGTCCTGTTCGGCTCCGTCGCGTTCGCCTCGCTGATGTCGGGTGCAATCTACAATGCCTGGGGCTGGGAGATGCTGAACTGGCTGGTCTTCCCGGTCGTCGCGCTGTGCTTCGTCGCGCTTGGCGCGCTCAAGATGACGGGTATGCGCAAAGCCCACGCCTGATACGACTCTATTTTTGACGCAATTCCGGACGGAAAACCGCCGATACTTTTCCTGGAATTGCTCTACCTGACACTGCCTGTCAGCATGGCGCCGGCCGGAATCGCGGCGGCCGCACAAAATTATTGCGTCTGCGCCACTTGCTATGAAACCGTGTGCCCCGACGGGCCGTTGAAGCCATGCTCATATGCGGCCGCCGCATTCCGGTTCAAAGCAAGAGGTTTTCATAATGTTTTCAGTCAAGGTTCTAGCCAGCGCGGCATTGGCGCTTGGCATGTCAGCGGCTTTCGCCAATGCCCAGGTCGTCGTCTCCTCGAAGATCGACACCGAGGGCGGCGTGCTCGGTAACATCATCCAGCTTGTGCTGAACGCCAACAAGATCAAGACCACCGATCGCATCCAGCTCGGCGGTACGCCTGTGGTGCGCAAGGCGATCACCGCCGGCGAGATCGACATCTATCCCGAATACACCGGCAACGCCGCCTTCTTCTTCGAGAAGGCCGACGATCCGATCTGGAAGGATGCCGCCAAGGCCTATGAGACCGCCAAGAAGCTCGACTACGACGCCAACAAGATCGTCTGGCTGTCGCCGTCGCCGGCCAACAACACATGGGCGATCGCGCTGCGCAAGGAGGTTGCCGAGACCAACAAGCTGGCGACGCTCTCCGACTTCGGCAAATACGTCGCCGGCGGCGGCACGGTGGTGCTCGCGGCTTCGGCCGAGTTCGTCAATTCGGCGGCGGCCCTGCCGGCCTTCCAGACCACTTACGGCTTCACGTTGAAGCCGGACCAGCTGATCACGCTTTCGGGTGGCGACACCGCGGCGACCATCGGCGCAGCCGCCAACCAGACCAACGGCGCCAACGCCGCCATGGTCTACGGCACCGATGGCGGCATCGCGCCGTCCGGCCTGGTCGTGCTCGATGACGACAAGGGCGTGCAGCCGGTCTATCAGCCGGCGCCGATCATCCGCGAGGCGGTGCTGAAGGAGCATCCCGAAATCGAGACGCTGTTGAAGCCGGTCTTCGCCAAGCTCGACCTCGTCACGCTGCAGGAGCTCAACGGCCGCGTCCAGGTCGGCGGCGAGCCGGTCAAGGGCGTCGCCGAGGACTTCCTGAAGAAGAACGGGTTCCTGAAGTAAGGCGATTCCGGCGCGCCGCTCGCGTGGCGCGCCGGATCGACTGACGGGGCAGCGCGTGAATATCCGTTTGGACAAGCTCGGCGTCGTCATCGCGGCGATCGTTGCCTATGCGGCGTTCTTCGCCTCGTTCGCCACCTTCCGCGCCAACCGCATCGTGCCCGGCGAGGCGCGTTCGATCCTCGAGGCGTTGCCCGCTATTGTCGGGCCGTTGCTGCTGGCGATCGCCGTCGTGGCCGCAATCATTGCCTTGCTGAAGACCCCGCTGGTCCTGCGCCTTGCCGCAAGCGTGGTGGCGCTCGCTGCCCTTGCCATTTTGATCGGTGTTGCCGGCACCTTCCTCACGCCGGCGGGCAACACCTTTGCCCGCATCTCGCCGGCCTCCGGCTTTTGGCTGCTGATCTTTGCCTTCACGCTGCTGCTCGCCGATGTGCTGACCAGGCTCAACCTGTCGCCGCTGGCCCGTGTCGGCGTGCTTGTCGTCGCAGCACTGGCCATTGGTGTCCTGTTGGCCTCGGGGCTTTGGGACAGCCTTTCGATCCTCAAGGAATATGCCAACCGCGCCGACAGTTTCTGGGTCGAAGGCTCCAAGCACATCACGCTGGCCCTCGGCTCGCTGGCGGCGGCGGTGATCGTCGGCCTGCCGCTCGGAATCCTTTGCCATCGCGTCGAGCGGTTGCGGGCCGGCGTGCTCAACGTGCTCAACATTGTCCAGACCATTCCCTCGATCGCACTGTTCGGCCTGCTCATCGCGCCGCTCGGCTGGGTGGCCGCGCATGTTCCGGGTGCTGCAGCGCTCGGTATCAGAGGTATCGGCACCGCGCCGGCTTTCGTCGCTTTGTTCCTCTATTCGCTGCTGCCGGTTGTCGCCAACACGGTGGTCGGCCTTGCCGGCGTGCCACGCGCGGCCAACGATGCTGCGCGCGGAATGGGCATGACCGACCGCCAGCGCCTGTTCGGCGTCGAGTTTCCGCTGGCCTTTCCGGTGATCCTCACCGGCATTCGCATCGTCCTGGTGCAGAACATCGGCCTGGCCACCATCGCCGCCCTGATCGGCGGCGGCGGCTTTGGCGTGTTCGTGTTCCAGGGCGTCGGGCAGACGGCGATGGACCTGGTGCTGCTGGGCGCAATGCCGACGGTGGCGCTGGCCTTCGCCGCAGCCATCATCCTCGACGCCATCATCGAAATGACCGCCTCTAAATCAGAGAGATAGAGCATGATGTCGTCCGAAAACTGCTTCACACTTTTCGGCATCATGCTCTGGGCGCAGGGTTGAAACGGCATGATCGAGATCGAAGGCATTACCAAGCGTTATGACGCAACGACCGTGGTCGACGACGTCTCGATGGTCATCGAACCGCGCACGGTCTGCGTCATCGTCGGCACCTCCGGCTCCGGCAAGACGACGCTGCTCAGAATGATCAACCGGCTGGTCGAGCCGACTGCTGGTGTGATCAAGCTCGACGGCAAAGACAACCGTTCGCTGCCGGGCTACGAGCTGCGCCGCAGTATCGGCTACGCCATCCAGGGCCACGGTCTGTTCCCGCACCGAACGGTGGCGCAGAACATCGCCACCGTGCCGGTGCTGCTCGGCTGGGACAAGGACCGCATCAAGGCTCGCGTCGACGAACTGATGACACTCTATCAGCTCGACCCTCAGGCCTATGGCCCGCGCTATCCGCACGAGCTGTCCGGCGGCCAGCAGCAGCGCGTCGGCGTCGCCCGCGCGCTCGCCGCCGAACCCAATGTGCTTCTCATGGACGAGCCGTTCGGCGCGCTCGATCCGATCATCCGCACCAAGGCCCAGGAAGATTTGCTGGCGATCCAGAAACGCTTCGGCACCACCATCATCCTCGTCACCCACGACATGGAAGAGGCGGTTCATATGGGTGACAAGATCGCCGTCATGGATGCCGGAAAGCTGGTGCAATATGCCAAGCCGGAAGAGATCCTGGCGCGGCCGGCAAGCGCCTTCGTCGAAACCCTGGTCGGCGCCAGCGAAAAGCCGTTCCGGCTTTTGTCGCTCGGCCGCGTGCGCGACGCCGTGGAGAAGGGGACAGCGGACGGCGAGGCGATCCCCGGCGATGCCAGCCAGCGCGATGCATTGGCGGAACTCCTGTGGTCGGGCCGGCCGGCGTTGCCCGTCAAAGGCGAAGACGGCAAGCCGCTCGGCCGCGTCACCGTCGATGGCCTGGTCAAGCGTGCGGCGAGGCCGGCATGAAAGCCTGGCTGCCTTCGCTGCTCAGGCTTGCCCTGGTGGTGCTGCTTGTTGCCTTCGTCACCAATCCCGGCTGGTTCGAGCCGATGTTGAAGCCGCTGACGGAAAACAATGCGCCGGCGATCTACAATCAGGGCAGCCTGCTGACGCTGACACTGCTGCATCTGAGGACCGTGCTGATTGCGACGCTCGCGGCCACCATGGTCGCGGTGGCACTTGCCATCCTCGTCACCCGGCCGGCCGGAGCCGAGTTCCTGCCGCTGTCGCGCAGCCTGGTCAATATCGGCCAAACCTTCCCGCCAGTGGCGGTTCTCGCGCTGGCGGTGCCCGCCGTCGGCTTCGGCGAGAAGCCGACGCTGATTGCGCTGTTCCTCTACGGCCTGCTGCCGATCTTCGAGAACGCACTGACCGGTCTGACGACGCTGCCGGGCAATGTCATGGAGGCTGCGCGCGGCGCCGGCATGACCGGCTGGCAGAGGCTGATCAAGGTCGAACTGCCGCTCAGCGCGCCGATCATCCTGGGCGGCATTAGGCTATCGGTGGTGATCAGCCTGGCCACCGCAACAATCGGCTCGACGGTTGCCGCCAAGACGCTGGGCGAGGTGATCATCGCTGGCCTTTTGTCCAACAATCTTGCCTTCGTCCTGCAAGGCGGCCTGATCGTCGCCGCCCTTGCGGTGCTGATCTATGACGGGCTGTCGGCGATCGAACGCTACACCGCTGGCCGCATGGGGCAGGAGACCGGCGGCTGATCTTCGGCCGGACCGCGCGCCACGACTGACTGACGTAGCGTCATTTCAATCGATCTAATAGCAAGGCCGCAGCGACTACAATGTTCTGGTCTAACCCCTTTTGGCTGAAAGGCGGGCAAAAACCGAACAATATCTTGACGTTCCAACCCCTGTTTCGCATACACGCCAGCGAAGGAGCGGATTCCGCCTGCCGGCATCTGTTTCCCGTCTCAACGGCCCAGGGAGGGGTTCTTTTGGGCCACCAATCGAGGAAAATTCGGCAATGACCATCATTTCCGCTGTCATCGCCTGCGGTTTGCTTTCTGTCCTCTACGCCATTTGGGCGACACGATCGGTCCTCGCGTCCGATCAGGGCAATCAGCGCATGCAGGAAATCTCCGCCGCCATCCGCGAAGGCGCGCAGGCCTATCTGGCGCGCCAGTACACCACCATTGCCATTGTCGGCGTGGTCGTGCTCATTCTCGCCTGGTGGCTGCTCTCGATCACCGCAGCGATCGGCTTCCTGATCGGCGCCGTGCTTTCAGGCGCTGCCGGCTTCATCGGCATGCACGTCTCGGTGCGCGCCAATGTGCGCACCGCGCAGGCAGCGTCGAACAGCCTTGCCGCCGGCCTCGACATCGCCTTCAAGTCGGGCGCCATCACCGGCATGCTGGTAGCGGGCCTGGCTCTGCTCGGCGTCTCGATCTACTACCTGATCCTGACCGGCCCGATGGGCCTGCAGCCCAATGACCGCATCGTCATCGACTCGCTGGTTTCGCTCGGCTTCGGCGCCTCGCTGATCTCGATCTTCGCCCGTCTCGGCGGCGGCATCTTTACCAAGGGCGCCGACGTCGGCGGCGATCTCGTCGGCAAGGTCGAAGCCGGTATCCCTGAAGACGATCCGCGCAACCCGGCCACCATCGCCGACAATGTCGGCGACAATGTCGGCGACTGCGCCGGCATGGCCGCCGACCTGTTTGAGACCTATGCGGTGACGGTCGTTGCCACCATGGTGCTGGGCGCCATCTTCTTCGGCGGCACCGCGATCCTCGGCGCTGCGATGCTCTATCCGCTGGCCATCTGCGGCGCGTGCATCCTGACCTCGATCGTCGGCACCTTCTTCGTCAAGCTCGGTTCCAACGGCTCGATCATGGGCGCGCTCTACAAGGGCCTGATCGTCACCGGCCTGCTGTCGATCGCCGGCCTCGCCGTGGCTACTTCGGTATGCCTCGGTTGGGGTGAAATCGGCACCGTTGCCGGCATGGCCATCACCGGCAAGAACCTGTTCATCTGCGGCCTGATCGGCCTCGTGGTGACCGGTTTGATCGTGGTGATCACCGAATACTACACCGGCACCAACAAGCGCCCCGTCAACTCGATTGCCCAGGCTTCGGTGACCGGTCACGGCACCAATGTCATCCAGGGCCTCGCGGTTTCCCTGGAATCGACGGCACTTCCGGCCATCGTCATCGTCGGCGGCATCATCTCGACCTACCAGCTTGCCGGCCTTTACGGCACGGCGATCGCAGTCACCACCATGCTCGGCCTGGCCGGCATGATCGTCGCGCTCGACGCCTTCGGCCCGGTCACCGACAATGCCGGCGGCATTGCCGAAATGGCCGGCCTGCCCAAGGAAGTGCGCCACTCCACCGACGCGCTCGACGCGGTCGGCAACACCACCAAGGCGGTGACCAAGGGCTATGCCATCGGTTCGGCCGGCCTCGGTGCGCTGGTGCTGTTTGCCGCCTACTCGAATGACCTGAAGTTCTTTGCCGCCAACGGCGACAAATATCCCTACTTCCAGGGTATGGGCGACATCTCCTTCGATCTTTCCAACCCCTACGTCGTCGCCGGCCTGATCTTCGGCGGCCTCATCCCGTATCTGTTCGGCGGCATTGCCATGACGGCTGTCGGCCGTGCGGCGGGCGCCATCGTCGAGGAGGTGCGCAAGCAGTTCCGCGAGGATCCGGGCATCATGGCCGGGACCTCCAAGCCAAACTATGCGCGCGCCGTCGATCTTTTGACCAAGGCTGCGATCCGGGAAATGATCATCCCGTCGCTGCTGCCGGTGCTGGCCCCGCTCGTCGTCTATTTCGGCGTGCTGCTGATCTCGGGCTCGAAGGCGTCCGCCTTTGCCGCGCTCGGCGCCTCGCTGCTCGGCGTCATCGTCAACGGCCTGTTCGTCGCCATCTCGATGACGTCGGGCGGCGGCGCCTGGGACAACGCGAAAAAATCGTTCGAAGACGGCTTTGTCGACAAGAACGGCGTCAAGCACCTCAAGGGCTCCGAAGCCCACAAGGCTTCTGTCACCGGCGATACGGTCGGCGATCCCTACAAGGACACCGCCGGTCCGGCGGTCAACCCGGCGATCAAGATCACCAACATCGTCGCGCTGCTGCTGCTGGCCGTGCTCGCGCACGGCTGAGGCAATTCAGCTCCTTCAGAAAAAACCCGCGGGAGCGATCCCGCGGGTTTTTGTTTGCTTCAGTTTTTTTCCGGTCCAGTCTCGCAATCGCTGCGCTTGCTGTAGCGGTCGAGCAATTCGCCCGCGTTCGGCTCGCGTTCCGGCATCGGCGCAAGGCCGCGCCCGCGACGCAGCATGGCGACGAAGGCGCCCCGCTTGTGCTTGCGGCGGAAGGAGCGGGCGCGGGGGTGGATGCCAAACGCCGCCATCAGCCTGCGCCGCAGATAGCTCGATGCCTTCAGCCTCACAGGGTCGCGCGCACGGCCCAGGATTTTCACGCGCAAGGCGTCCGGCGCCTGCATGGCGTTGAGAAGGTCCTCCTGCTCCTGCGCCTTGTCGTCGAGATAGGAACCCTTGCGGATGCCGGAGTGCAGCTTGACCACGGTCAGGTGCGGCATCGTCGCGATCACCGCGCCTTTCCACCACGCTCGAAACAGCCAGTCCTGCGAACTTTCGCAAAAACACTGGCTGGCCGGCCGCCAGGGCCCGAGCAGGCCGAAGGAAGCCCGGCGGAACATTTGCGCCGAACCGAACGCTTCCGTGGTAACAGGGTCGTAGAAGCCGTCCTTGCCGAGCCCGAAGATCAAGTCGCCGGTATCGCCAGGGACCGATGGCGGCCGAATGACTGCGCCGCGCGCCAGCACCACGTCAGCGCCCGTCGCGTCTATCCAGCCGGTCATCGCCGCCAGATGGTCGGGAAACCACAGATCGTCATGGTTGAGCAAAGCGACGAAGCGGCCACGCGCCCTGGCAAAGCCGATATTGTTGGGTCCCGACTGTTCGCCGAAATTGACCGGGAGATCGACATAGGCGATGCGGGCATCGCGAAATTCAGCGACGACGGCCGCCGTATCCGGCTTGCAGCCATCGCCGATGACCAGGGCTTCCCAGTCCTGCAGCGTCTGGTGCATGACGCTGGTCAGCGCCTGCCGCAGTGCTGCCGGCCGGTTGTGCGTCGCGATGACGACCGAGACCAGTGGTTGGCTGCCGGTCTGATCGCGCTGCCCGGATGCTTCCACGCTACACCAGCTTGTAGGGGATGTGGTCGGTATCCGGCGGCAGGCGCCAGTGATCGGGCTGATCATAGGCGTAGGCCTTGTCGACGAGATTGAGCACCACTGCCGTTTCCGCTCCAAGCGAAACAATGCCGTGCCAAATGCCGGGCGGAATGATGACCACCGCCGGGCGCAACGGGCCAAGGATCTTGTGCCAGACGGCGCCGAAGGTCGGCGAGGCCTTGCGCCCATCGAAAAGCGAAATGCGAACGCTGCCGACGCAGCAGAACAGCCGGTCGGTGGTCTCTGCATGCGCATGCCAGCCTGTCACCGCGCCGGGATACAAGGTGCGTTGGAAGACCTGGCCGACCGGTTCGGAATTGAGTTCCCATTCCTCGCGGAAAATCTCGGTCAGATAGCCGGTGGAGGTAGCGACCGGCCTGATCTCCTTGACCCTCACGCCATCGATCGCCACCGGCTCGATGGGCATCCAGTCCGGCGTGACCACCTGGCCGTCGGCCGTTCCGGTCGCCATCCAGCCGGTCGGTATTGTCCGGTTTTTGTCCTGCACGGGGTGCTCCCAATTCAGCGTGATGCCCCCAATTGGCCAGCATGGTCTGATACGAATTTGGCCGGTCGCTGGCAAGTATGCGTCACGCCTCCCGCCGTCATTTCGGCATGACGCCGTCGGAAGCACGGCAGAGCGTGGCTGTGCAACACGCCTCGCTGGAGCCCGGCGGTCGAACCGGTTACGCGCGGCAAACCGCGACGGGCGAGGCGGCATGACCTCAAAACAAAAGCCCGCGGGATCGCTCCCGCGGGCTTTTGGTCGCCTGAGATGGTGTTTGCTTCGAACGAAGCAAGGTGAAAAATCTTGAGGAAGCGTGGCCGCTTCTCAGGCGCCGCCGCCGCCGCCGCCGGGAATGCCGGGCGCCAGCTTGCTTGCGCCGTTGATGATCTGGCTGAGGAAATTCTGGTCCTTGCCGCCGGTTGGCGTGGTGCGCGAGATGAAGTCGAAGATCTTGCCGTCCTTCAGGCCATAATTGGCGATCTGGGTAACGCGCCCGTCATCGCCGAAATAGACCGCCAGCACTTTCTGGTCGACCAGGTGCGGCTTGTCGAAGGCGACATAGCGCTTGCGCGTCTGCGAGATGTAATAGAAGGCCTCGTTGTCGAAAGTTGCCGTCGTCGACGGCGTGCCGAGCGCCAGAAGCACCTGTTCGCGGCTGGAGCCTACCGGCACCGAGTCGACCGCCTGCTGGTCGATGACATAGCCCTGCGTCAACGTCTCGCCCGGGGTAAGGTCGCCGAACATCTTGGACGAATTGCAGCCTGACAGCGCGGAAGCCACCAACACCAGAGAAACCGCCGCGGTTGCCCCGGGCAGCAAAGTCGACTTGAATTTCAGCGCGCGCAACAACAACTCCATTAGCTGACCGCAACTTGCGCTGGGCGGCAAAACCGGTAAACCAGCTTGCTTGCCGATGCAACAAGGCCAATTCAAACAAAAGGTCCCCAGGAGACCACCCTCAATGTTCCAGCGCCTTTTTGGCCGCGAACGCAACGCCAACCGCGCTATCACCGAGGCGCTGTACGCACAAATCGTGGCAGCGGCGCGGCAGACAGTGTTTTATTCCGACTGGAATGTGCCGGACACGCCGCTCGGCCGTTTCGAGATGCTGTCGCTGCACATGTTCCTGTTTCAGCACCGGCTGCGAGGCGAAGAGGGCGTCGCGCAAGAGGTCGCGCAGGTCTTGATCGACGAGTTCTTTCTCGATGTCGAGCATTCGCTGCGGGAGCTGGGTGTTGGCGATGTCGGCGTGCCGAAGCGCATGAAGAGGCTGGCGAAAATGTTCTACGGCCGTACCGCCGCCTATGACGACGCGCTGGAACGCCGTGATGGCGATGCGCTTGCTGCAGCCCTGGCACGCAATGTCAGGCCCGACGCCGGCGCCTGGCCGCAGGCCCTGCCGCTGGCGTCCTATGTGATCGATGCCGCAAGGCAGCTTGAGGCGCAGCCGTCCGAATCGATCCTCTCCGGCACGGTGGCGTTTCCCGTCGCCAAGGCGCAATGAAGGAAATCAAGAGGGAGGCTGAGATGAAACATGCGGACACGCCGAGCCCGGTATCATTCAAGGCCAATGTCGGTCGCCTGCCGCAAAAAGGCCTCCCGGTCGTGATCGATGCCGACCCGGCGCAGCGCGCCGCCCTTGCGGCAGAGCACGAGCTGCTCTCGGTCGAAAACTACCGCGCCGAGTTGCTGGTGGCGCCATGGAAGCGCAACGGCGTCAAGGTCAGTGGTCGCGTCGAGGCCGATATCACCCAGGCGTGTATCGTTACCCTCGAGCCGGTCGCGGCCCATATCGACGAGGAGGTCGAGGCGCTGTTCCTGCCGGAGCAATCCAAGCTCGGACGCCAGGGTTTCGAAGGCGGCGGCGAAATCCTCCTCGATGCCGACGGGCCAGACGGCCCGGAAACCTTCTCCGGCGATACGATCGATGTCGGCGCGCTCGCCGAACAGTTCTTCGGGCTGGCGATCGATCCCTATCCACGCAAGTCCGGCGCCTCGCTGGATGCCGCCAGCCCGGACGAACCGGTCGAGAACGAATTCCAGCAAAAGCTGCGATCCTTGCTTGGAAAATCCTAAAACACGATGCGATCGGAGAAAAGTCGGTTGTGCGGCAGCCCAAAACCGCTATTTTCGCCGAACCTTCGCGAACCCTCGTGTTTCGCGGGCCACGTGCCCTGACCCAAGCTAGTGAGATAAAGACCGCGTGATCAGGATTTCCATCGATGCCATGGGTGGCGATCACGGGCCAAACGTGGTCATCCCGGCACTCATGACGGTCGCTGTTAGGCGTCCCGACATTCGCTTCATCATCTATGGTCGCGAAGAGGTGGTGCGCCCCGAGCTCGCCAAATTCCCCAAACTGGCCGAGGTCAGCGAGTTCCACCATTGCGAGATCGCGGTCAGGATGGACGACAAGCCGAGCCAGGCGCTGCGCCATGGCCGCTGGAAGTCGTCGATGTGGAAGGCGGTCGAAGCGGTCAAATCAGGCACCGCGCAGGCCTGTATTTCGGCTGGCAACACCGGCGCGCTGATGGCGATGTCGAAATTCTGCCTGCGCACCATGGCCACCATCGACCGCCCGGCGATCGCGGCGATCTGGCCGACAATGCGTGGCGAGAGCGTTGTGCTGGACGTCGGCGCCACGATCGGCGCCGATGCGCATCAGCTGATCGATTTTGCCATTCTCGGCACCGGCATGGCGCGTTCGGTGTTCGGCATCGATCGCCCGAAAGTCGGCCTGCTCAATGTCGGCGTCGAGGAGATCAAGGGCCAGGAAGAGGTCAAGGAAGCCGGGCGCATGCTGCGCGAGGCCAATATGGCTTCGATGAATTACCACGGCTTCGTCGAAGGTGACGACATCGGCAAGGGCACGGTCGATGTGGTCGTCACCGAAGGATTTGCCGGCAACATCGCGCTCAAGACGGCGGAAGGCACGGTGCGCCAGATCTCAGGCTATCTGCGCGCCGCGATGAGCCGCACGCTGATGGCCAGGATCGGCTATGTCTTCGCCAAGGGCGCCTTTGACCGCCTGCGCCAAAAGCTCGATCCGGGCCGCTCCAATGGCGGTGTCTTCCTGGGTCTGAACGGCATCGTGGTGAAAAGCCATGGCGGCGCCGATTCTGACGGTTTTGCGGCAGCGATCGAGCTTGGCTACGATATGGTGCGCAACAATCTGATCGACCGCATCGAGGCCGATCTCGATCTGTTCCATGCGCGCAATCCGCATGCCCAGGCAAACAGGAAAGCCGACGCCGTCGTCGACGCAAAGGAATAGGAAAGAACCTTGATCAGATCAGTCGTGCGCGGCACCGGTGCCGCGCTGCCCCGCCGCATCATGAAGAATGCCGATTTCGAAGGCATGGTCGAGACCTCCGACGAGTGGATCGCCCAGCGCACCGGCATCCGCCAGCGCCATATCGCGGCCGATGACGAGACGACCGCGTCGCTGGGCGAGGCCGCCGCGCGCGCCGCCCTAGACAGCGCCGGGCTGACGCCGGCCGACATTGATATCATCGTGCTTGCGACCTCGACGCCCAACAACACATTTCCGGCGACCGCAGTCGACATCCAGAACCTGCTCGGCATGCATCACGGCTTTGCCTTCGACATGCAGGCGGTGTGCTCGGGCTTCGTCTATGCGGTTACCACCGCCGACCTCTACATCAGAGGCGGTCTGGCGAAGCGCGTGCTGGTGATCGGCGCC
The DNA here is from genome assembly GCF_053848025.1 of Mesorhizobium sp. 128a. Classification (NCBI taxonomy): domain Bacteria; kingdom Pseudomonadati; phylum Pseudomonadota; class Alphaproteobacteria; order Hyphomicrobiales; family Phyllobacteriaceae; genus Mesorhizobium; species Mesorhizobium sp. 128a. The sequence continues at coordinate 277,982 of NZ_JBSPKY010000004.1, read as the reverse complement.
GAGACGTTTTCGCGCATCCTCGACTGGAGCGACCGCTCGACCTGCGTCTTGTTCGGCGACGGCGCCGGTGCGCTGGTGCTGGAAGCGGATGAAGGCACCGGCGGCATTTCCGACCGTGGCGTGCTGGCGATGAGCCTGCGCTCCGACGGCGCCCACAAGGACAAGCTTTTCGTCGATGGCGGCCCCTCGACCACCGGCACGGTCGGCCATCTCAGGATGGAAGGCCGCGAAGTATTCAAGCATGCCGTCGGCATGATCACCGACGTCATCGAGGCGACGTTTTCGCAGGCTGGCATCACAGCCGACGACCTCGACTGGTTCGTGCCGCATCAGGCCAATAAACGCATTATTGACGCTTCGGCCAAGAAGCTCGGGATTGCCGAACAAAAGGTGGTGGTCACCGTCGATTTGCACGGTAACACCTCGGCTGCTTCCGTGCCGCTGGCGCTTTCGGTGGCGGTCGCCGACGGCCGTATCAAGAAGGGCGACCTCGTGCTCCTGGAAGCGATGGGCGGCGGCTTCACCTGGGGCGCGGTTCTCGTTCGCTGGTAAGTGCCGAACGGTCCGGTTCGGTCCTTGACCTTGACGGATCAATTACTTAGGCTCTGCCTTTGCTTGTACAGATTTATGTTTTTAGAGCTGATGGGACGGTCGCATGGGGGGAAAGACACTTACGCGCGCCGACCTTGCCGAAGCTGTTTACCGGAAGGTCGGCCTGTCGCGCACTGAATCGGCAGAACTCGTCGAAGCGGTACTGGACGAAATCTGCGAAGCCATCGTGCGCGGCGAGACGGTGAAGCTGTCATCCTTCGCCACCTTCCATGTCCGTTCCAAGAACGAACGCATCGGCCGCAATCCCAAGACCGGCGAGGAAGTGCCGATCCTGCCGCGCCGGGTGATGACCTTCAAGTCGTCGAATGTGCTCAAGAGCCGCATCTTGCGCTCGCATCAGAACAGCAAGGCCAAGGGCGGCAAATAAGCCTTCTGCCGAAACCTTCGGTTGAAAACGGCCGTCGGTTTGACGCCGGGCTTGAATGTTGTTTCATAAACCGCTGAAATAATACCCGATTCGGCAGACTAGGCTGGATCGCCGTCCAGCGTGAGGATTTCGCCCATGGACAAGAGCCCCGACGCTTTCCGCACCATCAGCGAGGTTGCGGAGGATCTCGATCTGCCGCAGCACGTGCTGCGCTTCTGGGAAACCCGTTTCAACCAGATCAAGCCGATGAAGCGCGGCGGCGGCCGCCGCTACTACCGGCCGCAGGATGTCGAACTGATCAAGGGCATTCGCCACATGCTCTACGACCAGGGCTATACGATCAAGGGCGTGCAGAAACTTCTGCGCGAGAACGGCAACCACTTCCTGGTTGCCATCGGCAATGGCGACATGGCAGCCGTCGAGGCGATCTCGCAGCGCAAGCAGGCCGATCAGGTGCCTCTGACGCCGGCCGCCCAGCCGCGCGGCATGGATGACGAGATGCTGGTCGGCCAGCCCAAGGTAAAGCCCAGCCGCCGCTTTTTCGGCCTGGGCAAGACCGAGGAGGAAGGTCCGGTGCAGCCCGGCGCATCGAAACTGTCACGCGACAACCGCGCCTTGCTGCAGGAGGCGCTGTTCGACCTCCTCGAATGCAAGCGCCTGCTCGATCAAGTGCGCTAAGCCTCCAGGCAATTGCCAGAGGCAGGCAAAATCGGAACCGGCTCTGCGGCCATGCGTTTGGCCTTCTCTGAAAAGAAGGAAAACAATCATGGTATCGCTTTCGACCCTCTCCGATCTCGATCTCGAAAAGCAGGTCGCGACCCTTTCCAAGGAGCTTGCCGCTTTGCGCAAAGCCGTGGCCAAACGCGGCGGCGGTTACTACGACGATGGGCGCGATGCCGCTGCGGATTACTATGGGCAGCTTGCCGATCGCATCAGCGACGCGCTGCCTGCAATCAGGAAGCGGGGCAGGGCGATCGAAAGGACGGCGCGCGACCATCCGGCAACGGCGGCTGCTGTGGGCCTGGTGGTGGTCGGTCTCGTCGCCAGCCTGTTGCTCAGCCGGCGCTAGACGTCGCACGAGAGAAAATGGCGGCCGTCTCTCGGACGGCCGCCATTTCCTTGATCTACGCCCGATTACTTGGCGAGCTTGATCTTGCCCTGCGGCGAAACCTGCGCGGTCTGGCTGCACTTGCCATAGACCGTGCCATTCTTGTCGGTGGCGTCGGTATAGGTGCCCTTGCACTCGATGGAGAGCACCAGGCAATGGCCGGAGCCCTTGCAAACTGCGCCGCCGTCGCCGGTGGGATGTGTGCCGTTGGCGAAAGCCGAGGTCGAAACCGAGGCTGAACCGAAGGCCGAGACGACGAAAGCCGCGGCGAGCATGATGCGCTTGAAGTTGGTCATTTGAGCATTTCCTTCTCTGGATGGGATCGCCGTCATGGCGTCCTTCTGGTTGGGGATCGCCTTCCTGGCGTCCATGCCGGGTTAGTGCGGCCTCCAGAACAAAGGTTCATGCGTGGTTCGAATTTTCTTCGCGTCGTTTCGCGGCGTCGATTTTTAGCCCCGCCAACAGCCGGCGCTGGTGGGAACGGCCGGCATCGATCATGCATTTGGCGCGAAGCGCGCTGGCATAGACACGCGCCAGGCCGCTGTGCCGCGGCTGCAGATAATGCGACCGATCGAGCCGCCAGAGCCGCTCGATTTCGCCGGCGAACGCGGGATTGGTGACGGTGCCATAGCCGGCGCCGGGTTAGACGACGATCTCGCCGGCGTAGAGACGATGGTCTGTCAGGTGGCGGCAGCAGTCATTGTCGCCATCTTGGCGCCGCGCTTTCTGCCCCACCCCGCTGCGGCTATAACGCCAACCCAAAGATACCGGCGGAGGAGGCGGGGCGTGGTCGCAAATTACATCGACGAGTTCATCATGTTCTGCGTTGGGCTGTGGGTGACAGGCGTTGGCTTTGGACTGCTCCAAAGTCCTTTTCAGGCTCGGTCAAGTCAGCAGCCGTGGTTGGTGCAGGTCGCGAAGCATTTCAAATGGATGGGACCGCTCTTGATTTTGATCGCGATAGTGCTCGCGGTCGCAGCGCCATCCTAGCGGGTTCCGGCAACACTGAGACACCCGCGGTGTCCTGCAGGTCGCAACCGCTGTGCTGCCTCGGCCTTGCGCCTGGTACGTTCGTTGGGCTGCGCTGTGGTTGCTCGCCTTCTGGCGCATGGGCGCCATCGAATCCTGCCTTCACCTTGCCACACCCCGCATGGGAAAAACCAATGGGAAGGCGGCCTTGGCGAGGACTCCAGGGCCAGCCTTCCCATCGGGCAAGTCAGCCGGCTCAGGCCTTCTTGGCTTCCACCATCTTGTGGTGATGGTGGTGGTGATGATGATGGCGGTGATGCTTCTTGTGGTGCTTGTGGTGATGATGACGATGGTGATGATGCTTCTTCGCCATCGGAGCTGCGTCCGCGCTGCTGGCGCCGATGATCGGCAGCGAGACAGCAAGGGCGAAAGCCAGCCCGAGAGCCGACAGGAGGGACTTCTTCATGACTTCGTTTCCTTTTCTGCGCGGGCTGAATTTGACCGCCACCGAGCAAGGTCGGTGACGTGAACCCCGCAGCCATGACTATCGCCTCCGAATTTTTCGACAGTTTTTCCGGACTGTAGAATTTTGTTTCTGGATTGTGTCTGGCGTCTGCGCAGGCGCAGGAACCTCCTTCACATCGGCGGAACGATGCCATTGTTGCCGACCACGACCCGGCCCGCGGTCAGCCTGCCGTCGCTGCCACGCTCGGCGTTGACGAACACCACAGCACCGGGCTGAAGGTCGGCCGGCGTCGCTGGGGCGAAGGTCACCACCGGTGTCGCCTGCGGGATCGCGATCTGCTTTTTCTGGCCATTGTCGTAGGTCAGCGTCACCGTGCGGCCCGCAATCTCGGTGACGTCGGCAACCGTGCCGTTCGTCATCCGGCTGTTGGGCTCGAGATCCCACGGACGGTCGCCTTCGCCGGTGCCTTTGAGCGCAGCCGGGAAGATCACCACTTCCAGCGCGCCGCTGCCGCCATCGGCCTTTGAAACCGAGGCAATTCCGAGGAAATCGCCGTGCTTGATATCCCCGGCGTCCGCTTTGGCGACGCCGGAAATCTTCCAGCTTGCAGCCAGCGCGATGGCGTCGGTGGCGCCTTCGCGGGTCTTCACCGTCAGCGTCGATCCGGCAAAGGCGGTCACAGTGCCGCGAATGCGCACGGCGTCGGCGGCTTGCGCCTCGACCAGGCTGGCGCCGGCGAGGCCTGAGATCGTTGCGAGCAGGATGGCTGATGTCTTCAATGTCATGGGATCTGATCCTCTTGGGGAAAGCTGGCCCGATGCGACTGCCAGCAACATCAGGCTAACGCGCGAACGGGCCGAAACCGCTGAATATTTCGGCGTGCAGTCCTTCAAAAGAACTTGATTGGGAGATCGGGGCGGAGACCCCATATGTGCCGGGCGCCAGCGGTGTTGACGCCGGTTCACGATGCCGTGACGGTCGGTTTGGGTCTTGGCAAATCACCGTCGAACGGGCATTGTCCCGGCTCTCAGGCAACACCCTACCATTTTGATCCAAAACTCTTTAGCCCCATGGAGTTGCCAATGCCCCAAAATGCAAAGCACGAACCCTTTTCCAGGCTGGCGGCCGATGTTGCGCTTGAGCATCCCGGCCTCAAAGCCATCCGGGAAACAAAGGGATACAGTATTGAAGAGCTTTCCCTGACCTGCGGTCTGTCGACCAGCGAGATTGCCGACATAGAAAGTGGCAAGGACATCGATCCGTCGAAACTTCGCCGGATCGCCGCAGCATTGCAATTGCCCGAAACGGCCTTGATCGATGCCCCAGCGCCGACAGCGCCTGTGGAAAATCGGTCCGTTTCATAAACAGCGACGCCAAGGCGTCTCTCGACACAAGCTCGCCATGGTTTGCCCTGGCGAGCTTTTTCATGTTCGAGTGGTTTGGTAGGTGATTGGCCGCCGGATCGAATGGAGGAGAGACACCGGAATGAGCCTTGAATCCGTGCGTGCCTTTTTGGCTGCCCATGCGCCCGACGTCGACGTTTTAGTCACCGAAGCCAGTTCGGCGACCGTGGCGCTGGCAGCGGCGGCGCATGGCGTGGAACCGGCGCAGATCGCCAAGACCATCTGCCTGCGCGTCGGCGAGCAGACAATGCTGATCGTGGCCGGCGGCTTGTCGAGGCTCGACAACCGCAAATTCAAGGACCGCTTCGGCGGCAAGCCGCGCATGCTTGACGCCGACGAGGTTGTCGCCGCCACAAGCCACCCCGTCGGCGGCGTCTGTCCGTTCGGCCTGCCGGCGCCGCTACCGGTCTATTGCGACGTCTCGCTCCGTGCCTTCGATGAGGTGGTGCCCGCAGCCGGCGCCACCAACGCCGCCGTGCGGCTCAACCCCCAGCGCATGGCAGAGATCGTCAACGCCCAATGGGTCGATGTGTGCCAGTAGCGAATCGTCGGCTGGCAGAAGATTGGCCGACTCACTATACGTGACGGAATGAACGACGTTTTTGGCCACATCGCCTATGGTGAGAACGAGCCTTGCCATCGCGGCGCGATACCGGTTGCAAGGACTGCTCGCTACCGTCTGTGGCGAACCCCTGCAGATCTTTGGTACCAGAGGCAGAGGTGGCCACTGTGACCGGCTGGCTACGGCTGAAAAACCCGTTTCGATCCAAGCTGCCATCAAGCGTGACCGTCGGACGTCACACCTATGGGGTGAGCCGGAAGAAGGTGCTTGGAGCGTCTGACGCCACTCCGTTGACCCTTGGGGCGTTCTGTTCGGTCGCCGGCAACGTCAGCTTTGAATGTTCCGGGGGAAGCCACGTGCCTTGGGCTGCAACCACTTTTCCGATCCACAGCCGCATGATGGACTCGACCGATCCCAATGCGCATGGCGGCAAACCCGTCGGCATTACCATCGCCAACGATGTCTGGATCGGCCGCGAGGCACTGATCATGCCAGGCGTCCACATCGCCGATGGCGCTATTGTTGCGGCCGGCGCCATTGTCACCAAGGATGTGCCGCCATACGCGATCGTCGGAGGGGTCCCGGCCAGGCTTATCCGCTATCGGTTTTCGCAGGACGTCATTACGAAATTGCTGGCGATCCGGTGGTGGGAGTGGAGCGACGAGAAGATCAAGCAGGAGGCTGCTTTTCTCACGGGGCCCATCGAGCCTTTCCTGGAGCGACACGCAGCGTGACCTCCTAAGAAACGAACCTTGTTCGCGACTGGCTGCAATGCGGCTGAGAAATCACGTGGCCACTTTGGGGGAAGCAGCTAACCGCCTTTGTTGTTTGGTCGGAGTGGCCGGATTCGAACCGACGACCCCTTGACCCCCAGTCAAGTGCGCTACCGGGCTGCGCTACACTCCGGACCGCGCAAAGCCATATATTTTCAAGGGTTATGGTGCAAGCGCTAAAACGGCGCGTTGGACCGGAAAAGTCGCCAGGCATCCAGCCTTGTCGGCGCAACGCCAAGACGGTATGGCTCGCCCAATACCGATAAGAAGGATTGCGCGTGGCAAGTTCCTGTTTTTTTCTAGCGGCTGACGCCAACTATTTCCCGTATGCATGCTTGGCGGCCCGCAGAATTCTGGACGTTTCGGGAGACGCAACGCCAGGCTACATCCTGCATGTCGGCGCACGTGATTCCGATATGCGTGTTGCTGACCGCCTGCTGAAGAACCGCCTTCGTATAATGGACGTATCGGCGTTGTTTGCGCAGGCCGGTCATACCTTCCGGCCAAGCAATGTCGGCACTTTTGTTCGGCTTTTCGCCGACCAGCTGCCTCAGTTCGCGGACTATGACCGCATCGCCCATGTCGATTGCGATGTTCTCTTCAATCGGGATATCGGCGACCTGGTGGGCCAGACTTTGCATGCCCCGCTGTTGGCCGCCCATGACGATTATATGTATTTCCGCCCGGGCTACCGGCAGAAGTTGTCGATGCAGCCGGGAGCGCCTTACTTCAATGCGGGGATCATCGTCTTCAACATGCCGTCGGTGCGTGAACAGGGCCTCTTGCACCGCGCCAGGGACGTGGCCATCGCCGGGCAGATGAACGATCAGAACGCGCTGAACATCGTCTTCGAGGGCAAGTGGCAGACGATGCATCCGAACTGGAATTTGATGTCCAACGATACGAAGGAGTTTCGGTTCGCCCAAGCCTATGCGCGGCATTTCGCCGGCGGCAAGCCGTGGGGGAGCCAGGTCGACGTGGAGCCAGAGGCGCTTGCCGTCTGGCGCGGTCTGGCAAGGGATACGCCGTGGGTCCAGCCCTTCACGCAGCGCATTCCCTTCGAGCGCGGCGTCATGAGGCGGTTCGCCCGAAGGTTTGACGGCATCATGGGGATGTTGCCGAACAAGGACCGATATCGGCGGCGGGCCCGCTACGATGGCAGCAAGGTCCATAAGATTTATGCCGAGCATGCTGATGCTGGGGCGATGGCTGTGCAGTTTCCAGAAAGACTCGGCGGATTCGACTGAGAGCTGTAACGAACATTGACGGCTAGGGAATCAGGCTATGTCACAGAAATCGTGTTTCTTTTTCGCCGCCGACCAGAAATTCTTCCCCTTTGCCTGTCTGGCGGCACGCCGCGTTCTGGATGTCTCCGCCCCCGTCGACGGCTTTATTCTGCACACCGGTACTATTCCCGCCGAAGACCGATCTGTCGGCGAGCGCTTGCTCGGCGGGAGGATCGGCATCATCGACGTAACGAAATTCATGGAAGCGACGAACTTCAATCGTGGAACGCATCCCACCCTTGCAACTTACATCAGGCTGTTCGCCGACCAATTGCCTGAATTCGAGCCATATGACCGCATCGCCTATTCCGATGCCGATGTGCTTTTCAACAGATCGATAGCCGACCTCTGCAACGTCCCGCTCAACGCTCCGCTGCTGGCCTCACACGACGAGCAGACCTATTTCGACGCAAAGTATCGACAGCATCTGCACATGCAGCCCGGGGCGCCGAAGTTCAATGCCGGCGTTCTGGTGTTCAACATGCCGCTGGTCAGGCAAGAGAGGCTTCTGGAGGGTACCCGTCAGTTGGCGTCCGAGCAGGTCTATGGCATGGATCAAGGTGCGTTGAACCTGGCTTTCGAGGGCAGGTGGCAGACGATGCATCCATTCTGGAACGTGATGACCAACTACACCAGCCAGATCCCTTTCAGCAGGTGCTACGCCCGCCACTTCGCATGGGGCAAGCCTTGGGATCGTCCACCGATTGGTGTCGAGGTCGACGCCATGGCGATCTATCGCGATCTGGCGAAAGACACGCCCTGGGCCGGGCGCTTCAGTCGCAGCTGGCCGATCAAGCGAGGCATCATGAAGAACCTCGGACGCAAGTTCGACGCCATCAGCGGCATTTTGCTGAACGACGAGAAGCGCAAACGCAGGGCGCGATTCAACGCCGAAAAGGTCAGCGCCGTCTTTGCCGGCCACGCCGACAATTCGATGCTTGCCGTGCAATACCCCGAGCGGGTTGCCGGCATCGCGAGATAGGCGAAATCTCTGCAACCCATCGGCAGAGCGGAGTCATCCGAACTCGGCGGCTTTCCCTTCGGTTCGGATTGCCGCCTCCGCCCTCAATCCCCGCTGATGCCTGTATTCCAGCGCGATCGCGCCCCAGATCAGGCCGAGCAGCAGGTAGACATGGCGCCAGTGGTCGATGTCGATGAAGGTGCCGAGCCCGATATTGCCGATGAAAGCGACGTAGGCGCAGAGCAGATAGGGTTGCCACGGCCGGTCGCGCAAAAGGATGCGGAAGCCGGCGGCGATCGTCCACAGCGTCAGCGACAGGAACGAGATGAAGCCGAGCCAGCCATAGTCCATCAGCGTCTTCAGCCAGATGTCGTGCGTGTCTTCGCCGAAGATGGTGCCGAACACCAGCGGACCGATGCCGAGCGGATGCTCGAGCGCCATCTGGAAGCCGATCGTATAGCGTGCGAAACGGCCAAGACGCGCCGTGTCATAGCTCTGTTCCAACTGGGCGCGGCTGGAAAACATCTCGCTGACGCCCGGCAACTGCAGGATGACGACCATCGCGACAACCAGCAGCGTGACGGCGGCAATGGTCATGATGACGACGCGCAACCGGAACTTGCCGCTGTTGCTCTGCAGGAACAGGGCACCGGTGAGCAGGATCGCCGACACGGCGAACATGCCCCAGGCGCCGCGCGAGAAGGAAAAGAAGATGCCGGCGGTAATGATCAGCAGCGGCACCGTCAGCAGCGGCATGCGCGCGATCGACCCGGTCAGAAGCAGATAGAGCAGATAGATGCCGGGCAGCACCAGGAACGGCCCGAACACGTTCGGATCCTGGAAGGCGCCCTGGGCGCGGTCGTATCTGGTGAAGATGTCGGCGCCCGGAAAAGCGTGAAAATAGCCGGCAATGCCAAGCAGCGCCGTCACCACCGCCGAGAAGACATAGGCGATGAAGATGAGCCGGTAGAGGCTGGGTTGCACCGCCGTCACCGACGAGAAGAACACTGCGGTGAAGGCGAGGAACAGCGACACGGCGAGATAGAGCGGTGTATTGGCGAGATCGGCCATCTGCGTCATCGCAATCATGCCGCCGATGTTCATCGTGATCAGCAGCACCAGCAGCGGCGCGGCAGCGCGCGATATGCGCAGGCCAAACAGCGCCCACACCCCGATCAGCCCGACCATGAAGAGATCGTAAGGCGCCGGCTCGTCGATGACGAAGCCCGAGAGGAAGACGCCAAAAAACACCGCGCCCGAGGATATCAGTGCGATCAGCTTGGCGTTGACCGCCCACGGCGGCAACGTGTTGACCGCCGAAGGCGGCAACGTGTTGACCGCAGCCTGCGGCACCTCATGGGAAATCGCGCTCAATAGGCGTTTTCCGTATTGAGCAGCCGCAGCGGCGTCAGGAACAGGATGCGCAAATCGAATAGCATCGACCAGTTTTCGATGTAATAGAGGTCGTACTCCGTGCGCATGCGGATCTTCTCATTGGTATCCATCTCGCCGCGCCAGCCATTGATCTGCGCCCAGCCGGTGACGCCGGGCTTGACCTTGTGGCGGGCGAAATAGCCGTCCACCACCTCATTGTAGAGAAGGTTGTGCGACTGCGCGGCGATCGCGTGCGGGCGCGGACCGACCAGAGACAGCGAGCCGAACAGCGAGTTGAAAAACTGCGGCAGTTCGTCGATCGAGCTCTTGCGGATGAAGCGGCCGACGCGGGTGACACGTGGATCGTTCTTGGTCACCGTCTGCTTGGCGCTCGGGTCCGAGCGGTCGGTGTACATGGAGCGGAATTTATAGACTTCGACAATCTCGTTGTTGAAGCCGTGCCGCTTCTGCTTGAACAGCACAGGCCCCTTGCTGTCGAGCTTGATGGCGATGGCTGTCGCCAGCATCACCGGTGAAAACAGGATGATGCCGATCAGCGAGAAGACGATGTCGAAAGCGCGCTTGGCGACCGAATCCCAGTCGTTGATCGGCCTGTCGAAGATGTCGAGCATCGGCACCGAGCCGATGTAGGAATAGGCGCGCGGACGAAACTGCAGTGCATTCGAATGCGCTGAGAGCCGGATGTCGACCGGCAGCACCCAGAGCTTCTTGAGCAGCTGCAGAACGCGCGTTTCAGCAGTCAGCGGCAATGAGACGATCAGCATGTCGATGCGTGCGATACGGGCGAATTCCATCAGCTCCGAAATGGTGCCGAGCTTGGGATAGCCGGCCACGATCGGCGGCGAGCGCTTGTCGCCACGGTCATCGAAGATGCCGCAGATGCGGATGTCGTTGTAGGGCTGTTTTTCGACCGAGCGGATCAGCATTTCGGCCGCCTTGCCGCCGCCGACGATGACGGCGCGGCGTTCCATGCGGCCGTCGCGCGCCCAGCTTCGGATCAGCATCGACATCACCAGCCTGAGCCCAAACAGCAGAAGCAGGCCGACAACGAACCATGTACCGAACAGCAGGCGCGAATAGTCCTCCGACATCTTCATGATGAAGGCCGTCAGCGCCATCAGCGCGAACGTGCCTGCCCATACCATCAGCACGCGGCCGAAACTGGAGACCGGCCGCATCAGGGCCGAGATCTGGTAGCAATCGGAGACGTCGAGCAGCATCACGGCCAGGAACGAGGCCGCGGCGATGGTCACCGGATATTGCCAGGCGAGGTAGTTGAAGAAGCCGACAAAATAGATGTAGAGCGCAAGCCCCGACAGGAACAGCAAGGCGAATTCGACGATGCGCAGCACGCCGCTGACCATGACCGGGGACATCGTATCGCGGCGGTATTGCGAGGCGACCTGGCGGGCAACACTGTTCATGCCGCCGGGCGTGGGGCTCTCGGCAGGACCGTCGAATTTGCGCACCGCATCGGCCGAAAAGCGGCGCGTGGGGTCGGTCTCGTTCATCGCGTTTCCCACAAGCTTCCGCCATGACCATAGCGGAATACAGCTAAAAAAATCTTGAGACAACTTGTGGTTTTGGTAGGTAGTCTATTTGCTGAGCGCGGCGAAATAGGCCTTTTCGATGTCGGCAGCCATCACATCGGCGCCGAATCGCGCCTTGAGGGTGGCGGTATCGGGCATGGCGCGCCGATAGGCGTCGAGATCGCGTAGCGCCGCGCCCATCTTGTCGCCGAGTTGGCGGGCGTCAGGACGGATCAGGGCAGGGGATTCCTCGCCGAAGATTTCGGGTATGCCGCCGACGGCGGTGGCGATCATCGGCCTGCCGGCGGCCAGTGTCTCCAGCACGATATAGGGCATGGCTTCCGCGCGCGACGGCACGACCACCAGGTCGGCCAGTGCAAAGGCGTCCCTGGCTGGCATTGGTGGCAGAAAGCGGACCTGTTTTTCGAGCCCCAGCCGTTTCGCTTGCGTGTGGTAGCGCGGCAGGTCGTCGCCGTCGCCGACCATGACTGCGGTCAAGCGACGCTCGATCTGCGTGCCGGCCAGCGCAAGCGCGTCGATGAAGATATCCGGGCCTTTGAGGTCGCGCATCATGCCGATGTAGAGCAGGTCGGCCGCGTCGGGCAGTGTAATCACCGGCTCGAACTCGGCGGCGCGCAGGCCGTTATAGACCAGCGTGTTGGGGATCGGCGGCTCACCGACCTTCCTGCGATAGGTGCGCCGCTCATATTCGGAGACAAACAGCAGGCAGTCGGTGAAGCGCGCCATGAAGCGCTCCAGTGCGAAGAACAGCTTCCCGGTGGTCGTCGTTTCGTCATAGTGGAGGGAGCCACCATGCGGCGAATAAAGGCGGGCTACGCGAGACCTTGATACCCGCAACAATGAGCCGAACAGACGGGCATAGGCGCCACCTTTGGCGCCGTGCCCATGCAACACGTCCGGCCGCAATTCCTTGATGATTCGATAGGTACGCCAGGCGGAGGCGAGGTCGCCCGGCCCGACATGGCGCTGCATTGGCGTGCGATGGATACCCAGCGCCAGGCTGTCCTTCATCTGGTCGAACAGGCGTTCCTCGTATTCGCCGCCTGTGGTCGAATCGCAGACGATGCCGACGACGTGCCCGGCGGCGAGTTGTGCCTCCGTCAGGTCGCGCACATGCCGGAAGATCCCGCCGACGGGTGAGCGAAAGCAGTGGACGATCCTGAGCTGGTCCGCCACGTTGATGTCAGAACAGGCGTTCGCGAACGTAAACGGTATCGCCAGGCAGCAAGGGGTCGGAGGTGACCACCCTGCCGGTCATCACCTTGCCGTTGATGTCGCGGGTGATGTCGACGCTTTCCTGGTTGGCGCGTGGCGAGAAGCCGCCGGCAATCGCGATCGCCTTCTGCACGGTCAGGCCCGGCACATAGGAATACTGGCCGGCCGCGCCCACTTCGCCCATGACGAAGATCGGCCGGTAGCGGTCGATCTCGACCGACACGTCGGGGTCGCGCAGATAGCCCTGCCGCAGTTTGTCGGCGATCTCTTTTTCCAGCTGCTGGGCAGTGTGGCCACGTGCCGGCACGGCGCCGACCAGCGGGAAGGACATGTAGCCGGACTGGTCGACGCTGTAGGTGTTGGTCAGCCCGTCTTGCTCGAACACGGTGACGCGGACACGGTCGCCGGCGCCGAGCCGGTAGGGCTGGTCGAGCACTTCATGGAAAGCCGCCGGCGTCGGCCGGTAGCTGGAGCAGCCGGCGAGCATCGACACGGCCAGCAGAGCGCGAAACAGACCAGCAGCGCTTTTCATGATCGGACACACACCTTCGTCGCTGTGGCCGCCATGACGCGGCGGCAAACCTTAAGGATATGGGTTCGTTATCATCCTGTTAGGGTTAATGGCCGGTAAAGGGACGCGGCCGATTTGGCGGCAATCGACAAAAGCCGAGTAGTTTCACGGCCTTTGTTTGCCTGATGTCAGCAAACCCTAACGGGTGCTTACCGCCATCTTAACGCCTGAGTTACCATAGTTGTTTACGGTACTCTTAGACTCATGTTCCGGAGCAGGAATGCATGTCCGTTCAGTCCGCGGCCGCAGATGTCGATGTCGACCTGAGACAGCTCTTCGCCAGTTTGGCGAGGAACTGGCTGCGCATTCTTGTGGTCACGCTCATCGTCACCGGTCTCGCCTTCGCCTTCGCCTGGCTTGCCACGCCGCACTACAAGGCGACGACGCAGCTGAAAATCCAGTTGAACGAATCGGCCTATACGCGGCCTGCCGGAACCAATGAAGACGACAAACCTGTGCTCGACGCGGAAGGCGTGGCAACAGAGGTTCAAGTCATTTCCTCGTCCGACATTCTCAATAAGGTGGCTGAAGATCTGAATCTGGGCGACAAGCCGGAGTTCAACGATGCGCTCGGCATGTCGCCGGTAAGCCGGCTTCTGGTCATTGTCGGGCTGAAGAGCGACCCGCAAGAGATTCCACTCGAAGAGCGCGTGCTGATGAAGATGCGCGACAAGCTCAACGTCTATGGCGTGGAAAAGACGCGTGCCATCGCCGTCGAATTTTCCTCGGAAGATCCCAAGCTTGCCGCCGACATTCCGAATGCCATTGCCGCCCGCTACCTGGCCTACCAGGCAGATGCGAAGACCAAGTCGAACGCCGCCGCGACCGCCTTCCTGGGACCGGAGATAGAGGATCTGCAGAAGCAGGTGAGGGATGCCGAGGCCAAGGTCGCGGCCTTCCGTTCCGCCCAGTCGGACCTGTTGATGGGCGGCAACAATTCGGTGCTGGCGACACAGCAATTGTCCGAACTGTCGACCGAACTGTCGCGTGTGCGCGCTAACCGCGCTTCGGCCGAAGCTACTGCCGAAAGGGTGCGTCAAGCCTTGCAGACTGGCGGCTCGCTGGACGCTGTACCGGAAGTTCTGTCTTCCGATCTGATTCAGCGGCTGCGCGAGCGTCAGATCGAGCTCAGAACCAACATCGCCGATCTTTCCACAACCTTGCTCGACAATCACCCGCGTCTGCGGGCGCTGAGGTCGCAGCTAGCCGATCTCGACGGTCAGATCCGCATCGAGGCGCAAAAGATCATGCGCGGGTTGCTGACGCAGGCGCAGACCGCCCAGGCCCGCGAAAACCAGCTTATGTCGGACGTCAACAAGCTTAAGGCGGCGTCCTCGCGCGCCGGCGAGGAGCAGGTCCAGCTGGATGCGCTGCAGCGTGAGGCGAACGTCCGGCGCCAGCAGCTTGAATCCTATATGACAAGTTTCCGCGAAGTGTCCTCGCGCAAGAATTATCTGCCGGTCGATGCCAGCGTGTTTTCCGCGGCGCGCGTGCCGTCCGAACCCTATTTCCCCAAACTCGTCCCGATCGTCGGCGCCGCCTTCGTCGGCTCGCTGCTGCTGATGTCGATCATCACGCTTCTGCAGGAGCTGTTTTCGGGCCGCGCCATGCGTCCGGCCCCCGGCGCCCGCTTGGAGCGTATCGAACAGGTCGCGATGCCCGCCGCGTCGATGCCGGCTGTTGAGCCGGCGGCGGTTGCGGTCGAAGAGGCGGAAGATCGGCCGGCGGACATGGAAGCCGAACTGCAGCCGAAGGCGGTTCCCGAGTCGGCCCCCACAGCGCTGGAAGAAGCAGCGGTCGCTGACGCGGAACCCGAACCGGTACGCTCCAGCCTCGGCGAGATCGATGTCGAGAAAGCGGCGGAAAAGCTGATCGCCAGCGGCGCTGCGCGCGCCATCTTCGTGTCGCCTGAAGGCGACGAGGCCGCGGCCTCGGCCGTGCTGGTGGCGCGCGAGGTCTCCGACGCCGGCCTGCGCGTGCTGCTGCTCGACCTGACTGCATCGGGCGCCGCCTCGCGACCGATGCTGGACAGCGGGCTGTTCCCCGGCATCACCAATCTGCTGGCTTCGGAAGCGCAGTTCAGCGACGTCATCCACGCCGACCTCTATTCCGACTGCCATGTCATTCCCGTTGGCACCGCCGATCCGGTTCGTGCCATGCGCGCCGCCGACCGGCTGCCGATCATCATGCAGTCGCTGACCACCGCCTATGATCTGGTCATTGTCGAATGCGGACCGGCCGATGCGCACGGCATCGGCCGACTCGTCGGCGACAGCACCGAGGTCTTCCTCTCCATGCTGCAAGCGGACGATGAGGTGGCGCAGGCCGCCGTCAAGTTGATCGAAAGCGGCTATCCCGACCTCACTCTGGTGACGCCGGTAGGCCATGAGACGCCGGGAAACCCCGTGCCGGGACGACGTAGCGCCGCCTGAGACATCAGACACTTCTACTTAGGCGGCGCCCACCAGTTTCTTGCAGAGTCGATCGACCATCGCGTGTCGGTTCACAAAACCGAGCTCTCAGCCGCACGTCTTGAAGAAACGCAAACGCCTGGCCAAGTCTGTCAGGCTGCGCCGATCTACCCCAACTCCAGGGTCGTCACACCAAATATTCGGCGCGGGTGGACCTTCGGAGGCGGGCCTTTGTACATGCGGGTGGTGGTGAAGGTCGGCCTAAAACCAATCGCTGCAAGCGCCGTAGTGAAATCGATATTGTCGGCGGGAACGTCGATATGCAGATCGCCGCCTTCGCAGGCACCAGCCAGGCCGTGCAGGAGTTGCATCGCGGTCTCGGTATCGTCGGCAAACAGCGGGCCGATCTTGTAACCCGAACGGCAGGGACGAGCCACGGCGTAACCTGTGGTGCCGAGTGAACTGATCGCGGCGAACCCGCGATGCGGTGGTTGCGCCCAACGGTGTAGGAAGGCTCGCCGAGGTGCGGGAAAACAGCGGGCGTCATAGGCGATGATGTCGGGCAAGAGCTGCGTGGTTATCATTCGCACCCCTTCGCTTCGGACGGGCGGGGTCGCGGTACGGCCGCTGAAGCGGATGGTTTCGTAAGCTGGCCTGAATCCCCTACGCCGGTAGTTGGCCAACTGCGCCGCGACGCCGTCGAGCCCGACTGTTCGGCCGGCCAGCCTAGCCATGCCGGCGCTCCAGACCGCTTTGCCGTGGCCTTGGCCGCGCATGTCTGGTCGGCAGATGTAGAGACCGATGAAACCGAAATTGCCGCCGTAGGCGACAGCCGAGATGGCGGCGATCATCTCGTTGCCGACAAAGGCGCCGATGAAGCCTTCAGGGTCGGTCGGCTGAAATGCGGCGGCATCGTCAAGGCCAGGGTTCCACCCTTCAGCTGCCGCCCAGTCGATGAGAACGGCCAGTTCTTGTCGTGACAGCGCACGGATGGTCGGCTTCATGGCTCACTCTGCGGCGATAGTCCCGGGCGAGAAGGATTTCAGCATGCCGCGATAGGACTTGGCCAGCGGGCTTGCATAGGCACCGCGCTTTGAGGTTGACAGCCCCAATGCGATCAGCGCCTCGGCCTGCTTGACCGCCGCGCCGACGCCGTCGATGACCGGCAGGTTGAACTCCTCCTGCAACTGGTGGGCGAGGTCGGCCATGCCGGCGCAGCCCAGCACGATGGCCTCCGCACGGTCCTCCTCGATGGCACGGGCAATCTCGCCGCGCAGTTTCTCGACGGCGCCCGACGCCGGATCCTCAAGGGCAAGGACCGCAATGTCGGCGGCGCGCACGCGGGCGCGCCCGGCCATGCCGTAGCGCTGCACCAGCCCCTCGACAGGGACGCGCGAGCGTTCGGTCGTCGTTACGACTGTGAAGCGCTGGGCAATGTACGAGGCGACGCTGAGTGCGGCCTCACAGATGCCGATGACCGGAATGGAGGCCATGGCGCGTGCGGCGTCCAGGCCGGTATCGTCGAAGCAGGCGATGATGGCGGCCTGCGCCCCGGCACGTTCGCCGGCGGCGATCTCCAGCAAAAGGCCGGGCACGGCCAATGCTTCGTCATAGTAGCCCTCGATCGAGGCCGGACCCATTGAGGAGGTGACCGCGATCACCTCTGTCCAGGCGCCGGCTACGCCGCGCGCGGCCGCCGCGATCGTCTCGGTCATGCTCGCCGTCGTGTTGGGGTTCACCACCAGTATCTGCACAATCAAGCCCTGGCCCGCCTGCGGCCGACATAAACGATGGCTCCCAGTGTGGCCAGGATCACCAGGAAGGAGAACACGGTGGTCACCGTGCCCAGTGCGTAGAGCACCGGCGTCGTGACATTGGTGGTCATGCCGTAGATCTCGAGCGGTAGCGTGTTGAAGGTGCCCGACGTCATCAGCGTGCGGGCGAACTCGTCATAGGACAGCGTGAAGCCGAACAGGCCGACGCCAATCAGGCTCGGCGCGATCATTGGCAGCACGACATGGGCGAAGGTCTGCCAGGAGTTGGCGCCCAGGTCACGCGCGGCTTCCTCATAGGCCGGCGAGAAGCGGTTGAAGACGGCGAACATGATGAGCACGCCGAAGGGCAAGGTCCAGGTGAGGTGCGCGCCGAAGGCTGACGTGTACCAGGCCGGGCGGAAGCCGACCTGCTGGAAGACGACGCCGATGCCCAATGAAATGATGATCGAGGGTACGACGAGGCTGGCGACCGCCAGGTAGAACAGCGCGGTGGCGCCACGAAATTTTTGCCGGAAAGCGAGCCCTGCCAGCAGCGACACGACGACGGTGACGATCATCACCATCAGGCCGAGCACCAGCGAGCGCTTGAAGCTGCCGCCGAAATCGCCGACCGCCTGGCGCTCGAACAGATTGGCGAACCAGTGCAGCGACACGCCATTGAGCGGGAAGGTGAGGCCGCCGGTCTCGCCTTGGAAAGAAAGGATCAGGATCGCCGATAGCGGGCCATAGAGGAACAGGACGAACAGAGCGAAGAAGGCGGCAAGCGCATAGAATTCGAGGGTGCGTTTTTCGTGGCTCACCTCAAAGCTCCTTGCGGATGTCGACGATGCGCAGGACGCCGGCGACCATCAACAGCACCAGCACCAGGAGCACGACCGCGTTGGCGGCGGCTGCGGGATACTGCAGCAGCGACATCTGGTTCTTCATCATCAGTGCGACCGATGCGCTCTGGCCGCCCGACATCACCTGCACGGTGGAGAAATCGGCCATCACCAGCGTGACGACGAAGATCGTGCCGATCGCCATGCCGGGCTTGGCCAGCGGGATGACGACGTTCCACAGCACCTGCCAGCCGGACGCGCCGGCATCGCGCGCCGCCTCGAACAGCGAGCGGTCGATGCGCATCAACGTATTGAAGATCGGCGTCACCATGAAGAGCGTGTAGAGATGCACCATGGCCAGCACCACCGCGAATTCGGAATAGAGCAGCCACTCGATCGGCTTCGGCACCAGCCCCATGTGCACCAGCGTCGAATTGATCAGCCCGTTGCGGCCAAGCACCGGGATCCACGAGATCATGCGGATGATGTTGGAGGTCAGGAACGGCACCGTGCAGACCAGGAACAGCACCATTTGCATGGCCGTGGTGCGGATGTGGAAGGCAAGGAAATAGGCGACCCAGAAGCCTATGAACAAGGTCAGCGCCCAGACGATGGCAGCGAACTTGATGGTGTTGAGATAGGTTTTCCACGTCACCCAGGAGCCAAGCACGTCGGAATAGTTCGTCGTCAGGAGATCCGGATACATGGCGGCGAAGTCGTAATCCCAGAAGGACACGACGGCGATCATGATGATAGGCAGCAGCAGGAACGCACCGAGGATGAGTGCCAGCGGCGCTGACTGCAAATAGGGCGCGACGGCACCGAGCGAGAAGCGGCGGCGCTTGCTGGGACTGGCGGCGGCGATGGCGGGGCGTTCGAGCGCGACTGTCATCCATGCTCTCGGGTTTGGCGGTGCGGCCTGAACCGCGTTCCCTTCTCCCGGGAGGGAGAAGGGGTAGAGGAGGGACGCTGCTTGTTCCCTTACGCCGCGATAAACTCGTTCCAGCGCTTCACCATGTAGCGGTCCTCGTCCATGACCGAGTTCCAGCAGGCGACCTTGCCCATACGCTCTTCGAACGAGCCGCCGTCGCGCACGGCGCCGGCCTTTTCCATGACGGTGCCATCCGGTGCCTTGATCTCGCCCTTGGCGGGCTTGCCTTCGATCCAGTAGCCCCATTCGTCCTCGGACATGAACTTCTTGGCCGAGACCATATTGGCCGAGTAGTAGCCCTGGCGATTGAGATAGCCGCCGACCCAGCCCGACGTGTACCAGTTGATGTATTCGTAGGCCGCGTCGAGCTCGGCGCCCTTGAGATGCGCGGCAAGGCCAAGGCCGCCGCCCCATGAGCGGTAGCCTTCCTTGAGCGGCTGGAAGCGGCAGGCGATGCCCTTGGAGCGCACGGCAGCGACCGCCGGTGACCACATGGACTGGATGACCACTTCGCCCGATGCCATCAGGTTGACACTCTCGTCGAATGACTTCCAGAAGGCACGGAACTGGCCGGCCTGCTTGGCTTTGATCAGGAAGTCGATGGTCTTGTCGATTTCATCCTTGGTCATGTTGCCCTTGTCGGCATATTTGATGTTGCCGGTGGCCTCCATGATCATGGCCGCATCCATGATGCCGATGGATGGGATGTTGAGAATCGCGGTCTTGCCCTTGAAGGCCGGGTCCATGATGTCGGCCCAGGTGGTGATGTCGCGGCCGACGAGGTCGGGCCGGATGCCCAGCGTATCGGCGTTGTAGATGGTCGGCACCATAGTGAACCAGTTGGTCGGCGCCTTGGCGAAGGTCTTTGAATCCTGTGCCTCGACATAGCCGACGGTGTGCGGGGCGGTGCCCTGGGCGATGACGCTATCCGGAGTGAGCTTGCCGGTTTTGAACAGCGGCACCAGCTCGTCGTAATATTTCAACTTGCTGACATCCATCGGCTGAAGCACGCCGCTCGGGAACACCTTCTTGCAGATCCAGTATTCGATGTCGGCAATGTCGTAGCTGTCGGGCTGGGTCACCGCGCGCTGAGCTGCGGCATCGGAATCAGTCGCCGTCATTTCCAGCGTGATGCCGAGGTCGGCCTTGCACTTGTCGGCAATGGCATTCAGGTTCGACACGCCGGTGCCGAACTGGCGCAGCGTGATGTTGGACTGCGCCCAGATGGTCGGGAAGCCGGTGATGGCGCCGGAACCGGCGGCGAAGCCGACGGCGGCAGCACCCGTCTTGAGCAGCGAGCGGCGCGAAATTCCCGTTTTTGTTTCAGTTGTCTTTGTCATGTTCATTCCCCTGTCTTGTTTTGGTTTGGTGCGTCACTGAGTGTTGAATGAAGGCGGTCATCAATTGAGACGGCCAAGAACGACCGCGTCCTGCCGGTCCCAGGCGAGCGGCACGGCATCGCCGACGGCGACCGGCTTTGCGAAGAAATCAGAATCGTCGACGATCACCGTGAAGTCGTCGATGCCGGCGCCGTTGACCGACAGCTTTACGGAATGGCCGCGATACTCGATGTTTGAGACGATGCCAGTGAAGCCGAGGCCGGGTGAGGGCGCTTCACCGATGCGCACATGGTCGGTGCGGATGGCGATGTCGATAGGTGCGCCCGCATCCTGGCCCTGGCCGCTTGCGGCAAGGGAGCCGCCGCCATTGACGTCGAAGACCACCATGCCGTCGCGTGCGCCGGTGACGCGGCCCGAGATGACGTTATGGTCGCCCATGAAGCGGGCGACAAAGGCCGTGGCCGGCCGCTCGAACACGTCACGCGGAGGCGCCGCCTGTTCGATGCGGCCATCGTTCATAACCACGATCAGGTCGGCCAGGGCCATGGCCTCCTCCTGACTGTGGGTGACGTGGACGAATGTGATGCCTAGCGAGGTCTGCAGTTTCTTCAGCTCGGCGCGCATGCGGATCTTCAGGAACGGATCGAGCGCCGACAACGGCTCGTCGAGCAGAAGCGCCTCGGGGTCGGTGATCAGCGCGCGCGCCAGCGCGACGCGCTGCTGCTGGCCGCCGGAAAGCTGCGCCGGCTTGCGCGTCGCATAGGCCTCCATCTGCATCAGCTTGAGCATGTCGAGGGCCTTGGCGCGGCGCTGTTCCTTGTCGATGCCCTTCATCTTCAGGCTGAAGGCGACATTGTCGATGAGGTCGAGATGCGGGAACAAGGCGTAGGACTGGAACATCATCGCGGTGCCGCGCTTGGCCGGCGGCAGGTCGGTGACGACGGTGTTGCCGAGCCGCACATCCCCCGACGAGATGCTTTCGTGCCCGGCTATCATGCGCAGTGTCGAGGTCTTGCCGCAGCCGGAGGGCCCGAGCAGGCAGCAATAGGTGCCTGCCGGTATCTTCAGGCTGACGTCTTCGACGGCGGTCGTTGTTCCATAGACTTTCGAAACGGACACGATGTCGATTTCGGCGGCTTTGGACATCAGGCTTCCCCGGTTGGCTCGCATTAGCCAAGCATCATGCGTGCCAATCTCCGGCCGCGGGGCCAAGCACTTGAATTGTCGGAAAAATCTGGAATCGGAGGCGGTGCCGCTCGAAATGGCATGCTTGTGCGTTGCACAAATTATGGGCTATTGTGCGCGAAATGCACAAAAATCGTATGCAATCCTTTTTGGCTTCGTATTCACTTTTGCTCTCGTGCGCGGAGCGGGAGTCGGGTTAGAAGGAAGCGGGAACACGGGCCATCATGAACATTGCCGATCATATCCATGCCGCCGACAGCGCCAATCAGGATCGCGCCCAGGCGATCCGCGACAACCTGCGCGACGCCATTGTCGACCGGCGGCTGACGCCGGGCACCAAATTGTCGGAAGGCGAGGTCGGCACATTGTTTGAGGTGTCACGCACCGTGGCGCGGGCGGCCCTGCAAATGCTGTCGTTCGAAGGGCTGGTGCGCACCGAGCGTAATCGCGGCGCCTTCGTCGCCAACCCTTCGCCGGAGGAAGCGCGCCAGGTGTTCGCCTCGCGTCGGCTGATCGAGCCGGGCATCGCGATCGCTGCTTGCGGGCGCGTAACCGCGGCCAACCTCGCTGCGTTCAGGGCACAACTCGATGAGGAAGGTCGCTTCATCGCCGAACGCGGCCCGACCGCTCGGCGCTCGGAAATCAAGGCATCGGGCGATTTCCACCTGCTGCTCGCCTCCGTCGCTGGCAATACCATCCTGCAGCGTTTCATGGAGGAACTGGTGGCGCGTTCGTCGCTGGTCATCGCCCTTTACGGACGGTCTGGCGTTTCGGCCTGTGGGCACAGCGAGCACACGGAAATTGTCGGCGCGCTGGAGAGCGGCGATTGCGGATTGGTGAGCCGACTGATGCTGCACCATATCGACCACATAGAAGCGGATCTCGACCTGCGAGTCAGAGCCGGTCCAGCGCTCCGCGAAGCTCTCAATTTTTGACGCTAGTTTTCGTCGTCGGCAGCGGCGGGCACTGCCTGTCCAGCAGCCTTGCGGCGCAGCAACTTGGTCAGCTTCCAGACCGTCGGGTTGTTCTTGATGTAGGCTTTGGCCCGCGCCCCCTGTCGCAGTGCCACCGCGAGGGCGCGGCCCTGCAGTGTTAGGGGAACCAGCACCTCGAAATGCTGGGTCTCGATATCGCACCAGAGCCGCTTGTAGGGTTCGTCGCCGACCGAGAAGTCATAGACTTCGAAACCTCTATCGCAGGCTTCCTGGATGTTGTCGAAGAACAGGAAGTCGCCGGGGCTGCTGTGGCCGAGATCATCCTCGGCGATGGCGCCGAATTCGCAGATCAGCCGTTTGCCCGAACGGCTCGAGCCGGTGATGGCGCGCAGCTTGCCGGCGACCTCAAGCCCATGCAGCACGAAGGCCGGTTTTTCCTCGCCCAGCGCGCCGGCGAACAGAGTGCGGAAGAAGGCACGCACCTCCGGCTCGCCGAAGACATTGGCGATGCCCATCTTGGCGAAGCGGAACTCCTTCATCTCGAAGAAGGCGTCGAGCAGCCTGTTCACCTCTTCCGGTGTCCGCGCTTCGATGCGGCGATGACTGCCGACGGCCTCGAACTTGCGCGTCTGCGAACGGTGCTTCTTGCGCTTGCGCTTGCCGCTCGCGCGCGACAGGAGCGCATCGAAACCGCCATCGAGGTTGACGGCGAGCGAGAGATTGGGGCTCGGAAAATGAGCGAGTGCCGCCAGCGGATTGGGAATCCCGTCGAGGTCGGGCAGCAGCCTTTCCAGCGCAACAAGGTCGATATCGGGACGCGCCTTGGCGATTGCCATCAAAAGGGTGCGGACGGCCGAGGCATCGGCCTTTGCCAGCCATGCTTTATCAGCGGCGGCGAAATTGCCGTTGGCATGGCGCCCACCCATGAAGCGGGCGACGCGGAATGGACCGGATGGCGTGATTTCTAGTGCCAGCGAGAAGACCGGCCTGTCCTTGATTTTCAGCGTTGCGACGATGGCGTCGGGATTGGCTTGCGCTGTCCATGCACAGGCCCAGGCAGCGCTCTGCGCCGGCGCGAACAGCGCCGAACGGCAGAAGTCGGCGTAGGCGGCCAGCGCCGCGGCGTCGGCGATCGACACCGACAGGCTGGTCTGGTCAGAAGCCGTCGCGCGCGCAGACGCCTTGCTTGCGGCGAGCCGATTGCCGTCAAATGACGCGGTGGCGTCAACCATACCTCAATCCTTAAGGCGTATTCGTCGCGATCAGGGAGTTCGCGTCGGCGCGTTCCGTGCTTGGATTGAGCCTAGGCGCAAAAGGTGAATGAATGATCGACGGCGGTGAGGCAGTTCGGAAACTGGCGCTTAACATCGCCCGCTTTACCGGCCTTGCACCGCTGGCCAAACCGTTCGTCGGCGGCATCGGCGCCATCCTTATGCTGCACCGGGTCACCGCCACGCCGGAGAAGCCCGACGGTGTCAACCGCCACCTCAACATTGCCCCGCGATTCCTCGACGCCTTGGTCGGCGACATGAAGGCGAAGGGCTATGCCTTCGTCACGCTGGACGAGGCGATCGAGCGCATCAAGGCCGGCGGCAAGGATGGCCAGTTCGCCACCATCACCGCCGACGACGCCTATCGCGACAACATGACCGAAGCGCTGCCGGTGCTGGAAAAGCACGACGCGCCGATCACCATCTATGTCGCGCCGGGCTTGATCGACGGCAGCGCCGACCTGTGGTGGGACGTCGTCGAGGATATCGTCAACGCGCGCGACCGGCTGACGCTGGCGACGCCGAAGGGGCCGGTTTCGATCGACTGCTCGACCCACGGCAAGAAGCTCCAGGCCAATGCGCGCTTGCACGCTTACCTGACGCTTGAGGTGCGCGAGGAGGATCAGCGCGCCGTGCTGCGCAACCTCGCGCGCTCGAATGGCGTCGAACTCGATGGCCTGCGCTCAAGCACGCTGATGACCTGGGACGACATACGCGCCATGGCCGGGCACAGGCTGGTGACCATCGGCGCGCATACGGTCAACCATCGCAATCTGAAGCGGTTGGATGAAGCCGATGCGCGCCACGAGATCGGCGACGTCAGGCGCCAGCTGCAGGCGCAGCTTGGCGAAGAGCCGCGCCATCTCGCTTATCCCTATGGCTATGCCAGCGCTGTCGGCTGCCGCGAAGTGGGCTTCGCCCGCGACGCCGGCTACGCCTCGGCGGTGACCACCCGACATGGCGTGCTGCATGCCGAGCATGCCGGCTTCCTGCACGCGCTGCCGCGCATTTCGGTCAATGGCCGCTACCAGAGCGTCGCCCATATCCGCACCATGCTGTCGGGCGTGACGACGCCGCTGGCCAATGCCGGCAAGATGGTGGTGACCATCTGAGATGGTGGTGACGATCTAGGCTTTGCCGATATTCAGGTGAGGCCGACCTGCAAACGGTTGCCTCAGCGCTTCACCGGCGGCTCCAGGATCAGCCATTTGATGATGCCCATTGCCGGCAGCACCCAGAACAGGCCGCTGAACAGGAAGAACAGGAAGTGCACCAGCGGGCCAGACTCTGACAGCTGCGCCACCGCTATGATCGACGCGACCAGCGCATAGATGATGACCAGCGCGACCAGCAGGAAGGTTCCGATCAGCTTTTTCAGGCGGATGGGCATGAGGCGTTCTCGTTGACCGCTTTCGCTTAGGCCCAAGCAGGCGCCCGCGCAACCCGCCAGTTGCGGCGCGACGGCGTGCCGCGCCGTCTGGTCTTGTCAGCCGGGTTGCGATGGTTCACCACTCCGTCACATCAACCTGCCGGGACGTAGCCCATGGCTGCCATATCAGCTGCCGCGCCTTACACGGCCCGCGACCGCGACCTCAACAACCGGGCGCTGGTGCGCGGCTGGCTCTATGTCGTGATCTTGGTGTTGTTTGCGCTGGTGCTCTTTGGCGGCGCCACCAGGCTCACCAATTCCGGCCTTTCGATCACCGAATGGAAGCCGATCCACGGCGTGATACCGCCGCTCAACGACGCCGAGTGGCAGGAGGAATTCCAACTCTATCAGAAGATCCCGCAATATGCCGAGCTGAACAAGGGCATGAGCCTCGACGCCTTCAAGTCGATCTTCTGGTGGGAATGGGCACATCGCATTCTCGCACGCAGCGTCGGCCTCGTCTTTGGCCTGCCGCTGCTGGTTTTCTGGGCGACGCGCCGCATCGAACGCGGCCTTGGGCCAAAACTGCTCGGCATTCTGCTGCTCGGTGGTCTGCAAGGCGCCATCGGCTGGTGGATGGTGGCCTCCGGCCTTGTCGACCGCGTCTCGGTCAGCCAGTACAGGCTGGCCACGCATCTGACGCTGGCGGCGCTGATCTTCACCGCCACCATGGTGGTGGCGCGCGGCCTGGCACCGCATTCCGAACCCGCCGCCGACCGGTCGACGCAGCGGCTCGCCGGCTTCATCGTGCTGCTGGCGCTGGTCCAGATCTATCTCGGCGGCCTGGTCGCCGGGCTCGACGCCGGGCTGAGCTACAACACCTGGCCGCTGATGGACGGCAAGGTGATCCCCAGCGACCTGCTGCTGCTCGAACCGGCCTGGCGCAATTTCTTCGAGAACCCGAAGACGGTGCAGTTCGTCCACCGGCTTGGCGCCTACACGGTCTTCGCCGTCGCGCTCTGGCATATGATCGCGACACGGGCGCGCCAGCCGGGAACGACCCATGCAAGGCGCGCGATGCTGCTGTTTCTGCTGGTGCTGGTTCAAGCCTCGATCGGCATCGGCACGCTGTTGATGCAGGTGCCGCTGCACATGGCGCTGACTCATCAGGCTGTCGCGCTTGTCCTGCTGGGTTTTGCCGCCGCGCACTGGCGCGGCACCAAGGGCGCCTATCCGCTGCCGCACGAGATAGAAGTCAGAAGCTGAACCTCACCTTCCGGATCGCCTCGGCGACCGACAGCTCGTGGGTTCTTGTCGACCGCATTCTCGCCGCACCTTCCAGATGCGGCTCGAAAACGTCTAGGCAATGAGTTCAGGCGCGCTGACCTTCCAGCGCTTTGGTTAAAGGCCGAGCATCAGGTCCATGTTCTGCACGGCCGCGCCCGAGGCGCCCTTGCCGAGATTGTCATAGACGGCAATCAGCAGCGCCTGTGCCCTGTCGTCATTGGCAAAGACATACACCTTCATGCGGTTGGTGCCGTTATAGACCTCCGGATTGATCTCCGGCATGCGCTCCATATGCGCGTAGGGCGCCACCTCGACCACGCCGCCTTGGATGGCGGCAAAATGGTCGGCGATCGCAGCGTGCAGTTCAGCACCCGTCGGCACATGGTCGAGACCGCCGAGCTGCAGCGGCACCACCGTGATCATGCCTTGGGCGAAATTGCCGACCGCCGGCTGCATGATCGGATCGTGCGACAGCTTTGCGTAGGTCCTGAGCTCCGGCACGTGCTTGTGCTGCAGGGTCAGCCCATAGGGCAGGAATTCTGAGGCATCCTCGCCCTGGGCGACATACTCCTCGATCATCGGCCGACCGCCGCCCGAATAGCCCGAAATGCCGTTGACCGTGACAGGGAAATCCGGCGGCAGCAGGCCTGCCGTCACCAGCGGCCGCAGCGTCGCGATCGGTCCTTGCGGCCAGCAGCCGGGATTGGCGACGCGCCTGGCGTTGGCAATGGTCCTGGCCTGTACCTTGTCCAGTTCAGCGAAGCCGTATTCCCAGCCCTCGGCGACGCGATGCGCCGTCGAGGCGTCGATCACCTTGGTGGTGTCGTTGGCAATCAGCGACACGCTTTCCTTGGCGGCGGCATCGGGCAGGCACAGGATCGCGACATCGGCGGCATTGAGGAATTCGGCGCGCGCCGCCGTTTCCTTGCGGCGCTCGGTCGGGATCGAGATGATCTCGAGATCGCCGCGCTCGGCCAGCAGCGCCCTGATCTGCAGGCCGGTGGTACCGTGTTCGCCATCGATGAAGATTTTCGGTTTCATGTTCCTGCAAAGTTCCCTGCTAATTCAAACCTATATGCCTTGGCCGTGGTTCGCCGCGCCATGATTGCCATTGGTCAACTCGAAGGCCCGCGCCTTTCGTTCGGCCACCAGACCGAGATAGTGCATGGCCACCATCGAGCCGGCGATCGCCGTTATATCGGCGTGATCATAGGCCGGCGCAACCTCGACGACATCGGCGCCGACAATATCGACCTGGCCGAGCTGGCGCAGCGTTGACAGGATTTTTGCCGAGGACGGTCCGCCGGCGACCGGCGTGCCGGTGCCGGGCGCAAAGGCCGGATCGAGGCAATCGATGTCGAAGGTCAGATAGGTCTTCCTGCCGCCGGTGCGGTCGACAATGGCATAGGCGATGTCTGACGCCCGCATCTCCTCGATCTCGTGGCCGTAGAGGATCTTGATGCCGAACGTGTCGGGCGCATGGGTGCGGATGCCGATCTGGATCGAGCGGTCGGGATCGATGATGCCTTCATTGACGGCGCGGCCGACGAAGGAGCCGTGGTCGATACGCTTGCCGTCATCCGGCCAGGTGTCCTGGTGGGCGTCGAACTGCACCAGCGCCAGCGGCCCGTGGATGGCGGCATGCGCTTTGAGCAACGGCCAGGTGACGAAATGGTCGCCGCCGAGCGACAAAAGGAAAGCGCCCGATTTCAGGATCTTCGCCGCCTCGCGCTCGATCGTGCCTGGCGTCTTCTGGTGATTGCCCGAATCGAGCAGGCAATCGCCGTAATCGACAACGGCCAGATGCTCGAACAGGTCGCGCGAGAATGGATATTGCGGGTCGTTGTCGAGGATCGCCGAGGCGCGGCGGATCGCCTGCGGCCCAAAGCGCGCGCCCGGCCGGTTGGTGACGGCGGCATCAAAGGGAATGCCCCATACCACCGCGTCCGCGCCCTTTACATCCTTGGTGTATTTGCGCCGCATGAACGACAGCGCGCCGGCATAGGTCGGCTCGAAGGATGCCCCCGTCTTGGAGCGGGCGGTGAAGGCGTTATCGATGGTCTGGTTCGCCATTATGGGTCCTCTTTGTTCATCGGGCTGCCACAACTACAGAACCGGCACGCAAGATACCAGTCGCAGCGTGGCGAAACGCCGTAGCGTTCTACAGACTGCCTTCTCAATTCCGCTTCGGCGCGCTGCCGGCATGGTTTCAGCACGACTTTGTTGCAGCGGCGCGACAATCCACTAGCCGGCTTCGTTCACCGGCCTGTCACTGACGTCGCCTATCCCCGGGTCGATCCTGCAAGGAGCGATTCTCGATGCGGACCATATGGCTGAGCGTTCTGCTCTCGACAGCACTTGTGGCCTTCACCGGCCAGGCATTGGCGGGCGAAACCCGCGCCAGGCAGATCCTCGACCGCTTCGAACATGCCAACCAGTGGTGCGACCACGTCATGATTGCCGCGCATCGCGCCGGCAGCATGCAGGCCGGCAAGACGCTCTATGCCGAAAACTCGCTCGCCGCCGTCGAAGGCGCGATTACCGTTGGGGCTGAAATCGTCGAGGTCGACATCAGGCGCTCCAAGGATGGCGAATTCGTCGTCATGCATGACAGCTGGCTTGACCGCACCACGAACTGCAAGGGCGAGGTGGTCGACCACACGCTGGCCGAACTCAAACGCTGCAGGCTGGTGGTCGAAGGCACCGGCGTCGTCACCGATGAAGCCGTGTCGACGCTGCGCGAAATGCTGCTGGCGACCAGGGATCGGATCCTGATCAACCTCGATAACAAACTCGATGTCCAGGCGCTGCCCGGCATGATCGCTGTCGCCCGCGACCTCGGCATGGCCGAACAGGTGATCGTCAAGGAAAACCTGTGGAACCAGCAGCGGGTCGACACCGTCAAGGCGACGCTCGATGCTGCCGGCGGTGGCTTCCAGTTCATGCCGATCATCGCCGACGATGCGGTGCACGACGCTGCCTTCGCCGAAAAGGTCGGCAAGGCTTTTGCGCCCGGCGCGATCGAGCTGATCAACTGGCGGGCAGGGGCTGAGACGCTGACGCAGACGGGCGGACCGCTGTTCAGCACCCGCATGCGGGCGGTGTCGGTGCGCGGCGGCTGGCACATCTGGGCCGACACCTACGCCATCGTCAACAAGCCGGGCGGCTTCCTCTCCGGCGGCCGCGGTGACGAACTGGCGGTCGCGGCCAGCCTGCCGGCCGAGACCTGGGGCTTCTGGGCCGAGCGCGGCGCCACCATCATCCAGACCGACGAACCGAAGGTTGCGATTGACTGGCTGGCGGCAAATGGGTTTCGCGTGCCTTATGCCGATGAGGCAAAGCCGGCCGAGCCGGCGAATACGGCGAGTATCAATTAGAGCCGGCGGCCGACGCTGCCAATCTCCCCCCTTGTGGGGGAGATGCCCGGCAGGGCTGAGGGGGGCGCTGTTCCGCCGGCTTTTCAATTAATTGAGCGCAGGCGCAGTTGACTATCGGCGAGGTCATGAGCAGAGGCTGGCGTTCCTTCGCGCCCCCCTCTGGCCTGCCGGCCATCTCCCCCACGAGGGGGGAGATTAGCTAAGCCGCCTCCGCAACCCCATCGAGTTCCCTCATCACATCCGCCGGCAGCTCCAGCTCCGCCACCGCCAAATTCTCTCTGAGATGCCCGACCGACGATGTCCCCGGAATCAGCAGGATGTTCGGCGCGCGCTTGAGCAACCAGGCCAGCGCGACCTGCGTCGGCGTGGCGCCAAGGCGCGCTGCGACATCCGACAAGGTCGACGACTGCAACGGGTTGAAGCCGCCGAGCGGGAAGAACGGCACATAGGCGATGCCGTCGCGGGCAAGATTGTCGATCAGGGCATCGTCGTCCCGATGCGCCAGATTGTACTGGTTCTGCACGCAGACGATCTCGGCGATCCGGCGCCCTTCCTCGACCTGCGCAGGGGTGACGTTGCTCAGGCCGATAAGGCGCACCAGTCCCTTGCGCTGCAGGTCGGCAAGCGCAGTCAGCTGCGCCTCGATCGAGCCCTCGGTCGGCCCCATCCCGAACATGATGCGCAGATTGACGACGTCCAGCACCTCAAGTCCAAGATTCCTGAGGTTGTCGTGCACGGCCTGGGTGAGTTCCTCGGGCGAGGAAGCCGGCAGCCAGGACGCATCGCTGCCGCGGCGGGCGCCGATCTTGGTGACGATGACGAGATCTTCGGGATAAGGCGAGAGCGCTTCGCGAATAATCTGGTTGGTGACGTGCGGGCCGTAATAGTCGCAGGTGTCGATATGGTCCACGCCCGATGACACCGCCTCACGCAGCACCGCCAGCGCGGCGTCGCGATCCTTGGGCGGGCCAAACACGTGGGGCCCGGCAAGTTGCATGGCGCCATAGCCGAGGCGACGGACCTTGCGGTCGCCGAGCTTATAGGTGCCGGATTTGCCGATATTGGACATGCTGCTTCTCCTTGTGTCTCGGCGTTGGAGATAGAGCATGGCCGCTGTCTCGATAACCGGATATAATCGAAACAACTTGTGCGGATTTACGAACAATGGCGGCTGACCTCAACGATCTCCAGGCATTCCTCGCCGTGGCGCGCGCCGGCGGCTTTCGCGAGGCCGCACGATCGACCGCAGGCAGTGCCTCCGCGCTTAGCGAAGCCGTTCGCCGTCTGGAAACCCAACTGGGTGTGCGGCTCTTCAACCGCACCACGCGCAGCGTCGCGCTCACCGAAGCCGGTGGCGGCCTGCTGGCGCGGCTCGGCCCGGCGCTCGGTGAAGTCGAGGCAGCGCTGGACGTGGTGAACGGTTTTCGCGACCGGCCTGCCGGCACTTTGCGGCTCAATGTTCCCGTCAGCGCGTCACGGCTGGTGCTGCCCAAGATCGTGCCGGGCTTCCTTGCCGCCTATCCGGCGATCCGGCTGGAGGTGGTCGTGGAGGAGAGCTTTGTCGATCTGCTTGCCGCCGGCTGCGACGCCGGCATCCGTTACGACGAACGGCTGGAGCAGGACATGATCGCGGTGCCGATCGGACCGCGCGTCCAGCGCTTCACCACCTCTGCCGCGCCAGCCTACCTCGATCGTCATGGCCGGCCGCAACACCCCAGCGAACTGCTTGGCCATGCCTGCCTGCGCGGCCGCTTCCCCAGTGGGGCCATGACGCCCTGGGAATTCGAGCGCGATGGCGAAGTGGTGCGGGTCGATACTTCGGGGCCGCTGATCGTCGGCATCGGTGGAGGCGTCGATCTCAATATCCATGCCGCGATTGCCGGCGCAGGCATCCTTTGGCTCTTCGAAGATTGGGTGCGCCCACATTTCGACAGCGGCGTCCTGGAACCCATACTGAAGCCGTGGTGGCAAAGTTTTCCGGGACCGTTTCTCTATTATCCCGGGCAGCGTCTGGTGCCGGCGCCGTTGCGCGCCTTCATCGATTACATCAAGACGCCGGCCGGACGCGGCCAATAACTGCGTTCGGCGCCGTCACCCCACCCGGCGCTGCGCGCCGACCTCCCCATCGAGGGGAGGTAGGGTGCCGCGCCATGGGACTGCCTGGCTTAGTGGATTGTTCGACGGTGAAGCTGCTGTGACCCCTACCTCCCCTCGATGGGGAGGTCGCGCCGAAGGCGCGGGAGACCTCAAACAAAAAGGCCGCCCGAAGGCGGCCTTTTCGATAATCCAAATGCCGTAGCGCTTAGCGCTTCGAGAACTGGAAGGAACGGCGGGCCTTCGCCTTGCCGTACTTCTTGCGCTCGACGACGCGGCTGTCGCGGGTCAGGAAGCCGCCCTTCTTGAGCACGGCGCGCAGTGCCGGCTCGTAGTAGGTCAGCGCCTTGGAGATGCCGTGACGAACCGCGCCCGCCTGGCCGGACAGGCCGCCGCCGATGACGGTGGCGACGATGTCGTACTGGCCCGAACGGTTGGAGGCGATGATCGGCTGGTTGAGGATCATCTGCAGGACCGGACGCGCGAAATAGGTCGCGAATTCCTTGTCATTGACGACGATCTTGCCGGAACCCGGCTTCACCCAGACGCGCGCAATGGCGTTCTTGCGCTTGCCGGTGGCATAGGCGCGGCCCGACTTGTCGAGCTTCTGGACATGGACGGGGGCCGCGGCCTGCGTGTTGGTGTTGCCGGTGGCGGCGCCCAGTTCTGCGAGCGAGGAAAGCTCAGCCATCTTATGCGACCTTCTTGTTCTTGGAATTCAGCTTGGCCACGTCGAGGACTTCGGGCTGCTGGGCGACGTGCGGATGCTCTGCGCCTGCATAGACGCGCAGGTTCTTCATCTGGCGACGGCCGAGTGGGCCACGCGGGACCATGCGCTCAACAGCCTTCTCGACGACACGCTCGGGGAAACGGCCCTCGAGCAGCTGGCGCGCGGTGCGCTCCTTGATGCCGCCGGGGTGGCCGGTGTGCCAGTAATAGACCTTGTCGGTGAATTTCTTGCCGGTGAACACCACCTTGTCGGCATTGATAACGATGACATTGTCACCATCGTCGACATGAGGGGTGAAGGTGGGCTTGTGCTTGCCGCGAAGATGATTGGCGATGACAGTGGCGAGACGGCCGACGACGAGACCCTCGGCGTCGATCAGCACCCACTTCTTCACCACATCCGCAGGCTTCTGCGAAAAGGTTGCCATGGATTTTGTCACTTTCGGTTTGGACCTTCCCCGAACGATGGAGAAAGCGTTTTTTTGTTGCTTGGATTGGTGACAAGGCGCTTGCCCGCCGCCAATAACAAAACGGCGGCCTTTGCGGGCCGCTGCTTCGGGAGGGCTTATAGGCGAGGGGAGTGAGTGCGTCAAGGCGAAGGAAAAGTCTGCAAGCGCATTAAGTGCAATAGAATCAAAGGCTTGGTAAAAAGGTATTATTTTACCACATAAAGTCTCGCGCCATTTCCGCTTGCACCGGGCAGTTCAGGCAGTTCTAGTGCTTGGACTCGATTTCCTTGCGGGCAGCACTGGAGAGAAATGCCGATCGCGTGATGCCCCGTTCGCGCGCTGCCGCATCAATTGCCCGCAACACACCGCGCTCAAAAGTGACATTCGCTCTCACGACCGCACTGTCATTGTCGATGAGGGGCACCGAGACCAGATAGCCGCCTTCAGCAAGTGCATTGCGTATGTCGGGAAGCGCAAGGATCGCCTCGTGACTCGACGGTTCAGGAACGGGCATATCTTCCGCCCATAGTTGTAGCGCTTCAACCGCATTCGGCACGATATCCTCTGCTTCGTCCGCAGCCGAAAAACAGCCAGGAATATCAGGAAAGCGGATGCCAAATGCGCTGTCGGGGTCTTTGTCGACCAACGCGAAGTAGTTCTTCATGGATATCTCCGGTAAACTTCAAACCGTTCTTACCCAGCCTGCCTGCTTGGCGATTGCACGAGCGGTGCCGGTTGGCAGATCCTTCTCGGGATGGGGAACAATCAACACAATCGGACCCTTGCGGAACTTGTGATGCGAGCCTCGCACCGAAATCAGCTCGAAACCTTCATCCTTGAGGCGCTTTACGATCTTGCGGCTGTCACGTTCCAGCAAAGGTCACCACCTATGCGCATATATATACACATCTCTTCTGAAACTCAACATCACGTCCGCTTCGGCGGGATCGAATAGGTGCCCGTGGCATGGGCTACCGTGTGCCCCTCCGGTCCGGCAACAATGTCGATATCGAACACCATCAGGCTCTTGCCGAGTTTCAGGATGCGGCAATGGCCATCGATCGGCCCGGCCTCGGCCTTGCGCATGAAATTGATGTTGAGATTGGTGGTCACCGATAGGGCATCCGGTCCGGCGTGGCTGAGCACGCAGACATAGCCGCCAATGTCGGCCAGAGTGAACAGGCAGGGGCCGGACACCGTGCCACCGGGGCGCAGATGCCGTTCGTTGGCGTTGAGCCGCACAGTACAGCCGCCAGGGAAAACGTCCAGCGCCTCGTACGACGCGAATTCGTCGTTGAGCTGCGGGTACACGCTGGCCATCAGCGCATTGACTTCGGCTGCCGTCAGCACCGGCTTGAAATTGTCCTGGGCGGGCATATCGGTCTCTCGTTCTATTTCGGGCCTGTATGACCGCAATGGCGCGTTTCTGGCAACACCTTCACCCTTCTGGCGCAAGCGATGGGTGTTGATGAAACCCGATCCGATATTAGATAGTCTGTCGGCGCCAGCGGAATCGCGGAGACCTTGTCATGGCCGAAATCCTTGCCATCAAACCTGCTGCCATGGATGGGCCGGTCATCGCAAGGCTGGACAAGGGCGTGCTGCGCCTGACGCTCGCCAACCCGCCCGCCAATGCATTGTCGCTTTCCGTTATGGCGGCGCTGAGTGCCGAACTCGATCAGGCCAAGGCCAACAAATCCGTTCGTGTCATCGTCCTGGCAGCGGCCGGAAAGGTTTTCTGTGCCGGCCATGACCTCAAGGAAATGACCGCGCGCCGCGCCGATGCGGATAAGGGCAAGGCGTTCTTCGAGCAGACATTTTCGGCCTGCGCGGCGTTGATGCAGGCAATCGTTCGCCATCCTCTCCCGATAATCGCTGAAGTCGATGGTCTCGCCACCGCCGCAGGGCTGCAGCTGGTCGCCAGCTGTGATCTCGCCATTGCCTCGCATGAGGCCACCTTCTGCACGCCGGGCGTCAACATCGGCCTGTTCTGTTCGACACCGATGGTGGCGCTGTCGCGCAACGTCTCGCGCAAGCACGCCATGGAAATGCTTCTGACCGGCGAGACCATCGACGCGGCAACCGCCAAGGAGTTCGGCCTGGTCAACCGCGTCGTGCCGCGTGAATACCTGAATCAGATCGTCACCAAATACGCGCAAACCATTGCTTCCAAATCATCTTTGGTGGTCAAGACGGGCAAGGAAGCCTTCTACGCGCAGGCCGAGATGGGCTTGGCCGACGCCTATGCCTATACCGGCCGCACCATGGTCGAGAACATGCTGG
The DNA here is from genome assembly GCF_053848025.1 of Mesorhizobium sp. 128a. Taxonomy (NCBI): domain Bacteria; kingdom Pseudomonadati; phylum Pseudomonadota; class Alphaproteobacteria; order Hyphomicrobiales; family Phyllobacteriaceae; genus Mesorhizobium; species Mesorhizobium sp. 128a. Next base: position 242,487 of record NZ_JBSPKY010000004.1, on the reverse strand, counting down.
CGCGCGACGCCGAGGAGGGCATCGGCGCCTTCATCGGCAAGCGCAAGCCGGAATGGACGGACGACTAGATCATGGAACCGCGCATTTCCATCATCACCATCGCCACCGACGATCTCGACCGCGCCGTGCGCTTTTATGAGGGCATGGGCCTCAAGCGTCATGCCGGCATCACCGACGGTGTCGCCTTCTTCCAGATGGGCGGCGCCATTCTAGGCCTGTTTCCGCGTGAAAGCGCCGAAGAAGATTCAGGCATCACCTTCTCCAGGGCGCCGTCGGCGGTCTACCTCGCCTACAACACCCGCTCCGACGCCGAGGTCGACGCGGTGCTTGCCGCCGCCGAGAAGGCCGGCGGCAAAATCGTCAAGCCGGCCGGGCGCGCCTTCTGGGGCGGCTGGTACGGTTATTTCGCCGATGCCGACGGCCATGTCTGGGAAGTCGCGCACAATCCGGCCTTTCCGATCGCGGATGACGGCACCATCTCGCTGCCGGGCTGATCGGTCCGCATGGCCTATCGCAAGCAACTGACGCGGCTGAAGGCGCCTTATCTCAAGCGCATCCTGCTCGATCCCGCAAAGGTCGAGGACTGGGAGAAATATCCCTGGAACCTGCCGCTGTTTCGTGCCCGTGAGTTCGAACTGGAATTCACCGCGCCGATCACCATCATCGTCGGCGAGAACGGCACCGGCAAATCGACGCTGCTCGAAGCGATCGGGGCGCTGGCCGGTTACGACGAGGCCGGCGGCGGCAAGGGTTACATGCCCGTCGACCATTCTCGTGCCATTGACAAAAGCGGCGGCGGGCTGGCGGATGCTTTTCGCTGCCACTGGCTGCCGAAGGTTACCGCCGGCTGGTTCTTCCGCGCCGAATCCTTCTATTCGGTCGCCCGCTACCTCGACGAGGCGGCGCGCGAATCCGGCGGGACGCCGCCCGATTTCCTGTCCTGGTCGCATGGCGAGGGGTTCATCCGCTTTTTCGAGGAGCGCTGCCGCCGGCAAGGCATCTACATCCTCGACGAGCCCGAAAGCGCGCTGTCGCCGTCGCGGCAGATCGAGCTGCTGAAGATGCTGCGGCGCATGGACCAGTCGGGCACGGCGCAAGTGATCATGGCCACGCATTCGCCGTTGCTGATGGCTTGTCCCGGTGCGCGGCTGTTTCGCATCAGCCGCTTCGGCCTCGACCCGACCGATTTCAGCGATACCGATCATTTTCGCATGATGCGCGACTTCTGCACCGACCCGCAGGCGTTTATGGAAGAGGCGCTGCGGGAAGACGACGAATGACGATGGGCGACGATGATCTCAATTGGCGGAGCGAACAGGCTTGCCGCGAAGCATGGCCGGCGGCTATCGAGACGGTTGTCGACGGCTGGCTTCTAAGACGCTCCGGCGGCCGGGTCCGGCGCAGCAACTCGGTCAATCCCTTGCGCAGCAAGCGCGGTGCGCCCGAGAGAGTGCTTGACGTCGCCGAGGCATTCTATGCCGTCCACGGCCAGACGCCGCTGTTTCGGGTTACCGACATCGCTGCCGAGATGGACGCGCTTCTCGACCGCCACGGCTACGCCTTCGAAGGCGGGACCATCCATCTCTATGGCGCGATCGACGAACTGGCTGACATAAGTGACGAGCACGTCACCGTTTCGCCGACGCCTCATGACGACTGGTTCGCGGCGCGGTTCCGCATGGGTGCCTATGACGACACCGATCGCCGCGTCTTTCGCGAGATGCCTGGGCGGATCGTCGGCGACAAGGCGTTCGTGTCCTGCGAGCACGACAGCGAAATTGTCGCTTTGGCCTATGGCGTCCTCCGCGATGGACTGCTTGTGGTGGAGTCGGTCGAGACTGACACCCGGTTTCGGCAGCAAGGCCTGGGCCGCAGGGCGGTCGGCAGTTTGATCGGTTGGGCGCGGCGGGCAGGGGCTTCGGCGGCCTGCCTGCAGGTCGTCGCCGACAACACGCCAGGTCGCGCGCTCTATGCCTCGCTCGGCTTCAGCCGTGAACTTTACCGCTATCACTACCGCAGGAAGGCGATTGCCGCATGAACCACGACGCCTACGACAATGCCTATATCGGCGGCATCCTCAATTCTGTGAAGACCATCGCCATGGTCGGTGCGTCGGCCAACGACGTCAGGCCGAGCTTTTTCGTGCTGAAATATCTGCTGGCCAAGGGCTTTTTGGTGTTCCCGATCAATCCCGGGCAGGCCGGCAAGGCGATCCTCGGTCGCATGACCTATGCCAGCCTTGCCCATCTGCCGGAGCCGGTCGACATGGTCGACATTTTCCGGGCCTCCGCAGCGGTGCCTGGCATTGTCGATGAGGTGCTGAAGATGACCCCTTTGCCAAAAGTGCTATGGATGCAGCTTGGCGTGCGCCATGACGGGGCAGCCGCGCGAGCCGAAGCGGCCGGCATCAAGGTGGTGATGAACCGCTGCCCGAAGATTGAATACGGCAAGCTGTCCGGCGAGATCGGCTGGACCGGCGTCAACTCCGGCGTCCTGTCGTCGAAGAAGCCGCTTATGCGCCAGGGCTTCCAGAGTTTTGGCGTGCGCCAAAAGTAAACGGCCAGCCCTCGGCGCAATATTTTTCCGGGAAGAAACGGATATTCCGAGGCGTTCGTCCCGGATCGCCTGCCGAAAGGTATTTTCTTCTTTGCATTCAACAACCGGCTTCGCCAAGAATGCCCGGCGATATCAAAAGGTTTCAGGAGAGGGAGGTTTAGATGACCCGTACGCCAGGTTTCAACACGCTCGCCGTCCATGCCGGCGCCAAGCCCGACGCGGCGACAGGCGCACGCGCCACGCCGATCTACCAGACCACCTCCTTCGTCTTCGACGATGCCGACCATGCCGCCTCGCTGTTTGGGCTGAAGGCGTTCGGCAACATCTACACCCGCATCATGAACCCGACCCAGGCGGTGCTTGAGGAGCGGATCGCAGCGCTTGAAGGCGGCACCGCCGCGCTCGCCGTCGCTTCCGGCCATGCCGCGCAGGTGATCGTGTTCCACAATCTCATGCGGCCCGGCGATAATTTCGTCGCCGCGACAAGGCTTTATGGCGGCTCCATCAACCAGTTCGGCCATGCCTTCAAGAATTATGGCTGGGAGGTCCGCTGGGCAGACACCAACGACATCTCGACCTTCGAGAGCCAGATCGACGACAAGACCAAGGCGATCTTCATCGAGAGCCTGGCCAATCCGGGCGGCACCTTCGTCGACATCGAGAAGATTGGCGACATCGCCCGCAAGCACGGCCTGCCGCTGATCGTCGACAACACGCTGGCCTCGCCCTATCTGGTGCGGCCGATTGAGCACGGCGCCGACATCGTCGTCCATTCGCTGACGAAATTCATCGGTGGCCACGGCAATTCGATCGGCGGCGCCATTGTCGATGGCGGTACTTTCGACTGGTCGAAATCGGGCAAATACCCGATGCTGTCGGAGCCGCGCCCCGAATATGGCGGCCTCGTGCTGCACGAAACCTTCGGCAATTTCGCTTTCGCCATCGCCGCCCGCGTGCTCGGCCTGCGCGATCTCGGCCCGGCGATCTCGCCCTTCAACGCCTTTCTGATCCTCACCGGTCTGGAAACCTTGCCGCTCAGGATGCAGCGCCATTGCGACAATGCGGTCACCGTCGCCGGCTGGCTGTCCAACCACCCCAAGGTCGCCTGGGTGAATTATCCCGGCCTGCCCTCTGACATGAACAATGCGCTGCAGAAGAAATACTCGCCGCAGGGAGCGGGCGCCGTGTTCACCTTCGGCCTGAAGGGTGGCTATGAGGCGGGCGTCAAATTCGTCGAGGCGCTCGAACTGTTCTCGCATCTGGCCAATGTCGGCGACACCAAGTCGCTGGTCATCCACCCGGCATCGACCACGCATCGCCAGCTCTCCGACGAGCAGAAGGTCAAGGCCGGCGCGGGACCGGACACGGTGCGGCTCTCCATCGGCATCGAGGATGTCAACGACATCGTCGCCGATCTCGAACAGGCTCTGGCCAAGGTCTGATCATGGCCGAACCAAAATTCCTATCCATCGGCGTCAACAGCGTCGACGCCGAGCATGGCGCGCCGGCGCCGGATCGCCTGATTGCGGGCGATCCGAAATTCCGCACCTGGAATGTCGAGGAGCGCGACGGCGGCCTTTACGCCGGCATCTGGGAAGCGACACCGGGTAAATGGCGCATCGTCTATGACGAATGGGAGTTCTGCCACATCCTGTCCGGCGTTTCAGTGATAGCTGAGGACGGCGGCGAGGCGCTCACGGTGCGCGCCGGCGACAGTTTCGTGCTCAGGCCCGGCTTCAAGGGCAGTTGGGAAGTGCTTGAAACGACTCGCAAGGAGTATGTGATCAAGCTGTAGGCGCCGGGTCAGATGATACGGTCGATATCGCTATCCGCGAATCCATAGCGCGTCATCATCTGCCGGTGCCAATCACTGCCGAGCAATTCACCGAGACAGGCATTGATGCTCCGTAGAAGGGCAGAATTGTCTTTGGCTATTGCGAAGGCGCCAGCCGATGGCTGCTTTTCAACGGAGGGCACCTCGACAAGGCCAACCGCCATATCCGGCCGTCTGGTCAGATAGCCCCGGTGCGCCATGGCCACGCTGGCATAGGCATGCACGATTCCGTCGGCGATGGCTTTCGCGGCATCGGCCTGTGTCGCGAACAGTCTGATTTGCTCGGGCGAAATTCCGTTCTGCAAAGCAGTGGCATGTTGGACCTGGCCGGTGATGACGCCGAGCAAGGCGGTTGGATCCTGCGCGATCGACCGATAGCCGAAAAAGCCGCGCGGGTTCCCCTTCGCGACCAGCAGTCCGTCTGCCAATGCCCAGATTGGCCGGGTGAAGTCGACAAGGTGCTTGCGTTCATCCGAGACGAACAGGCCGGTGGTCATGGTCCAGCGGTCTTCGACCAACCCGGGCAGCAAGTCGGCGAATTCGGTCCCGAGCGGTATTAAGCGCGCCAGTCCCAGCATGGCGACGACTTTGCGCGCAAGCTCGACGTCACACCCCGAAACCTCGCCCGATGCACTCGTAAAGCAGAATGGCGGCTCTTCCAGGAAGGCGAATTTCATTTCCGTCACCTATTCCCGCAATCCTATATTGCCGGAAATCCGCTGAGACAGGCTTCCGACGCCTTGTCATGCATCGCCAGCGCATCTTCGGTCTCGGCATCGCTATCCGATATTTCGTCGCGGTAGTAGCGCGTCACGAGGTCGAGCCCCGCTTGCGTTATCCCTTGTGTCGGCATTTCGCGGGCAAGGCAGCCGCACAGGCCGAGCGCCCGGTCGGGCGTCCCGACCTTGCGATTGCCCAGGACGAAATCCCTGGCCGGACAGGCGTCGAGAAAAGCATCGAAGTCGAGCTTTTGCGGTGGCTGGTCGCCATGGTTCATATAGGCCTGCGGCCACTGGCTTCCGCCGCTGGCAACCTCGCAGCCGATTACGACGTCGGAGGCATTGCCTGAAAGCGCTTGCCAGGCGGGCTCCTTGTCGCCGCTGGGATAGACGAAATTCTTGCCGAGTGACGCCACGTAAAGGTCGAGATCGGCCTGCGAGAAGCCCACCGCCTGGAATCGGTAGAACTGGCATTGGCAATCGGTTGCCGAGCGCTTGGCTTCGCCATCCTCCGGCGGCTCACTGGTCCTTGATGTCTCGCAGGCGGCAATGAAGGCATCGCCGTTCAGCGATGTGGTGGGCAGCGTCGAATTGTCGGCGTAGCGTTCGCCGTCCCAGCCGATCGTCAGCTGGTCGGACTGGATGTCGAAATAGCGGTTTCGCTTGAAGGTGCTAAGGCTGATCTTGTCCTGCGGCACCAGCCGGGCGCCGGGTATGTCGCCCAGCACCTCGCGGTAGCTGTCGCCTTCCAGCACGAACAGGAAATTGCCGCAAGTCGTGCCATCGCAGCCCGGCTGATAGCGATAGGCGAAGATTTCGGGAAAACCATCGAGATTGAGATCGACGTCGATGGCGAAGGACGTCAGCGGCAAGCCCTTCACACCGGTCTGCTGGTCAAGCAGACTGACCGCCATATTTTTGGCAATGGCCATCGAGTTTTCCCAGGGGATGTTGTCAGGCTGCTGCTGGGCGGCCGCGCCGCAGACGCCGGCACACAGCAAAGCGAGGGCGAACGCTGTCGCCCAAGTCGAAAACAGTCTCATTTAGCACCCCAGCCTCGCGTCAGAACCCGACGGCGAGCCTTTCCAGCCCATGGAAGTGGTAAGTGTCGCGAAAGCGCGGCTCCTCCGCAAGATGGAGTTGCGGCCGCCGCTCGAACAGGGTTTTCGGCGACACCTGCAATTCCAGCCGCGCCAGCGGCGCACCGATGCAGAAATGGATGCCGGCGCCGAACGAGACGTTCTTCTGGTCGGCGCGGCCGGGCCGGAAGGCGCCGGGTTCGGCAAAGGCGACGGGGTCATGGTTGGCCATGCCGAGCAGCAGGCCGATCGTCTCGCCTGGTTGTACGACAACCCCCGGCGTCACCTCGATCTCCTGATAGGCATAGCGGGTGAACATGTGCAGCGGCGCATCGAAACGCAGGCATTCCTCGACCGTGGCCGCGGTAGCCTCCGGCGAGGTGAAGAAGCGGCCGGGATCGCCGCCTTGCGCCAGCAGCGTGCGCACGGCATTGCCGGTCTGGTGCACCGTTGCTTCGTGGCCGGCATTGAGCAACAGGATGGCGGACGACACCAGCTCATCTTCGGAGAGCCTCTGGCCATCCTCCTGCGCCGCGATCAGCAAAGACAAAAGATCGTCGCCGGGTTGCTTGCGCCTCTCAGTGACATAGCCGCGCAAAAAGTCGGAAAAATCACGCGCGGCACGATTGGCCGTTTCCTCGATCTCGCGCGTGCGGCTGTGCATGTACATGGCAACCATCTGGTGCGACCAGTCGAGCAGCTGCGGCCCCATCTCCACCGGCACGCCAAGCATTTCGGCAATGATGGTGATCGGCAAGGGCGAGGCGAAGGCAGGGAGCAGATCGACCTGGTCCGGTTCGAAGCGGTCGATAAGCTCATTGGCCAGCGCTTCGACCCGCGGCCTCAGCCGTTCGACCTGGCGCGAGACGAAGGCGCGGTTGACCAGCGTCCGCAGCCTGGTGTGCACGGGTGGTTCCAGCTCCAGCATCGAATTCGTCTCGATACCGTCGAAGGCGCTGAGATGCGAGCGGTCCATGCCGACGCCGCGCCTGTCTGGCACGCCGGTCGGGCTCTGCCGGCCGAAGCGGCGGTCGCGCAGCAGCCGGTTGACCTCGTCGAAGCCGCCAAAACACCAGAAGCCGAATTCCTCCCAGAAGAAGGCGTTCGAGGCGCCATGCAGGAAGGCGTAGGCGTCATAAGGGTTCTGGAAAAACGCCGGCTCATGCGGATCGAGCCGCAGGCGGCGGTTGGCGGGATCGAAGGTGAGATAAGGTGGCAAATCGGTCATGCCGATCACTAGCGCGGCTTGCTAGCGGAATGCCAGACCGTATGTTGGCCTTGGCTGCATCAAAAAATTGAACCACCTGACAGGTACTATGCCGGACATTTCAGCGGAGACGTCACTCGCTAGGCTAAAACGGTCGCTTCCCTCGTCTTACGTTGATTTTCTCAATCATGGTGACGGAGGCGAATGGCTTTGCGGTGAAGACCTTGTCGTTACCTGGGGCGCGGAGCAATTGGTGCCGTTCAACAGCGAATACCGCGCTCAGACGCTTGCGCCTGGACTGCTTCTGTTTGGCTCCGACGGCAGTGCGGAGGCCTATGGATTTGACATGCGCTCCCCGGTCATGCCCGTGGTTCTCATTCCATTCGTCGGCATGAGTTGGGAACTTGCAATTGATGTTGCAGAGGATTTTGGCGATTGGCGCAGAACGCTGAAGCCCCTGCACGTCAATAGCTCCCACACCGGAATGCAACTTGCGGAACTTAATCCGGTCTTGCTTGGCGGAGACCCGGTCGATCCGGCCAACAGGGTCTGGCTGACGCGCGACCAGCATTTTGAATATGTGCGGTTCTGGAACAACGTTGTCATGGCGGCCAACGCGAAGTCAGCTCCTCAATAGCCCTCGACGAAGTCCCGAACTCTAATCCTGGCAGTGCCTCGCAATATGCACGCGGCGCCAGCTGGTCGAGCCTTCCTGCACCACGACCCGGCGCGCCACCCTTTGGTATGACGGGGCAATCTCGGTGACGTGCCGCTGTTCGGGCCGCACCAGCACTTCATGGGCGACGCTCTCATATTCGGCCGGCAGCACGACCTGGCGGGTACGCGCAGGCTCAATCTCTACCGTTTCTGCGACACGCGCATAGCGAGCCTTGCGCCAGACCTTGCACAACACCTTGCGGCCGTGGATGACGCGCCATTCCCACGCATAGCCGCCATTGTCGACCTGGACCGTACGGTGGACCGTGCGGGTTCTGGCCGGCACGACCTCATAGGTGACGCGAGGCGGCGCGATCTGCTCGACGCGCGCCATAGTGCCGTAGATCGGTGGGTCGTAGTCGACCAACTGCCCGCCTGGGCTGACCATGACGTCTTCATAGACGGTGTCATAGAGCGCCGGCCTGTGCACCGGCTCATAACATTCGACGGCGCGGCCGCCGGCGACCGCTTCGGACACCATGCCGAGACCGGCAAGGCCGGCAATGGCCAAGGAAGCTGTTTTCCTGATCATGGCACTCCCTCTGTTTGAACGCGAAAACGCAGGTTCAACGTTGAATTGTAGGGTATGGTTCTGCAGGGGAAAGCGGTTTCGCCGCATTTCGTTAAGCGATGCGGTTAAGGAATTGCTACACCCGAAAACATGGGCCGGCCGCGTTCGGGCTTCCCCTTGCGCGGAAACCTTGATTCGACTTAACCAGATGGCTAGGAGAAGGCGGCCTTGCACTAGGGTGAGCCGGCATCCTATTTACATCCTGACCTTCCAGAACCGATTCTGCCCGATTAACGTTCCCGGCGCCGGAATCCCATCTCCAAAAAGGGATAGTCCATGAAGAACCCCGTCGAAACCTACATGAACCTCGTTCCGATGGTGGTCGAGCAGACCAATCGCGGCGAGCGGGCTTACGACATTTTCTCGCGCCTCCTGAAAGAGCGCATCATTTTCATCACCGGCCCGGTCGAAGACGGCATGGCGACGCTGGTTTGTGCACAGCTTTTGTTCCTCGAGGCCGAGAACCCGAAGAAAGAGATCAACCTCTACATCAACTCGCCGGGTGGCGTGGTGACGTCGGGCATGGCGATCTACGACACCATGCAGTTCATCAAGCCGGCCGTGTCGACGCTGTGCATCGGCCAGGCGGCCTCGATGGGCTCGCTGCTTCTGACCGCCGGCCACAAGGACATGCGCTTTGCCACGCCGAACGCCCGCATCATGGTTCACCAGCCTTCCGGCGGCTTCCAGGGCCAGGCATCCGACATCGAGCGTCACGCCATGGACATCGTCAAGCTGAAGCGCCGCCTCAACGAGGTTTATGTCAAGCACACCGGCAAGAGCTACGAGGAGATCGAACGGACTCTTGACCGCGACCATTTCATGACCGCCGACGAAGCCAGGGATTTCGGCCTCATCGACAAGGTCATTTCGTCGCGCGAGCCGGTCGAAGGCGCTGCCGCATAAGGCTGCATGGCAGTTGGATGGCGAGATAAGGCGCTTTTGATGGGATTTGCGGCATTTCGGCCACAATTGGCTGTTCCCTCGGCGGATGGGATTGCCTACGTTAATGCTATGTTGATTTTCGACGGCTTAGCTTTGTGCGGGGTTGGCGCGAATCATTGCTACGTTTTCTGATTTGTGTTTCGTACGGATTGCGTTGCGGGAGCCGGGACACTGGCGGCGGCGAATTCCCGCGATAGATAGAATATGCGCCCTGTCAGCCAGACCATCGGCGGCGGCGATGAAAGGACAGGAAGATGAGCAAAGTCGGCAACAACAGCGGTGATTCCAAGAACACGCTTTATTGCTCGTTTTGCGGCAAAAGCCAGCACGAAGTGCGCAAGCTGATCGCCGGTCCAACGGTGTTCATCTGCGACGAGTGCGTCGAGCTCTGCATGGACATCATCCGCGAGGAGAACAAGACCTCGATGGTGAAGTCGCGCGAGGGCGTGCCGACCCCGCAGGAGATCCTGAAGGTCCTGGACGACTATGTCATCGGCCAGCCCTACGCCAAGCGCGTGCTGTCGGTGGCCGTGCACAATCACTACAAGCGCCTGGCGCATGCCGGCAAGAACAATGACGTCGAACTGGCGAAGTCCAACATCCTGCTGATCGGCCCGACCGGCTGCGGCAAGACGCTGCTGGCCCAGACGCTGGCCCGCATCATCGACGTGCCCTTCACCATGGCCGACGCAACGACCCTGACCGAAGCCGGTTATGTCGGCGAGGACGTCGAAAACATCATCCTGAAGCTGCTGCAGTCGGCCGACTACAATGTCGAGCGCGCCCAGCGCGGCATCGTCTACATCGACGAAATCGACAAGATTTCGCGCAAGTCGGACAACCCCTCGATCACCCGCGACGTGTCGGGCGAGGGCGTGCAGCAGGCGCTGCTGAAGATCATGGAAGGCACCGTCGCCTCCGTGCCGCCGCAGGGCGGCAGGAAGCATCCGCAGCAGGAATTCCTGCAGGTCGACACTGCCAACATCCTGTTCATCTGCGGCGGCGCCTTCGCCGGGCTGGACAAGATCATCTCGGATCGCGGCAGGAAGACGTCCATCGGCTTCGGCGCCATCGTCGCTTCGCCCGAGGATCGTCGCACCGGCGACGTGTTCCGCCTGGTCGAGCCCGAGGATCTCTTGAAATTCGGCCTCATTCCCGAGTTTGTCGGCCGTCTGCCTGTCCTGGCGACGCTGGAAGACCTCGACGAACCGGCGCTGATCCAGATCCTGACCGAGCCGAAGAACGCGCTGGTCAAGCAATATCAGCGGCTGTTCGAGATGGAGAGTGTCGACCTGACCTTCCACGAGAATGCGCTTTCGGCGATCGCCAAGCGCGCCATCGAGCGCAAGACCGGCGCCCGCGGCCTGCGCTCGATCATGGAAGCGATCCTGCTCGACACCATGTTCGAACTGCCCGCTCTGGAAGGCGTGCGCGAAGTGGTGATTTCGGAAGAGGTGGTGACCGGCAGCGCCCGGCCGCTCTATATCTATTCCGAGCAGAAGGAAAAGAAGGGCAATGTCAGCGCCTGATATGGCATCTGGCCCAACCTTTTTATGGAACGGCGCCCCCTGGGCGCCGTTTTGCTGTGGTGAGGTACCAAGCCTTGCGCCGGAGTGGATGAACGGACCGTGTTAACCCTTGATCTTTGCCCCTCGTGCATCCAACTAACACTGGAAGGCCGTGGTGCCGAATTCTGTGCTGTAAAACTCCCGTCACAAACGGTGGTAGGCGGAACGACCCACGGTCGTTAATATGAGATTCGCGGTTGGCTAAAATTAGCGGCCGCGACATGAAAGGTTGGACAATGGCCAAAATATCCAAGGCTCCCAGCGACGGCGTCTTCGCAGTCCTCCCACTGCGCGACATCGTGGTGTTCCCGCACATGATCGTTCCGCTCTTTGTCGGGCGTGAAAAGTCGATCAAGGCGCTGGAAGAGGTTATGGGTCAGGAAAAGCAGATCCTGCTTGCCACCCAGATGAATGCCGCCGATGACGATCCCGAGCCCGATGCCATCTTCGACATCGGCACGCTCGCCAATGTGCTGCAATTGCTGAAGCTGCCCGACGGCACCGTCAAGGTACTGGTCGAAGGCGCTTCGCGCGCAAAAATCGTCTCGTTCACCGACCGTCCGGACTTCCACGAAGCCCGCGCTGCCGCGCTGGTCGAGCCGGAGGAGGAAGAGGTTGAAGTCGAGGCGCTCGCGCGTTCGGTCGTCACCGACTTCGAAAACTACGTCAAGCTGAACAAGAAGATCTCGCCCGAAGTGGTGGGCGCTGCCAGCCAGATCGACGACTATTCCAAGCTCGCCGATACGGTTGCTTCGCACCTCGCCATCAAGATCCCTGAAAAGCAGGAGATGCTGGCCACGCTTTCCGTCAAGGAGCGGCTGGAAAAGGCGATGGGCTTCATGGAAGCCGAAATCTCCGTCCTGCAGGTGGAGAAGCGCATCCGCTCGCGCGTCAAGCGCCAGATGGAGAAGACGCAGCGCGAATACTACCTCAACGAGCAGATGAAGGCGATCCAGAAGGAGCTCGGCGAAGGCGAGGACGGCCGCGACGAGGCCGCCGAGATCGAGGCGCGCATCAAGAAGACCAAGCTCTCCAAGGAAGCCCGCGAAAAGGCGGAAGCCGAACTGAAGAAGCTGCGGACGATGTCGCCGATGTCGGCTGAATCGACCGTCGTGCGCAACTATCTCGACTGGATCCTGTCGATCCCGTGGGGCAAGAACTCCAAGGTCAAGCAGGACCTGGCGTTTGCGCAGAACGTGCTCGACACCGATCATTTCGGCCTCGACAAGGTCAAGGACCGCATCGTCGAGTATCTCGCCGTGCAAAGCCGCCAGAAGAAGCTGAAGGGGCCGATCCTGTGTCTCGTCGGCCCTCCCGGCGTCGGCAAGACCTCGCTCGGCAAGTCGATCGCCAAGGCGACCGGTCGCGAATTCATCCGCATGGCGCTGGGCGGCGTGCGTGACGAGGCCGAGATCCGTGGTCACCGCCGCACCTATATCGGTTCGATGCCCGGCAAGGTCATCCAGTCGATGAAGAAGGCCAAGAAGTCCAACCCGCTCTTCCTGCTCGACGAAATCGACAAGATGGGCCAGGACTTCCGCGGCGATCCGTCATCGGCTCTGCTCGAGGTGCTCGATCCCGAGCAGAACTCGACGTTCATGGACCATTACCTCGAGGTCGAATACGACCTGTCGAGCGTGATGTTCGTGACGACGGCGAACACGCTGAACATCCCTGCGCCCTTGATGGACCGCATGGAGATCATCCGTATCGCCGGCTACACCGAGGACGAGAAGATCGAGATCGCCAAGCGGCATTTGATGCCCAAGGTGGTCCGCGACCACGCGCTGCAGCCGAAGGAATTTTCGGTCAGTGAGGACGCGATCCGCGGCATCATCCAGACCTACACCCGCGAAGCGGGCGTCAGAAGCCTGGAGCGCGAGCTGATGAAGCTCGGGCGCAAGGCGGTGACCGAGATCCTGAAGACGAAGAAGAAGACGGTGAGTATCACGGCGGCGAACCTCGCCGACTATCTGGGTGTTCAGCGTTACCGCTTCGGTCAGGTCGAGGCTGACGATCAGGTCGGTGTCGTGACCGGTCTTGCCTGGACGGAAGTCGGTGGCGAGCTGCTGACGGTCGAAGGCGTCATGATGCCCGGCAAGGGCCGCATGACGGTGACCGGCAATCTGCGCGACGTGATGAAGGAATCGATCTCGGCGGCGGCGTCTTATGTCCGCTCGCGGGCCATCGATTTCGGCATCGAGCCGCCTTTGTTCGACAAGCGCGACATCCACGTCCACTTGCCGGAAGGCGCTACGCCGAAGGATGGCCCGTCTGCGGGTGCAGCCATGGCCACGGCAATCATATCGGTGCTGACGGGTATCCCGGTCAGGGCTGATGTGGCGATGACCGGCGAGATAACGCTTCGCGGCCGCATCTTGCCGATCGGCGGCCTCAAGGAAAAGCTGCTCGCCGCACTGCGCGGCGGCATCAAGAAGGTGCTGATCCCGGAAGACAACGCCAAGGATCTGGCGGAGATTCCGGACAATGTGAAGAACGGCATGGAGATCATTCCGGTCTCACGCGTTGGCGAGGTTCTGAGGCATGCGCTGGTGCGTATGCCGGAGCCGATCGAGTGGGTCGAGCCGGTCAATCCGCCGGCTGCGGCCGATACCGTTGACGATGCTGGAAAGTCGCTTGCACATTAGTTTTAGCTAAAGTTGCAGTGCACAAAGAGAGAGCCGGGCCCTGCGCCCGGCTTTTTCATGTGAAAAACCCAGCTTTTCCGGGCTTTTTCGAACTTTTTTCCCGCTTTTCGACTTGGTTGCGGGAACGCTTCTTTCTACAGTCCCTTTCCTGCCGGATGAGTCGAAGAGTTCCGGTTTTTCTCATGGAAGGGAATTTTTATGAACAAGAACGAACTGGTTTCCGCTGTCGCTGAATCCGCGAGCATTTCGAAGGGTGACGCACAGTCGGCGGTCGATGCGGTGTTCTCCGTCATCACTGGCGAACTGAAGAAGGGCGGCGATGTACGGCTCGTCGGCTTCGGAAATTTCACCGTCTCCAAGCGCGCGGCGTCGACTGGCCGCAACCCACAGACTGGCGCGGAAGTGAAGATTCCGGCGCGTACCGTGCCGAAGTTCTCGGCCGGCAAGGGCCTCAAGGACGCGGTCAACTAAGACCATTTTTCTTTTCAGAGAATGTTGAAAAGCCGGGCTCGCCCGGCTTTTCTTTTGCCCTGCGATTAGGGGAGGCGTGCAGGCCGCCAGCCCGCTGAGGCGAGCCTTCAGCCCACCGGAGCATCGGCGCGCATCAGACCTTCCTGCTTGAGATCCGCCCATAGCGCTGCCGGCAGCTTTGCATCGAGCAGCGCACGGTTGCTTTCCACCTCGCCTGGCCGCTGACCGCCCGGGATGACCGACACCACGGAGGGGTGCAGGAGCGGGAACTGCAGCGCCGCCTCGATCAACTGCACGCCATGGCGCTTGCAGACCGCCTCGATGCGCCCGACGCGATCCATGATGTCCTGTGGCGCCTCGGAGTAATTGTAATAGGCGCCTGGCTTCGGCCCGGTCGCCAGTATGCCGGAATTGTAGGGGCCGCCGAGCACAATGCCGATGCCGCGCTTCTCACAGAGCGGCAGGAAGGTGGCAAGCGCCTCCTGCTCCAGCAGCGTGTAGCGCCCGGCCAGCAGGAACAGGTCGAAATCGCCGCGCTCCGCCAGCATCTGGCAAACCTCCCATTCGTTGATGCCGCCGCCGAAGGCCTTGATCACGCCTTGGTCGCGCAGCGCCAGCAGTCCGTTGTAGCCCGAGGCCATGAACTCCTCGATACGCTGGTCTGACACTTGCTTGCTGCCATGGGTGAAGATGTCGAGGTCATGAACAAAGAGAATGTCGATGCGGTCGACGCCCAGGCGCTCCAGCGAGGCCTCGAACGAGCGCATGACGCCGTCATAGCTGTAGTCGTAGACCTCGCGGCGCGTAGGTGTGTCGAAGAACTTGCCGATGCCGGTTCGCTCCTCCGGCGGGCAGGCGCGCAGCAGGCGGCCGACCTTGCTCGACAGTACATAATCGTCTCGGCTTTTGCCGCGCAGGAAGGCATTGAGCCGGGTTTCCGCGAGGCCTAGGCCATAGAGCGGCGCCGTGTCGTAGTAGCGGCAGCCGGTCGCCCACGCGGCCTCCAGCGTCGCATTGGCATCCTCGTCGGGGACGGCGCGATAGAGGTTGCCGAGCGGCGCGCTGCCGAAGCCAAGCTCGGTGAAGTCGAGGCCGCCATTGCCGATGCGGTCGAAATGCCGTGTCTTCATGTCGCTTAAGATTTCCTGGGTTTGATTTGTCTGACATGACACTATCACGCCGCTTGCTCAGCAAAAGCCGCGGCCGTCGTTGGACACGCATTTTCGCGGTGATAGCATGAACAAAAACAAGCCTTTCGCCGCAGTTGCGCAACCGGAAATCCCCGGCCACAACCCTGGCAGACAGATGAGGCCCCGATGATGGATGCCGGCTCGGATATGTTTGCGACCGCCCTGAAAGAGCTGGGCGTCGTGCTGGCGCTCGTCGACGAAACCGGCATCGACACCGCCTGCCAAATGCTTGCCCGCGCGCAAAAGATCGTCGTCTATGGCTGCGGCCGCGAAGCCTTGCAACTCAAGGGCCTCGCCATGCGGCTCTATCACCTCGGGCTCGACGTGTCGGTGGTCGGCGACATGAACACGCCGCCTGTTGGCCCGGGCGACGTCTTCCTGGTCAGTTCCGGCCCGGGCGAGACCACGACGGTGCTCACCTTGATGCAGGTCGCCCGCCAGGCCGGCGCGACAGTGCTGCTGCTCACCGCCGAGGTTGCGGGCAGTGCGACCGCACTTGCCGACTTCACCTTGCTTATCCCTGCGCAGACCATGGCGCGCGACCAGGGACCGCAAAGGACGTCGGTATTGCCGATGGGCTCGGTCTTCGAAGGCGCGCTGTTCCTGCTGTTCGAGGTGATGGTGCTGAAGCTCAAGGAGCTGACCGGCCAGTCGTCGGTGGCCATGCGCGCCCGCCACACCAACATGGAGTAGGTCCGATGCGCTACGAATTGATGCTCCCGCACCAGATCCGCAAGGCAATCGCCGAGAACTGGCCGGTCGTCCTGCCGCTCGGCGTGCTCGAATATCACGGCGAGCACATGGCCGTCGGCATGGACACGCTGGCCGTCATCAAGACGCTGGAGCTCTACGAGAAGGAGGGCGAAATCGTCATCCTGCCGGCTTTCTACTATGGCGCGGCGAGCTATGCGGTGGCAGCACCCGAAGGCAGCGGTTCGGTGCAGGTCGGCGGCAATCAGCTGGCGCCGTTTGGCGAGGAGCTGTTCTACAGCCTGCTGCGCGTCGGCTTCCGCAACATCCACGCCATCATCCACCACCAGACCGAGAACTTTGTGGCCGGGATGCCGACCGATCTCGCCTTCAAGACTGCCGGCCGCCAGGCGATCTTCCGCTTCCTGGAGAAGCAGCGCGGCGAGGGCTGGTGGGGCTCGAACGAGATGGCCGACTATTATGTCGGGCACGCCGCCGGCGAGAATTTCTTCAACTGGGTGCAGGTGCATCCGCTGATGTCGGCGGCCATGAACGGCAAGTACCCGTTCGACCATGCCGGCATAGGCGAGACCTCCCTGATGTTGGCGTTGTGCCCGGAAACGGTGGATGCCGGACATTTCGCAGACAACACAAGCTGGTACACGGCAAGCGCGCCGGAGGCGTCCGCCGAACTCGGGCAAAAAGGTGTCGCCATGATCCTCGATCATCTGCGCGCCATTTTGAAACCCTGACCGCAGCCGCGCGTTCAGGCTCGCGTCGTTACGGCTTTTTCACCTTCCGCCGCCATCGTCGGCTTGGAGGCGTGGCATGGACGAGATCAGCAGGGACGGGCGGTTGCGGCACGACATTCCGATGCATGTCGCCAAGCGCCTGTTTTTCGGGCTTGCCGGCCTGTTCTGCCTTATCATGCCGACATGGGAGCTCTATCGCGGCGTCTGGCCGTTGAGCGTCGCCAGCCCGTTCTTTCTGTTCATCATTCTCGGCGCCTATGCCGTCGGCATCCCGTTTGTCTATGCAGCCATCTTCAGCCCGGCGGTGCGCTGGATCGTCCGCCGCGGGCGCATCGACATCGTGCTGCGCAACCCGATCTTTCTGCGCAGGCATCATGTGCTGCCGGGAGACATAGCCGATTTCAGCCTGAGGACAATCGACTGGGACAGTGGAGGTCCGACTTACACGGTCGTCCTGACGACGGTGAAGGGCGAACGGTTTGAGACACGGGACTTCGACACCGCCAAGACCGCGGAAATGTTCCGCGACCGGATAAAGTCGGTGCTCATGGGGACATAAGCGGCCTTGCCGCGCTGCCCTGTATTGGATCCTATTTTACCGCGCCCGCCGTCATGCCCATGATGAGATAGCGCTCCAAGGCAATCCCGATCACCGCGAGTGGCGCAATGGCGGCGGTGGCGAGTGCCGCCATAGACCACCAGTTGATGCCTTGCGAGCCGGTCTGGCTCGCGACCATGACCGGGATTGTCTTGGCGTCGGTCGAGGTCAAAAGCGCGGCGAAGAAATACTCGTTCCAGCACAGCACCATCGCCAGGATGAAGGCGGCGACCATGCCCGGCAGCGCGATCGGCATGACGATGCGGAAAAAGGCGCCCCAGATCGACAGGCCGTCGACCAGCGCTGCCTCCTCGAGCTCGACGGGAATCGAGTTGAATTGGTCGCGCATGATCCAGATGACGATCGGCAGCACCATCAGCGTGTAGAGCAGGATCAGCCCAATGCGTGTGTCGAGCAGGCCGACCTCGCGGTAGAGCACCAGGAAGGGCAGGGCCAGCACCACCGGCGGCAGGATCAGCTGCGACAGGAAGAAGAAGGAGATGTCCTCGTTCTTGAACCAGGCGAACTGATAGCGATAGCGGGTCAGCCCGTAGGCGGCGAGGCTGCCGATGATGATGGCCAGGCTCGATGCGCCGACGGAGGTGATGACCGAGTTCATGAAGCGCTTGAGGAATTCGTCGCGCACCGTCGAGGTCCGGAAGATCGAGTCCGGCGACAGGCCGAGCGAGCGCCAGCCCTTCCAGTCCGGCTGGAAGTCGACGAACGGGATCAGATGGCCCTGGGTGACGTCGACGGCGGTCTTGAACGAGGTCGAGATCGTCCAGTAGATCGGGAACAGGCAGATGAAGGCCCAGAACGCCAGCGCGCCATAGATGAACACACGATTGGCCAAAAAGCCCACCGGCGAGCGGATTTCCGAAGCGACATAATCGGTGGTCTGGACGCTCATGCTCCCCCGTCAGTTCACATTGCGCACGAAGCGGTTGGCGAATTTCAACAGCCAGGTCACGAACACGACGATGATGACGAGATAGGCCATCGCCAGCATGGTGCCGTAGCCGACATTCGAACGATCGCGGTATTCGCGGTAGATGAAGCTCGACACTGAATCCGTGGCGCCGCCGGGGCCGCCCGAGGTGACGGTGATGATGATGTCGGCAAGCTTGAGCTTGAAGATGATGCGCAGGATCACCGCCGTCACCGAGACCGGCAGCATCAGCGGGAAGGTGACCTGCCAGAAGGTCTGCCAGGTCGTGGCGCCATCGACACGCGCCGCCTCAAGCACCTCGCGCGACATTGCCTGCAGGCCGGCGAGCAGCATGATCATCATGAACGGGATGAAGGTCCAGGCATCGAGCACCATGATCGAGATGCGGGCGGTGATCGGGTTGGAGAAGAAGGCCGGGTTTTCCCAGCCGAGATAGCGCGCCAGTGTCGCTGCCGGCCCGAACCGGTATTCCATTATCGATTTGCCGACCATCCACGACACCGCGACCGGCGACAGCATCAACGGCATCAGGAAGACGACGCGGAAGAATTTGCGTGCCCGGATCTGCGCGTTGAGCAGCAGCGCCAGGCCAAAGGCGATGGCATATTCGACCAGCACGGCGAGGACGTAGAGCACCATGTTGAACAGCGCGTTGCGGTAGTACGGGTCGGCCAGCATCTGCCAGAAATTGTCGAGTCCATTGAATTTCCGGCCCGTGATGGAACTGAGGTTCCAGTCGGTCAGCGCGATGTAGAAGCCGAACAGCGTCGGAAAGATCACCATGGCGATGGTGAACAAGAGCGCTGGCAGCAGGAACAACGCGCGCTGGCCATCTTCGCCGCGCGTCAGCACCTGACCGATGCCGATTGCCACGCCCCAAAGCATGTAGGCGTACACGATCGGCCGCCAGGTCTCGAAGCCAATGGCGTCGACTTCAGTCTTGTACAGGATCTGGACCGCGATGCTTGCCAAGAGACCGAGCGTCGCAACGGCCATTAATGCCCGGCCGAGCCGCTTGCGGCCCGGAGCTATCAGATCGGATGGAACGGCGTTTGCCGGCCATGCATTGGTGGGCAAGGTCTGGTCAGCCACGCGTCTCGTCCATTCATAAGAAAGTCCCTACGACCGGCCTGGCCGGTCAGGTCCGGCGGCTTTTCCGCCGGACCTTGTTCACTATACGATCAGCCTACACGCCAAGCGAGGCCTTGTAGAGCTTGATCTGGTTCTCGCGGCCAAGCTGGTCGGTCAGCTTCTCCCAGGCGGCGGCGATGGCGTCGGCGCCTTCCTGCGCCTTCATCTTGCCGGCGAAGGTGTTGGCCAGAATATCCTCGGCGGCGCTGTAATACTGGAAGATGCCGGGGATGCGCGGCTCGATCGCTGCGTTCGGATGGTTGTAGCTGTCGGCCTCCGACTTGAGGTACGAGGTGATGAACGCCTCGTCGTAGCCGGCCGCCACCCATTCCGGAATGTTGAAATGGCTGTTGCGGTAAGGCTGGAAGCCCGACGGATACGCCGCGCACCAGAGCGAAAGGTCCTTGCCGCCGAGATGGGCGGCGGCAGACCAGGCCGCCTTCTTCTTCTTTTCGTCGCTATCGACGCGGGACATCACATAGACGCCCCAGCCGAGATAGGCGCAGTTCGGCGAAAAGTTCGGGCCGCTCGCAAGCGTGTCCCATTTGCCGGTCTTGGAATTATAGACATCGTCCGAGCCGGGCAGGATCGAGAAGCCGACGGTGTCGCCGATGACCGAGGAATCGTTGGTCTTGGCGTTGGAGCCGATGTCGCCCCACCACGGGATCATCGAGCCGGTGCCAGCGAGGAACTGGCTGAAGCCGGTGGTGTTGGGATCGGCATTGATCTGGTCGGCCGGTTCGAAAGGCAGCGCGTCGATCACATCCTGGATGGCACGCACCCAGGCCGGATTGTTGATGCGCGGCTTCATCGTGTCGGCGTCGAAGAGCCAGGCCTTGTCGTCGGGATGCTTGGCATAAGCGGTGGCGCGGCTGCCAAGGAAGTAGAAGCCGAAACCGCCCCAGGCCTTGGGCGCGTCGAGATAACCGTAGACGTCCTGGCCGTTGAACTTCTGGCCCTTGAGGAATTTGGTCACGGCCTGCACCTGCTGCCAGGTGGTCGGCACGCCCCATGGCGTTGCATTGCCGGCGGCTTTCCAGGCGTCGGCAAGACCCTTGTCGGAGAAGACATCGGTGCGATAGTTGAAGTTGTGCGCGTCGCCGTCGACGGTCACCCGATACTGCTTGCCGTCCCAGGTGCCGACAGGCGGCTTGAGATAGTTGACTAGGTCGTCCATTTCGATTTGCTTCTTGACCCAGTCCGGCATCTCGGAGGCCAGCCCCTTGCCGCAAACGTCACCTTCGAACGGCGCACCCATTTCGATAACGTCGAAGTCGACGGTACCGGTGGCGATCGACTGTTGCAGACGGGCGCCGTAATCGGCCTGTGCCAGATCGATCCAGGTGAACTTGGCTCCGGTATAGTCCTCCCACGCCTTCAGGAAGCCGCGGTACAGCACATTGTGCAGGTTCTGGTTGTTGAGACCCATGAAGGTGAGTTCGACGCCGGCGAACTCGCCTTGCTTGACACTGGCCTTGGTGGCGCCAAGGCACATCTCGCCGACCTTCTGGAAGTCGGCGTCTGTCGGCTGACCCTTGCCGACGCCTGGGACCTGCAGAATCTGCGCGCGCAGATCATCGGCGGCGAAGGCCGGGCGCGTCAATGCGCCAAGTCCGGTGCCGGATGCCGCCGAGAGTGCGGCCATCGAGGCCGCGCCTTTGAGTATGTCACGCCGGGTCGCACCCGCGCGGACGAGTTTTTCGTACAGACCGACTCTCATCTATTCCTCCCAGAACACAGTCGTGAATTGAAATGCCAATCACTAGGACGCCGAAATGTCGGCAGTTCTCCTTTATCATACGGGGACGTGGGACCCCACCCTGCGTCGCCTGGAGCTCCGATTTTCGGGAAAAAATCCGACTGTCGGATTGGCACTCGCCACTATTCGCGTAATCGATTACCTTGTCAACACGAATGGCTTTTTATCTATAAGATACTGACTTGCCCTTGCCGTTGGCAATGGCTAGCTTCACCGCGAGAAAAGGGGGGACGATGGCTCAAGTCGCGATCACCAATGTGGCCAAGGCGTTCGGAACCGTCAAGGTCCTGCACGATGTCAGCGTCGAAATCGCCGATGGCCAGTTCGTGGTGCTGGTCGGCCCGTCGGGCTGCGGCAAGTCCACGCTGCTCAGAATGGTGGCCGGTCTGGAAACCGTTTCGGGCGGCACGATCGCCATCGGTGAGCGCATCGTCAACAATCTGCCGCCGGCCAAACGCGACATCGCCATGGTGTTCCAGAACTATGCGCTCTATCCGCACAAGACGGTGGAGCAGAACATGGCCTTCGCGCTGAAGCTGCGCGGCACCGACCCGGCCGTGGTCGCCGAGCGGGTCAAGCGCGCCGCCGACATCCTCGACCTCAATCCCTACCTCAAGCGCTATCCGCGCCAGCTCTCCGGCGGCCAGCGCCAGCGCGTCGCCATGGGCCGCGCCATTGTGCGCAATCCGCAAGTGTTCCTGTTTGATGAGCCACTGTCCAATCTCGATGCCAAATTGCGCGTGCAGATGCGCACCGAGATCAAGGAACTGCACCAGCGGCTGAAGACCACCACCATCTATGTCACCCATGACCAGATCGAGGCCATGACCATGGCCGACAAGATCGTGGTCATGCGCGATGGCCGTATCGAGCAGGTCGGCGCGCCGCTGGAACTGTTCGACCGGCCGGCCAACCTGTTTGTCGCCGGCTTCATCGGCTCGCCGTCGATGAACCTGCTCAAGGGCGTGGTGAGGAAGGGCGACAAGGTCGAGATAGCGGGCACGCTGTTCCCGATCGCTGCCGGAAGCGCCGCCAGGGAGGGCCAGGCGGTGGTCTACGGCGTGCGGCCCGAGCACCTGGAAATCCACGCCGACGGCGTGCCGGCGAAAATCTCGGTGGTCGAGCCGACCGGCTCCGAAACGCTGGTCTTCCTGCGCTTCGGCGACGGCGAGATGGTGGCGCTGTTTCGCGAACGCCACGACTTCAAGCCGGGTGACACGCTGCATCTGAAGCCGCGGCTCGACCAGGTTCATCTCTTCGACGCCGAGACCGGCAACCGGCTCTGATTCTCCAACCGCCTTTTCGCTCAACAAGCCTATTGACGAGGACTGCCATGCTCAAAGGGATCAACCCATTGCTCAACGCCGATGTGCTTCAGGCGCTGCGGGCGATGGGACACGGCGACGACCTGATCATCTGTGATACCAATTTCCCGGCCGATTCGGTGGCAAAGCAGACCGTGCTCGGCAAGCTCCTGCGCATCGACGCGCCGGCGGCCGATGTGGTCAAGGCGGTGCTGTCGCTCTATCCGCTGGACACGTTCGTCGACGACGCTGCCGCCCGCATGGAGATCGTCGGCAAGCCGGCCGAAATTCCGCCGGTGCAAAAAGAGGTGCAAAAACAGATTGATAAGGCCGAGGGCAAAGCCTGGCCGATGATCTCGGTTGAGCGTTACGCCTTCTACGAGCGCGCCAAGAAGGCCTATTGCGTCATCCAGTCCGGCGAGCTTCGCTTCTACGGCTGCTTTGCCTTCCGCAAGGGCGTGGTGCCGCCGGATGCGGAGTAGCACAATGGCATCCGGCAAGCCTGTCGTCATATTGGGCGTCTTTGTCGCCGACACCGCCTATCGTGCCGATCGGCAGCCGCGCATGGGCGAGACCATCCTTGGCAATTCCTTCAAGCTGGGGCCGGGCGGCAAGGGCTCGAACCAGGCGGTGGCGGCGGGCAAGCTTGGCGCCGACGTCACCTTCCTGACCCGGCTCGGCGTGGATGCTTTTGCCGATATGGCCAAGGCGACCTGGAAAGATGCCGGCGTGAAATCAGCCGTCATCGATACGCCCGAGAGCTATACGGGTGCCGCCTATATCTTCATCGAGGAAACCACCGGCAACAACGCCATCATCGTCAGCCCGGGTGCAGCGATGCTGATCTCTCCTGAAGACATCGAGGCCAATGCCGGCCTGATCGGTTCGGCCGGCGTCTTCGTCACCCAGCTCGAGCAGCCGATCGATGCGGCGCTACGCGCCCTCGAGATCGCGCGCGGGGCAGGGGTGACCACCATCCTCAATCCGGCGCCGGCGGCAAAACTGCCGGATCGCATCTACGCGCTTTGCGACTATGTCACCCCCAACGAGACCGAGGCCGAGGAACTGACCGGTATCAAGGTTACCTCCATCGACGACGCCCGCCGCGCCGCCGACAGCCTGCTCGGGAAAGGTGTCGGTTCGGTCATCATCACGCTTGGCGAAAAAGGTGCGCTTCTGCACACGGCGGATCGGTCCGATCATGTTCCCGTGGTCAGTGCCGGCCCCGTGGTCGAAACCACCGGTGCGGGCGATGCCTTCAATGGCGGCCTGGCCGCCGCACTTGCCAAGGTCGTGGAGCCGCTGCAAGCCGTGCGCTTCGCCTGCGCCGTCGCCGGCATTTCGGTGACGCGGCCAGGCACGGCGCCATCCATGCCGACGCTGCAAGAGGTCGAGGCGCTGCTGGCGAAGGTTTGATCTCGACCACGTCCCATATGGAACCTTACCAGTCTGGATCGTTGTCGAGCCAATATGCACGAAGGCAACCGAATTGGCGCGGGATGCCAAGCCGCCATTTGGCGTCAAAAGCCATTTCCGAATGAGTCCACTGTGAGTTGCTCTCTGTCACATTGGGCACGATCGTGTACACACCCGCGATCAACCGCAGCCTCATTTCCTCGAAGTGCCTTTTGAAACCGTTCTCGATGCGGCTTTGCGGGTAGCGCCGTCCGTGCATGCATTCCTGGCTCAGGATGCCGGAATACATCTGGGCGCTGATCGTCCTCAATGCGTCTTCGAAGATCTGCTTGTTGGTGTCGTTGGACCAGCATCAGCCTGCCGACGCCACCAGCGTCGCTGCCAACAAGCCTTTCAAAAACCTCGCCACCTTGGTCCCTTCCCGACCAGGGTGGCATATTAGCCACAGATAATGTTAATCGGCAATCCGGTCTTGCGCCATTGGCATAGGTGTCCCGTAATGGGCCGCCGCATCTGGCACCGCAATTGCACTGTCAGCAATGCCGGGGGCATCTGTCGCTCTTGGCAAGCCGGGGGGCGATTGGGGCCCGTCGCTTCTAAAAATGAAGCGGCGGGCTCTTAGCTGCCGCCCGAATAGCCGAAACATTGGGTGCTGGGCCATCATGTATTTTCCGCAGTTTCTGGTGGGCATGTTCGCAACGTCGTTCATCGTTGCGATCTGGGCCGAAATGGCAACTGGATCCATCTGGAAGGCGCTCGGCTGGGCTGTTCTTGCAATGGTTATTCTTCAGCTTGGATACCTCGGCCTCGTCGTCCGCCTGATCTACAGGCGGGAATCAGAGGGCATCGAGGGAAATGGTGCGAGCGGGGCC
This sequence comes from Mesorhizobium sp. 128a, assembly GCF_053848025.1. Taxonomy (NCBI): domain Bacteria; kingdom Pseudomonadati; phylum Pseudomonadota; class Alphaproteobacteria; order Hyphomicrobiales; family Phyllobacteriaceae; genus Mesorhizobium; species Mesorhizobium sp. 128a. Next base: position 217,511 of record NZ_JBSPKY010000004.1, on the reverse strand, counting down.
CGAGCCCGCGACCTCCGGCGTGACAAGCCTGCACTCTAGCCGGCTGAGCTACACCGGCGCAGCATTGATCGCTCCAAGGGATCGATCTGAACGCATTCAAGGAGACATTTTTGACATCAACGTCGACATTTCTCCGACACCAAGGATCGTGACCCTTGAAGAGAAATGGCGCGAGTGACGGGGCTCGAACCCGCGACCTCCGGCGTGACAGGCCGGCACTCTAACCAACTGAGCTACACCCGCGCATTGACGAGCACGTGTCAGCCGTGTTCGTCGTTGGGGCGGTGGATAAGGGGTTCGCCACCGGGTGTCAAGCGTAGCTGCGCAGCATAAACGCAAACAGGAGAAGGTTTTTTGACCGGCGGCAATTTGGCCCCGAAAACCGCTATGCGGCTAAGCTCGTCCCTGATCATTTGGCCTTGCGAAGCCGGTTCCGACCGCTTAAAGGTCCGGCCAGAGCGGGCGATTAGCTCAGTTGGTAGAGCGCTTCGTTTACACCGAAGATGTCGGCGGTTCGAGCCCGTCATCGCCCACCAAGATCCCGGCCCACCAAATCCCGAATGCCGGGCGCGGCCATGACCGGCCGCACCCGACTTTCATACCGGCACTAGGTTACTGCCTGACGAAGCAGGTCTTCTTGGCACGAGGAGCGGGATCCTCGTCGAATGAGTCGTTGTTGCAACGCACGCCATTCCGGAAAACGCCTTGTGTGAACCGGCCGCGCGCGCCGTACCTCACCATTTTGCGTCCACGGAAATCGCAGTACTGATTCTCCCTGGCGCAGGCCACCCATCTGCCGCGACCCTGGCCGTAGTCGTCATCGCCGTAATTGTCATCGCCGTAGTTGTCGTCATTGTCGCCATAATCGTTACCGCCGCCGCGCCTCACGATATAGCAAGCCTTGTCACGGCCGGGCGCGGGATCGCCAAAGACACGGTTTGAGCAGGGCACGGCAGGACGATCGAAAAAGCGCGAGGTGGTCTGTCCGCGCGCGCCATAGACCACTTCGGCTGGATAGGGCAGGCGGCAGATGCCGCCTTCATCAGCGCATCGCTGCATGCGTTGAGCTGACGCCGCGGCGGGGAAAAGAACGCAAGCGGCCGAGGCCAGGCCAACCAGGCAGATGAATGTGAGCGCCGTCCGGACCAGGGCGTTGGAGGTTTTTGACACGATTTGTCTCCCTTATGATTCACGCGAGCTATCCTATAGCAGCCTGGCTAAATGCACGATGAATGAAAGCCATCGCAAGGCGGGGATCGCGGCGGTAAGGGCTTGAAATCCTCGTCTTGAACGGTGAACTGCCGCTATCGATCCCGATTTGGTAGGAGTCTTCGACGGCAATATTGCGATGGGGTCTTCCGGGGGGGACGACAATGATCAATCATCCAGGGCGGCTGCTGTTGCGGCTGGTGATCGTCTTGGCGGCACTGGGCGGTGCTGGCAGCTTCGCCTGTGCAGGGACCGCGGGCGACGGCGTCGACCAGGCTGCCGCCAAGGCGGCCCTGCTCAAGGCCTATCCCGGGCTTTTCACCATCAAGGGCAATGTCCTGACCTGGAGCGACGGCACCACCATGGTGTGGGACGACGGCAAGCTACGCGACGCCGAAGCGCTGTTGGAAAGCCCAGACATCGAAGACATGTTTCGCTACGTCTACCCGACGGCAGCGGAAGGCGCTTTGATCCCGGCGGAGGATTTCGATCCCGGCCGTATCCGCAACGAAGCCTTCTTCGAGAAGCTTTACGGGGCAAGTGCCGCGGAAGTAGGCAATCACATCGCCAACGTCAAATGGCTGCCGAAACTCGGCAAGAAAACCGTGCAGGTCACCAAGGTTTTCGGCATCAACGACCGGCTGGGCAAAGTCTCCCATGCCCTGGAGGCGATGCCCGCGGAGTTGAGCCGTTACGGGCTCAAGCCCGGCGGCGGCTTTGTCTGGCGACCCATCGCCGGCACGGACCGGTTGAGCGTCCACTCTTTTGGAGCGGCCTTCGATATCAATGTCGGTTTCTCCGACTATTGGTACAACAACAGAAACAAGACCAACCCGAAGGCACACATACCATTCAAGAACCGGATCCCGCTGGAAATCGCGGAATTGTTTGAGAAAAACGGCTTCATCTGGGGCGGGCGCTGGTATCACTACGACACCATGCATTTCGAGTACCGGCCCGAACTCCTGCTATACAAGAAATCCGGCTGATCGGCGCTGACCGCAGGCTCAAGGTGGCAGCAGCCGGAAATCCTTGCCTTCGGGCAGCAGCTGGCCGCCGTCGACGACAATGGTGGTGCCGGTGATGTAGCTGGCGTCGTCGGAGGCCAGGAACAGGAAGGCGTTGGCCACATCGCGCGGGCTGCCGAGACGTCCCAGCGGGATCGAATCTTCCATGTTCTTGATGTAGGCGGCGCCGCGATGCAGTTCGATCGCCTCGGTCAGGATGTTGCCGGGTTCGACGCCGTTGACGGTAATGCCGTAGCCGGAAAATTCCAGCGCCGCCGAGCGGATGAAGCCGTTGATGCCGGCCTTGCTGGCGCTGTAATGGCCGTGGCCGGGGCTGGTGACATGCGGGCCGGTGATCGACGAGGTGTAGAGCATGCGCCCGTAACCCTGTGCCTTCATCGGCGCGAGCGCCGCCAGCGTGGCGTTGAAGGTGCCGCGCAAATTGACCGCCATCACCCGGTCCCAGTCGTCCGGGCTGGTGTTCTCGATCAGTTGCCAGGGATAGATGCCGGCATTCTGCACGACGATGTCGAGGCGGCCGTGGCGGCTCAGCGCCAGCGCCACCGCGGCCTCGGCGTCCGTCATTAGCGAGATGTCGGTGCGGATGAAGGCAGCGCCAAGCTCATCCGCGGTCGCTTGTCCGGCCTCGGTTTCGCTGTCGGCCAGCACCAGCCTTGCACCTTCTTCGGCAAAGCGCTGCGCAATGCCCTTGCCGATGCCGCGTGCGCTCCCGACGATCAGCGCGACCTTGTCTTGCAGCCGTCCGGTCATACGAGTCGTCCTCTCATGCGAGTCTTTGGCGAATGGTTTGCTTGAAGGCGTCTAGCAGCACGGCGGCCAGCACCAGAAGGCCGTGGATCACCTGGGTGAAATTGGCCGGCAGGCCCATCAGATTGATCGCGGTGTTGATGGAGGAGAGCAGGAGCACGCCGGCATAGACGCCGGGCAGAGTGCCGACGCCGCCTTTCAGGCTGACGCCGCCAATGACGACGGCGGCAAAGGCGTTGAACAGCAGCCCGACGCCAAGATTGGCGGTAGCGCCGGAGGTGCGGATGGCGAGCAGCCAGCCGGCGAGGCCGGCAATGGCGCCGGCAAGCACAAAGGCGATGATCAAATTGCGGTTGACGCGGATGCCGGCACGGAAAGTCGCGGTTTCATTGCCGCCGATCATGATCAGGTGCCGGCCGAACGGCGTCTTGGCCATGATCAGCGAGAACAGGACGAAACAGGCGACGGCGATCCAGGCGGTCAGCGGCAGACCGGCGAGGCGCTGGATGCCGAACCAGCGGATGGCCGGCGCCAGATCCTGCGCGGAGCGGCCGCCGGAGATCACCAGCACCAGGCCGCGCACCCAGATGTAGGACGCCAGCGTGATGATGAAGGCGCTCATCTTCACCTTGACCACGAGATAGCCGTTGAAGGCACCGATGATGCCGCCGACGGCCAGAGCGATCAGCAGCGAAACCGGAACCATCAACCATTGTGGATTGAGCTGAATGCCCATGCCGATGCCCGATGAGCAGAACAGGATGCCGACTGTCATGGCGCTGAGTGCGGCCACCGATTCCACCGACAGGTCCATATGGCCGGCAATGATGACCAGCGACAGGCCAATCGACATCACGCCGAGCACGCTCGAGGCCTCGATGATGTTGGCGAAGATACCGAGCTGGAAATAGTTCGGGACGAAGATGGAAAAGACGATCAACACAAAGACCAGCATGAACCAGACGAGGTTGTCGAGGACGAACTCCAGGGCTTTGCGGGTGCGCGGGTTCATGGGCTGATCCGGTTGGCGCCTCCCGCGAAATCAGGTCGATTTCGTTGGGTTCAGGCGCGGATTCAAATTCGCCACGGCGTCCCTGGGACGCGGCGTTGTGAAAGGGCAGGCTCCGGGCCGCAATGGCCCGGAGCGCTTGGCAGATGACTATTCGACCGACTTGATGGTGTCCGTCGGCGGCTTCTGGTTGCCCCAGAAGGCCGGATTGTCGACGTTTTCCTTGGTGATCGCGGCTCCCGGGATCTTGATGTTGGGGCCCCAGGCTTCCTTGGTCACGGTCGACTTCAAGCCAAGCACGTCATACTCGCCGGGCTGGATTTCCTGCTTGCCGGCGATCTTGTCCATGAACATGGCGACAGCAGCGGCCTGCGCGTAAAGCGGCTGCTCGACTTCGACATTAAGCCAACCCTTGCGGATCAGGTCGAGGCCGACCGGAGCGCCGTTCGAGCTCATCAGCATGACGTCGCCCGGCTTCTTGCCGGCGGCCTCGAGCGAGGCGACGGCGGCGACCGAGAGGTGCGCGGCATGGCTGAAGATCAGGTCGATGTCTGGGTTGGCGAGCATCTGGTCGGCAACGATGGTGCCGGCATTGCTGGCTTCCCATTGCATGGCCGGCAGCGAGATGATCTTGACGTCCGGGAACGCCTTCATCTTCTCCTCGAAACCCTTCTGGATGTCGAGCGTGTAGGGGTCGCCGGGATCGCCGAGCACCTGCAGGATCTTGCCCTTCACCGAGCCGTTCTTGGCGGTCAGAAGCTTTTGCGCCTGGTCGGCGGCGACGTAGCCGATTTCGACCGTGCCCGCCACCGAGGTGAAATCGGACGGGGTCGAGGTGATCTGGCGGTCGAACTCCACCACCGGGATGCCGGCGGCACGAGCGGCCTCGATAGACGGTTTCAGCGCGTTGAAATCGACGGCGGCCAGGATGATCGCCGCAGGCTTCAGCGCAATGACGTCGTTCATCTGCGATTGCTGCGCGTCGGTCTTGTTGTCGGCGTTGAGTGTCTTCTGCTCGTAGCCGACCTGCTTGAGGAACAGCTCCAGCGCGCTCACCGAGCCGGTCTGGAATTCATCGAGCAAGGTCGGAACCAAATAGTAGACGGTGCCCTTGGTCTGGGCCCATGCCGGCGCGAGCGAGGCATAGGCCAGTGCCAGGATACCGAGGACAAGAACAAGTATTCGCTTCATGTCGTTCGCTCCTCTTTTATACCGGACCCCTCTTTTGTCCCTCAACCTGCCGGTCCGGCACCGGCAAGCGTCTCACCGGTGATCATGTTGATCACCGCATCGGGACTTGTTTTGTTGCGTGCGACATCGCCGGCCACGACGCCCTGCCGGATCACCACGATCCGGTCGGCGACCTGGAAGGCCTGTTGCATGATGTGGGTGATGATGACGACGCCGATGCCCTGTTTGGCCACCTGGCGGATCATGTCGAGGCCGCGCCTGGTCTGCTCGACGCCGAGTGCCGCGAACGGCTCGTCGAGCAGCACGAGCTTGCCGCCCCAATGCACAAAGCGGTTGAGCTCGATGGCCTGGCGCTGTCCGCCCGAGAGGTGCTCGACATTGGTGCGCAGCGACGGAATGCGGGTGCCGGCACTTGCCAGCGCCTTGCCGACCACGGCTTCCATGGCACGCTCGTCGAGGATCGGAATGCCGAGAACCTTGCGGGTGATCTCGCGGCCCATGAAGAAATTGGCGACGACGTCGACATTGGTGCAGAGCGACAGGTCCTGGTAGACGGTCTCGATGCCGGCAGCCTTGGCCTCGGCCGGCGATTTCGCCAGGAATTCCTTGCCCTCGAACAGCATGCGGCCGGAGCTCGGCTCGAGGCCGCCGGCGATGATCTTGACCAGCGTCGACTTGCCCGCGCCATTGTCGCCGAGCAGCGCCACGACCTCGCCCTTGCCGATCGAGAAGCTGATGCCCCTCAGCGCCTGGATGGCGCCGTAATTCTTGGTGACGTTTTCGAGTACCAGCAGCGGTTCGGTCATGCCGCCACTCCTTTGCTCTGCATGAGGTCGGACCGGCGTTCGCGCTCGGCGATGAACATCTGGCCGAAACGCGGCGAGAGCACACCGGACACCGCCAATGCGGCGGCACCGCGCAGCACCGAATGCTGGCCGCCGGTTGCGACCATGACGCGCGGTGTCCTGCGGTCGCGTCGCGCCGAGATCGAATTGGGAAGCTGTGCCGCCGCGCTGACCAGTTTTTCCAGGAGGTCGGTGGGAGCGAGCCCGCCGAGGATCACGGTCTCCGGGTCGAACAGGTTCTCGATGGTGACGATGGCGTGGCGGAAGATCGGCGCGACTTCGGCCACCCAGGCGGCTTCGCCGATGTTGCGCCGGCGCAGCGCCTCGAGCGAGAGGTAGCGTTCGAGGCAGCCATGGTTGCCACAGGGACAGAGTTCGCCGCCGGGAATAGCGGGGATGTGGCCGATCTCGCCGGCATTGCCCCAGGCGCCACGCATCACCGCACCGTCATGGACGATGGCGCCCCCCAGACCGACGCCGAAATAGAGGTAGTAATATTCGGAAAAGCCGGCGCCGAGACCATAGAGGCGTTCGCCCATGGCGGCCGCCGCCATGTCGGTTTCGAAGAAGGCCGGCAGCCCGGTCGAGGCCGTGAGCCGTTCCGGCAGCGCCACATCCTTCCAGCCGGCCATGGTCGTCGGGCCGACGAAGCTCATCGATTCCACGCCGAAAGGTCCAGGCAGCGCCATTCCGATTCCGAGCACGCGGCCGCCGGGCCGCAACGCGGTCAATTCCGGCACCATGGCGCCGATCAGCTCGAAGGCATGGTCGGGCGTTGCGTGCGGCGCCTCGCGATGCGTGCTCTCGATGACATCGCCGCTGAGATTAATCAGCGCTGCGTCGATGCCCATCGGGGTGAGGTGGACGCCGACGGCATAGCCGCCTTCCGGATTGATCCTGAGCGTCGCCGGCGGTAGCCCGCGACCGCGTGGCTCTTCGCGCAGCGAGAGCAGATAGCCGTGTTCTTCCAACTCGCGAACGATGGTCGACACGGTCTGGACGGTGAGGCCGACGCGGCTGGCAATGTCGCCGCGGGCAATTGGCCCGTGAAGACGGATGGACTCCAGCACGATGCGCCGATTGTAAGGCCGCCCGAACTCCTGATTGGTCCCTCGCAGTGCCATTTCCCTCTCCTTGGGAGAGGCGAGACTTGCATAGGCAATTTATTCAGTCAAATGGAATTCAAAAATAATTTGTGTCAGTTCCGGTCCGCGGTGCAGGACCGGTCCCATGCGCTGCGCTGGCCGATTGCGGTCGGGCTGAAACCACCGCAATGGTGCAAGACATCAGGCGGGCGCGGCGCTCGCCCGGCCGATGGTTCAGCAGGGAAAAACGATGATCGAACTGCCTTTTGCGCGCGACGAGTACCAGCAGCGGCTCAAAAAAATTCGCGCCGAGATGGGCAAGCGTGGGCTCGAACTGCTTGTCGTCAATGACGTCGCCAACCAGCATTACATCACCGGCTATGACGGCTGGTCGTTCTACACGCCGCAGGTGGTGCTGGTTCCGATTGAGCAGGAGGCCGAGCCGGTCTGGATCGGTCGCGCCATGGATGCGGCCGGCGGTCTGCTGACCGCCTGGATGAAGCCGGAGAACGTCGTCGGCTTCCCGGAAGACCATGTCCAGCGCGCCGACCGTCATCCGATGGACTGGATCGCCACCTGGATCGTCGCCAAGGGCTGGGGTGGCAGACATATCGGCATCGAACTCGAAGCCTACTATTTCTCCCCGAAGGCCCATGCGCGGCTCGTCACCGGCTTGCCCAATACGAAATGGCAGGATGCCGATCTGCTGGTGAACTGGATCCGTGCGGTCAAATCGGCGCCCGAAATCGCCTATCTGCGCAAGGCGTCGACCTTGGCAGAAGCGGCTGTCGCAAGGGCCTTCGAAGTCATCGCACCGGGCGTGCGTGAATGCGATGCGATCGCCGCCATCCAGGCAGCGCAGATCGCCGGCAGTCCGGACTTTGCCGGCGACATCACGGCACTGCCGCCGACGATCCTCGGCGGCGAAAACGCATCCGCGCCGCATATCATGTGGAGCGACCGCCGCTTCGGCAAGGACGAGACGATTGCGCTCGAACTCGCCGGCGTCTGCCGCCGCTACGCCGCCGGCCTCGCCAGGACGATGCAGCTCGGCAAGACGCCGACGCGTGTCGCTGATACGGCAAAGGCTGTCATCGAAGGCATGGATGCGGTGCTCGATGCGGTCCGGCCGGGCACCACTGCCGAGGCGGTCGAAGCCGCCTGGCGCAAAGTCATCCAGCGCTACGGGCTGAAGAAGGAATCGCGCATCGGCTATTCCATCGGCGTCGCCTATCCGCCGGATTGGGGCGAGCATACGATTAGCCTGAGACCCGGCGACAAGACGGTGCTGCTATCAGGCAATGTCGTCCATTCCATTCTCGGCATGTGGATGGACGGCTGGGGCATCGAGGTCAGCGAGACCATCCTGGTGACCGAGACCGGCAACGAGACGCTGACGAAATTCCCGCGGGACATTCATGTCAAATCCTGAGCGGCCATTTGGGGTCGGCGATGGCGCGACCCGGTGGGTTCGGTCTATCCGCTGCATCACGCCAGGCTTCGCGTCGATGAGGCCGCATTGAAAGCCGGCGTCGCCACCATGGTCTCGGTGGGGGCGCTGTTCTTGTCGACATCGCCGGACGATGCCGCCTGACAGCTCTCAGTATTTTATCGCCCGCCGCTCGATCAGCACCACGAGGCAAAACAGCACGATCGACAGGCCCGAGGACAGCACGATCGCGGCGTAGAGGCGGTCCGACTGGTAGTTGAAGCTCGCCTGGATGATCAGCGCGCCGAGCCCTTTGTCGGAGCCGATCCATTCGCCGACAATGGCGCCGATGACGGCGGTGGCGGAGGCGATGCGCAGCGAGGAAAACAGCATCGGCAGCGCGCGCGGCAGGCGCAGGCTCCAGAACACCTCCCAGCGCGTCGCCGACAGCACCCGGAACAGCTCGTGCTCGTTGCTGCTTGCCGAATCCAGGCCGCGGATCATGTTGACCAGCGTCGGGAAGAAACAGATCACGGCAGCAATGACGATCTTCGGCGTCATGCCCAGCCCGAAAATCAGCATTATGATCGGCGACAGCGCCAGGATCGGGATGGTGTTGAAGAACAGCACGATCGGGAAATAGGCGGCCTGCAGCACGCGGTTGTGCACGAACAGCACCGCCAAGAGCACGCCGGCGAGATTGCCGATGACGAAACCGGACAGCGCCTCGATCAAGGTCGGCCAGAGATTGCCGAGCAGCAGCGAGAAGCTTTTCTGGAACACGCCAAAAATGGCTGTCGGCGTCGGCACGATATAGGCTGGCACGCCGAGCCATGGCAGCAGGAACTGCCAGGTCAGCACGATTGAGGCGGCGCCCAGAATGGGGAGCGCGATGGCCAGCATTGGCGGCAAGGGCGCCTGTCTCATGAGGCCTGCTCCAGCGCGGTACGCAGCTGCGCCATCGCGGCCACGATTGCCGGGTCTTCGCGCTTGCAGCGGTTGCCGTCCTGCTTGAACGGCCGCATGTCCAGATCCTTGACCAGACGCCCGGGATTCGCGGCAAGCACGATCACGCGCTCGCCGAGATAGGCGGCTTCGGCAATCGAATGGGTGACGAACAGGATGGTCGTGCCGGTGCGCCGCCACAGCGCCAGAAGCTCGTCATTGAGGCGGTCGCGGGTGATTTCGTCCAGGGCGCCGAACGGCTCATCCATCAACAGCAGCTTCGGCTGTCCAAGCAGCGCGCGGGCGATCGCCACGCGCTGCCGCTGGCCGCCGGAAAGCTGGTGCGGCAGCCGCTCGCCAAATCCGCCAAGCCTCATCAGTTCCAGCAATTCTTCCGAGCGGTCTTCGATCTGGCGGGTCAGGCTGCCTTGCCCGACGCCGAGCGGCAGCCGCACATTGTCGCGCACCGTACGCCAGGGCAGCAGCGTCGAATCCTGGAAGACAAAGCCGACATCGCGGCGCGAGCGCACCGCATGCGGCGTATCGCCAAGCACGCTGATCGTACCGCCGAGCGGCTCCAGCAGATCGGCCACCACCCGAAGCAAGGTCGACTTGCCGCAACCCGACGGTCCAAGGATCGACAGGAACGAGCCGGCCGCGACGGTGAGGTCGAGGCCCGCAAGCACTTTGACGGCCTGATGCCGGCCGCCATAGCCGACATCGAGCCTGTTTGCCTCGATCGCGTTCGCCATCAGGCGGCGGGCGCGTCGAGCTTGGGCCGGTCGGCGGCCGACAGTTCGAGGATTTTCGTGGTGTAGACGTCTGCCGCCGCGGGCCGGCCATTGGGGTACTGGCCGACCTTGTCGAGCAGTGCCAGCTGCTCTTCGATCGAAGCCGGATCGAACGTGCCCCAACCATCCTTGGCCGTTGCGCCGTCGAAGGACAGTTTTAGGATCAGATTGACGGTCTTTTCCTCCCAGCCTTGGTCCATTTCGGGGTAGGCGGCGACCATTTTCTTCACTGCTTCCTGGGGGTTGGCGTGCACCCAGCCCCAGCCCTTGCCGACGGCGCCGATGAACTTTGCCAGCGTGTCCGCATCCTTCTCGATCGCCGCATCGGTGGCGAAATAGACATCGGCATAGGAATTCAGGCCGAGATCGCGCACCAGAAGGTCGATGCGGTCGTCGCCGACGACGCTCAACGCCTGCGTGTTGGTGATCCAGCCGCCAATGGCGTCGACGTCGCCGCGCACCAGCGGCGCCTTGTCGAAGCCGACGTTGACGACGGTAACGTCAGCCGGGTCGATGCCGTTCTTAGACAGGATTTCGTCGATGACGAAACGCGCCGTCGGCTGGATGCCGATCTTCTTGCCCTTGAGGTCGGCTGCGCTTCTGATCGGCTTGGCCGGCTTGGAGGTGAAGGCATAGGGGCCGGTGCGGAAACCGCAGGCGATGATTTTCACCGGAACGCCACTGGCGCGTGCCGCGTAGAGCTGCGGCGTCTCGGAGAACTGGCCAAGCTGGGCGGAGCCCGAGACGACCGGCGGCACGGTCGCGGAATTCGGTCCGCCCGGGCTGAACTCCACCTCGAGGCCTGCATCTTTGAAGTAACCATTGGCGACGGCGGCGATGTCGCCGATCTGGCCGTTCGACATCAGCCAGTCATACTGGATGACGACCTTGCCGGCTGCCTTGGCGCCCGGCGTCAGCACCAGCTGCATGCCGGTGGATGCAGCTGCCACGGCGGCGATGCCGGATTTCACAAAGCTGCGGCGGTTCATATCGAATTTCCCACTCATTGTTCGCTCCTGTTGCAAGAGTTTCTCTGTTCATTGCGCGCCGCTCCCGACGGCGCGGGTCGTCTACGGCTGTTCGTCGTGGTAGTCGCCGGGGCCGCCGTCGAGCCAGGCGTATAATTCCCAGAGCGTGTCGTCCGGGTCGGTGAAATAGGCGCAACGCGCGTTCCAGACATAGTTTTCCGGCGGCCCGTAGAATGGCACGCCCCTGGCGCTGAGCTCGCCATGCAGACGGTCGATGTCGGCCGCCTTGTCGAGCCTTACCGCCACGCAGACCTTGTGCGCATGGCGCGGCGATCTGAGCTTCGACACACCGGTATGCTCGTTGATGTGATCGATCTCCCACGCCGCCAGCGTCACGCCCTCGCCATGGAAATCGGCAAAGCCTTCGGCGCGGCGGCGCAGCCGGAAGCCGAGTTTGTCGACATAGAAGTCGACTGTCCGTCCGATGTCCTCGACCAGCAGGCAGACATCTGAAATCGCGTAAGCGGTGCCGAGCGGCATGGCTAAATCCCCTTGCTGCTGCGCCGCGCCGCCGGCAGCTTGACGCCGACGCGCTCGGCCGCGCCGATGATGTGGGCGCGCATCGCCGCCTCTGCGGCTGCGGCATCGCCGGCGACCAGCGCCTCGTAGATGCGCACATGCTCGCCGACATTGATCTCAACCAGATCGTGCAGCGGGTTGGTCTGCCGCGCGTAATAGATCGAGCGGCGGATCTGCTCGCAGACGAAGGAGATGAAGGTGTGGATGTAGCTGTTGCCGGTGGCGCGCGCGATCTCGCGGTGGAACAGGAGATCGGCGTCGATGCTGCCTTCCTCCCAGCGCTCCTCGCCGCTCATGCGGTCGAGTGCGGCCTTGATGGCGTCGAGATGGTCCTGGTCGCGCCGTACGGCCGCAAGCGCGGCGGACTCGGCTTCGAGGATGCAGCGCAGCTCGAACAGCCGCTCCATATTCTGGCCTTCCCGGAGCGCTTCGCCGTCGATGCGAATCGAGGCCCGCTGCTCCGGCGCCAGCACGAAGGCGCCGATGCCCTGCCGCGCCTCAATCATGCCGTCGGCCCGCAGCTGCGCGATCGCCTCGCGCACCACATTGCGGCTGACGCCGAATTTTTCGGACAGCTCCTGTTCCGTCGGCAGCCGCGTGCCAGGGCTGAGATCGCCCGATTCAATCTCGCGGCCGAGGAAGGTCGCGACACGGTGCGGCAGCGTTTCGACAGTGCCGATGGCGGCCAATCTTTGCTTCATGGAGCGGTCTCCGTTGCCGGCAGAAGGCAGCCGGGGTTCATCAGGCCCTGCGGGTCGAGGGCATTCTTCAACGTGCCGATGAGCCGGCGATGGGCAGGCGCCAGGCCTGCCATGAAGGTGCGGTGGCGGGTGCGGCCGATGCCATGCTCGGCGCTGATCGAGCCGCCGAGCGAATTGGCAATCCAATAGAGCCCGGCGGTGATCTCTGTGCCTCGGGTGCGGGCCTCGTGCTCGTCGAACCCTTGAGGCGGCAGCACGTTGAAATGGATGTTGCCATCGCCGGCATGGCCATAGGCCAGCGGCAGCCATCCTTGATGCTCCTTCGCAACAAAGCGGCGCGCCCGATCGATGAGGCCAGGGATGTCCGAAATCCGCACCGAAAGATCGGTGCGCACATGATAGCCGCGCTTGGCCTGACCCTCGACCAGTCCTTCGCGGATCGCCCAGAAGGATTTTGCCTGCGCGCTGCTTTCCGCAAGCACGGCGTCGATGACCTGGCCGCTCTCCATCGCATCGGCGAGGAAATCGACCAGAAGGGTGCGCAGGTCGATCGCCGCACTGGCCGACAGTTCGATCAGGACATGCACGGGAGCCTCGACCGGCGACACCGTTTTGGCGTCGATCAGTCGCGCCAGCGCGATGCATTCGGAACCGATGATCTCGAAGGCCGACATCAGATCGGCCGAGGTGCGGCGCGCCTGCCGGAACAGCGCGATCGCGGCTTCGAACGAGGCAAGGCCGACATAGGCGGTTTCGGTCCGCACCGGCTTGGGAAACAGCTTCAGTTCGACGCCGGTGATGATGCCGAGCGTGCCTTCCGAGCCGATGAAAAGCTGCTTCAGATCATAGCCGGTGTTGTTCTTGCGCAGGCCGGAAAAGCCGTTCCACAACTCGCCGTCCGGCAGCACCACTTCGAGGCCGAGCATGAGGTCGCGCGCCATGCCATAGCGCAGCACATTGATGCCGCCGGCGTTGCTCGCCGCATTGCCGCCGATCTGGCAGCTGCCTTGCGCGCCGAGCGCCAGCGGGAACAGGCAATCCTGCGCGTCGGCTGCATCCTTGATGGTTTGCAGGATGCAGCCGGCATCGGCCTGCAGCACGAAATTGTCGGTGTCGATCCGACGGATGGTGTTCAGCCGCTCGAGGCTGACGACCACGGAGTTCGCGGTGTCGATGTCGATCGCGCCGGCCACCAGGCCGGTATTACCGCCTTGCGGGATGATGCCAAGCCCAAGCGAGGCGCACAGCCGCACCACCGCCTGAACCTCGGCCACCGAAGCCGGCCTCAGCACGGCAAGCGCTGCGCCATGATGATCGCCCGACCAGTCGCCGAGATATTTCGCCATGCCGGCGGCATCGACGGTGACGCCATTCGTTCCGACAGCACCTTGCAGAGCGCTGAGAATGTCTGGCGAAAGGGCGTGGATAGTCATTAGTGGCCGTCAAACGAGGTAGGGCTATAGGGTGATACATATCATCCTACAACCAGATGAGAGTCAATGAGGCTCTGCCGCGAGCGGTGGGCAGTTCAGAGGGGAGTGGTTGCGGGCGCGTTACGCGTCGTGAGTGCATTCACACCACGGGTGGTCCGTCCGGCGCAGGGATAAGCCCGGGTCGCAGGAATCAGTCGGGACGGGAACGTTTCAGGTGAGAATAGGGTGCCAACCTACAGATACTGCTCGACCTTCTTGCCGACGGTCAGGAAGCGCAGCGGGTCGATGGCTTCGCCATTATGGCGGACCTCGTAGTGCAGGTGCGGACCTGTCGAGCGGCCGCTGCTGCCGGTCTTGCCGACGATCTCTCCGGCCGCGAGCTTCTGGCCGACGGCCACATCGATTTCGCTCAAATGCCCATAGCGGGTGGCAAAGCCGTTGCCGTGGTCGACCTCGACCATGCGGCCATAGCCGCCGTTCCAGCCGGCTTTGGTGACTACGCCCGCAGCCGTGACCTTGGCCGCCATGCCGACCGGCGCGCGGAAATCCATGCCCGAATGCAGGGCTGCAGTGCCAAGGATCGGGTCCGTGCGCACGCCGAACGGGCTGGTGACGGAGTGGCCGGGCGCGGGGTTGGCGAGGGGCAGCCGCCGCGCCTCTTTCTTCAACTGGTCGAGCGTATCCAGCGCCTCGTCGAGTTCCTTGACCTTGCTGTCGAACATCATCGAGGAGTCCAGCGGGATCAGCGGCCCGCCGACATCGCTTTCGTTTTTGCCGAAATCGCTGTCGACAGGCAGGCCGGCCGCCTCGAGCGCCTGGGTGATGGCATCGGCGTTCTTGTAGGCATTGTCGGCAAGCGTGGCGATGCGGGTGAGCTGCTGTGTCTCGATATTCTTCAGCGATTCGTTGATCGAGACGAACAGCTTGTCGGCACGGTCGGCCGCCGTTTCGCTTGGAAGCGGATCGGAGCGGGTCGACCACAGCGAGAACGGCCTGGTGTCGCCTGATCCGAGGCTGGCGACCGAATAGGCCAGAGGCTCGCCGCCGGTCAGTTCGGCATGCTCGTCGGGCTTTGCCGCCACATCCGCGGCGGGCGGCGTTCCGACTTCATTTTCCGCCCGTTCCAGAATCGGGCCAAGGCGGCCATGGCGCTGGCTGAGCTGGCTCTGCCGCTCGAGCAATTCGCTGACCTTGGTTTCCATCAGTTTCTGGTCGAGGAGCTGGCGGCTGGTGATGCGGTCGACCTGCGCGCGCAATGCCGAGATGCGATCCTCATAAGCCTGCTGCATGCGCGCCTGTCTGGCCGTGGTGGCGCCGATCAAATCGTCGCGCAGCACCAGATAGGAGGTCGCCATAAGGTAGCCGATGGCGATTGCCGCCAGTGCCGAGCCGAGAAACGCGACGAGCCACGGACGGATGGTGAAATGTCGTATTTCATTGCCCCGCGCAATGATGACGGTGTGGGGCTCCTTGCGCCTGCCGAAGACCGCTGACTGACCGGTTGGGTTCACGGGACCAAGCTTTCGTTACGACACCAACGAAGCCTGATTACACATTATTAGGGTTAACAAAGTTTTGCCGTGAGCGTCGGGCCGGCAAGGATTGCGCAGGACGAGCGGCGGTTGAGGGCGGAGCGGCGACATCGGCGGCGCCTCAGAGTGCGCGCACCGCCTCCAGCACCGCCTCGGCGTGCCCCTTCACGCGAACCTTGCGCCAGATGCCGGCGACGCGGCCGTCCTTGCCGATCAGGAACGTCGCCCGTTCGACGCCCATATAGTTGCGGCCATACATCGTCTTTTCGACCCACAGATTGTAGGCTTCGATCACTTTGCGCTCCTCGTCAGCAACCAGATCGACGGTGAGATCGTACTTGGTTTTGAACTTGTCGTGCTTCTTCACGCTGTCCGGCGACAGGCCGATCACGACGGCGCCGGCCTTTTCGAACTCCGGCTTCAGCTGCGAAAAGCTGATCGCCTCGTTGGTGCAGCTTGTGGTGTCGTCCTGCGGATAGAAATAAAGTACGACGGGCTTTCCCCGCAACGCGGCAAGGCTGACCGAGCCGCCGCCGTCACGCGGAAGGTCGAATTGCGGAGCAGCGTCGCCAATGTCGAGATCAGCCATATCGATGCCCTTGTTTGAGGTTACGCGGCCCTGAATCAAAGAGATAGAGCATGATGTCGTCCGAAAACCGCATCATGCTCTAGGCTGCATCGTTATAGTGTCGAGCGGGGACTCGTCCACGATCGAATTCGTACAACGGAAAATTGCGTGGATCAGGAAGAACCGCAGCACGAGAAAATCCGGTTCAGGCGTGACGAGATCACCGACCTGGGGACTTTCCCGTCTGCCTGCCGCGTGCCGCCGCTGGGCAAGGCACGCATCGGCCGCGGCTTTCGCATCCTTGCCCGCCTGTTTACCGGCGTCGCGGCCCTGGTGCTGCTTGCCGCCGCCGCCGTCTATGTCATCGGCGCCACCGGCATCGGTAGCGAGCGGCTGCGGGCGGAAGCCGAAACGGCGATCGAGAAACTCGCCGGTTTCGACGTCAATGTCGCCGTCGGCCCGGCCCGCCTGACACTGGACGGGTCGAGCTTCATTGCGCTGCAGGTCAAGGACGTCAGCGTCAAGACCGCCGACGGCAAGCCGATGGCCGATGCCGGGCGCGTCCGTTTCGGCATCCGGCTGATACCGTTGTTTTCGGGCGAGGTGCGGCTGACCAGCGCCAGGATTTCCGATGCCCATATTGTCACCGCGGCAATGCCGTCGGGCGGCGACTGGACGGCCGCGCTGCGCAATCAAGACGGCCTCATCGATCCGGAAAAGCTGGCCGCCTCTGTCTTCGGCCACGTCAACCATGCGCTCGATGCAGTGCGCGAGGATTCGATGCGCCGCATCGACCTCAAAAATGTCCAGTTCGAACTGCCCGAGGCTGGCTCGGTCAAGCTGGTCACGATCGCCAATGCCACCGTGCTGCAGTCAGGCCCGGGCAGCATGGAGTTCTCGTCCGAGGCGGATATCGATGGCCGGGCGCTCACGGCCACCGCCACCGCTACCCGCGATACGACATCCCTGCGGGTCACTGCGTTGAATGCGGCCATCGACATGGCGCCCATTCCAGAGACAACGCCAGAGGCCGGTGGGAAAACCGGCGCGATCGCTTTGAGGCTGACGGGGACCGAAGGCACGGGCGAGAGCGATTCCCGACTGACGGCCTCATTGTCGCTAACCGGCTCGGTGCTCGACCTCGGCACACGCGGGCTGTTGCCGGCGGATGTCGATGTCGACGCCACGCTTGTCTCCGGCTCAAACAAGATCGATGTCGGCAGGCTGGTTTTGAAGACCGGGCGTTCGACATTCAACTTCGCCGGCTCGATCGGGCCAAAGCCGCCGACCGGTGCGGCCGGCGAGGAGCCTTCCTATCGCTACGACCTGACCAGCGACGGCTCGACGCTGGCGCCGGCGGAATCGCCCGAGCCGGCGCTGAATTTCTTCGCCCGCGTCGCCGGCGTCTATCAGGTCAAAAGCCGCAAGCTCGTCGCCGAGCAGATCGGCGTCAGGTCGGGATCGGGCAGCGAGGTGCTGGGCACGGCCGCACTTGCCTTCATCGACAACGGGCCGCCGGGCATCTCGCTGTCGCTCAACGTCCACGACATGCCGGTCTCGCATGTCAAGCAGTTGTGGCCCTGGTTTTCAGCCAAAAATGCCCGGCTGTGGGTGTTGCAGAACCTGTTTGGCGGCCGCGTCGTCGACGCCAACCTGCAGTTCCAGGTCGTGCCGGGGCGGCTCGGCAACGGCGTGCCGCTTTCGGCTGACGAGGTGTTCGGCAGGTTCCAGGTCGAGGGCTCGCGCTTCGACACCGCCGGGCGCATCCCGCCGATCCGCGATGCCATTGGCGTCGTTTCCTTCCACGGAAACGATGTCGACATCGCGCTGTCGTCGGGCAGCGTCTATATGCCGAGCGGCCGCACCGTGGCGGCAAGCAATGGCACGCTGGCGGTGAAGGCGGCGAACCACCCGCCAGTGATCGGCGCGCTCGAAATCGACGTCGCCGGCGAAGCGCCGGCCATCGCCGAGCTCGCCTCCTACGAACCGATCAATGCCATGCGCCATGTCGGCATTTCGCCGGACGACCTGTCCGGCACGGTGACCGGCCACGTCAAGGCCGACATCCCGCTGCAGTCCGGCGTCGACACTTCGAAGCTCGATTGGCTGGTGTCGCTCGACTATCAAAACCTGTCGCTCGCCAAGCCGTTCGAAGATCAAACGGTGACCGATGCCGACGGTTCGATCGAGGTCGGGCCCGACAAGGCGGTGATCTCGGCCGACGCGAAGCTGAACGGCATTCCGGCGGAGCTCGATCTGGTCGAGCCGCTCAGGGATGACGGACCGCCGCGCAGCCGCAAGGTGGCGCTTGTGCTTGACGACAAGACGCGTGCCGTCGCCATGCCCGGCCTGTCGCCGCTGATTTCCGGCACCATCAAGGTGTCGATCGACAAGAGCGGTGAAGGCGGCAGCCAGAACGTCGCGGTCGACCTGACCAGCGCCAGGCTGGACATTCCCTGGGCCGGCTGGAGCAAGGGGCCGGGCATCCCCGCCAATTCCACTTTCACCATGGCCAAGTCCGGCGATACGACAACGCTGTCCGACTTCGACCTCGATGGAAAGAGTTTTTCGGTCAACGGCGATGTCGTCCTGGTCAAGGGCGCGCTGTCCTCGGCCCGCTTCAGCAAGGTCGCCTTGAACCGGGGCGACGACGTTGCCGTGACGGTGAAGCGGTCGGGCAAGGGCTTTGCCGTCGACGTCAGCGGCAATGCGCTCGATGCCCGCGCGCTGATCAAGCAGTTCACCTCCGACGTCGACACCGCCACCAAGACCACGGGCACGGATGCGGTTTCGGTCAGCGCCGATATCAATTCGCTGACCGGGTTCCACGACGAGGTCCTGTCCAATCTGAAGCTCGACTACAGCGCCGCCGGCTCCAGGGTGAACGGGCTGAAGGTCAGCGCCACGGCAAGTTCGGGTGCCGCCATCACCATCAGCAACACCGCGGGCGACGGCGCGCGCGCGCTCAACATGAAGTCTGCCGACGCCGGCGCCATATTGCGCTTCCTCAACATCTACGAACACATGGAAGGCGGCTCGATCACGCTCGCGCTCAGCGGCGCGGCCGACGGGCCGATGCGGGGTCAGGTCGATTCCAGCAACTTCTTCATCGTCAATGAACCCAAGCTCGCCTCGATCGTCTCCACCACGCCGGTCGGCGACAGCCGCAGCCTGAACGAAGCGGTCAAAGGCAAGATCGACACCTCGCGGGTGAAGTTCGAGCGCGGCTTTACCGAGATCGACAAGGGACCCGGTTACCTGAAGCTGGCCAATGGCGTGCTGCGCGGCCCGCGCATCGGCACCACGTTCCAGGGCACGCTCTACGACCAGAACAACAATATGGACATGACCGGCACGTTCATGCCGGCCTATGGCCTCAACCGCATCTTCGGTGAATTGCCGCTGGTCGGCGCGCTGCTCGGCAATGGCCGAGACCGCGGCCTGATCGGCGTCACCTACCGGCTCAAGGGCAACGCCAACAAGCCGGTGCTGGACATCAACCCGCTATCGGTGATCGCCCCGGGCATTTTCCGGTCGATCTTCGAATATCGGTAAGGTCCGTCAGGCCGGCCGCACCAGAACGTGCTTTTTCTTGCCCAAAGACAGCTTTGCGACGTTTTCCGGACCCAGATCCTGAGGCGTCACCATCCGCCGGTCGTCCGCCACCGGCTGATCGTTGAGGCGCACGGCGCCACCCTGAATGTGCCGGCGCGCCTCGCCGTTGGACCCGGCAAGGCCTGCGGTGACCAGCAGCGACAGAATGCCGATGCCGGCCGCCAGCGTTGCGCCATCCACCTCGACTGTCGGCAGGGTTTCGGCGGTCACGCCCTCCTCGAAGGTCTTGCGCGCCGTCTCGCTGGCAGTCTCGGCCGCGCCGCGGCCATGCAGCATGGCGGTGATCTCGGTGGCGAGGATCTTCTTCGCGTCGTTGATCTCCGAGCCGCCGAGCTTCGCCAGGCGCGCCACCTCGTCCAGAGGCAGCGTCGTGTAGAGTTTCAGGAAGCGGCCGACGTCGGCGTCCTCG
This sequence comes from Mesorhizobium sp. 128a, assembly GCF_053848025.1. Taxonomy (NCBI): domain Bacteria; kingdom Pseudomonadati; phylum Pseudomonadota; class Alphaproteobacteria; order Hyphomicrobiales; family Phyllobacteriaceae; genus Mesorhizobium; species Mesorhizobium sp. 128a. The sequence continues at coordinate 197,427 of NZ_JBSPKY010000004.1, read as the reverse complement.
GTGTTGCGCCAATACTGCCAGAACTCGTAAGGCGAGAGCATGTCGCTATCGAGCCAGATCGCGCCCGAGGCGGATTTGCCCATCTTGGCACCGGACGAGGTGGTGAGCAGCGGCGTCGTCATGGCGAAGAGCTGCACGCCCTCCATGCGGTGCCCGAGGTCGATGCCGTTGACAATGTTGCCCCACTGGTCCGAGCCGCCCATCTGCAACCGGCAGCCGACGCGCTTGTAGAGCTCAACGAAGTCGTAGGCCTGCAGGATCATGTAGTTGAATTCGAGGAAGGACAGCGACTGCTCGCGGTCGAGCCTGAGCTTCACGGAATCGAAGGCCAGCATGCGGTTGACGGAGAAATGCCGGCCGACATCGCGCAGGAAGTTGACGTAGTTGATCTGCATCAGCCAGTCGGCGTTGTTGACCATGACCGCATCGCCCGGACCGCTGCCGAACTGCAGGTAAGGCGCGAAATTGCGGCGGATGCCGACGAGATTGTTATCGATGTCGTGCGGGGTGAGCAGCTTGCGTGCCTCGTCCTTGAAGGAGGGGTCGCCGATCATTGAGGTGCCGCCGCCCATCAGCGCGATCGGCCGGTGGCCGGTCTGCTGCAGCCAATGCAGCATCATGATCTGGATCAGCGAGCCGGCATGCAGGCTTTTGGCGGTGGCGTCGAAGCCGATATAGGCGCTCACCGTTTCCTTGGCGAAAAGCTGGTCCAGCCTGGTCTCATCCGAGATCTGGTGGATGAAACCGCGCTCGCTCATGATGCGCAGGAAATCGGATTTGAAGGCGGACATTTTTTCTTCCTGAAAGCGCCAGGCCCCAACCGCCCGGCGTGATATGAACGCGGGCGTTTAGCATCCAAGCGCGATCAGCAAAAGTGGTTTCCGGTTTTGCGTTCGATCGCGCGCCAAATCAAAGGGTCGCGATCAGCAAAAGTGGTTTCCGGTTTTGCGTTCGATCGCGCGCCAAATCGAAGGTCGCGATCAGCAAGGGGGGAATCCGGTTTTCACGTCCGCGTGCAAGACATGCGCTATGCTTGCTTCATCGTGCCGGCTGGCGTATTGAGGCGCCGCGCCAACGGGTTCTTGCAACCTTCGATCCGCTGGAACGGCACCGCACGGCATCCACCAAAATGCCATATCCTGTGACAGAGCCCGACGCGACATATGCCGGACGCATTGATATCCATCGTCATTCCTTGCCGCAACGAGGCGGCGAACCTGCCGCTTCTGATCGACGAGATCGAGGTAGCGATGACCGGGCGCGACTTCGAAATCATCATCGTCAATGACGGTTCGACCGACGATACGGTTTCGGTGCTTGCCGCCGAGGCGGCCAAACGGCCGTTTCCGCTCCGCCAGCTGCGCCACGAAAAATCCGCCGGCCAGTCGCTTTCGGTGCGCTCCGGCGCCTGGGCGGCGCGCGGCGCCATCGTCGCCACCATCGATGGCGATGGCCAGAACGACCCGCAATATATCCCGGTGCTGGTCGATGCGCTGCGTCAGGCCGGGCCCGATTTCGGCGCCGCGCAAGGCCAGCGGCTGAAACGCCGCGACAGCAAGATCAAGCAGCTGGCATCGCGTTTCGCCAACTGGCTGCGTGGCGCGATACTGCATGACGACACCCGCGACACCGGCTGCGGCCTGAAGGCGGTGCATACCGATATCCTGCGCAAACTGCCGTTCTTCGACGGCACGCATCGTTTCGTTCCGGCGCTGGTCATCCAGGAAGGCTACCGCGTCGTGCACTGCGACGTCGTCGACCGCTCGCGCCGCCACGGCAAATCGAATTACGGCATCTTCGACCGTGGCCTGCAGGGCGCTCTCGATCTCGCCGGCGTCTGGTGGCTTCGGCGCAGGCGCCGCAGAATGCCAAAGGTGGAGGAAATCACGCATGGCTAACGTGTTTCAGGAATTGGCAACCTGGCTGCATCAGGTGTTCGTCAAACAGTTCGACGCCTGGATCCTGCTCGGCTTCGTCGCCCAGTTCTTCTTCACCATGCGCTTCGTCGTGCAATGGCTCGCTTCGGAAAAGGCCAAGCGCAGCGTGGTGCCGGTCGCTTTCTGGTTCTTTTCGCTGTTCGGCGGCGGCCTGTTGCTGGTCTACGCCATCCAGCGCCAGGACCCGGTGTTCATCGCCGGCCAGGCGATGGGCATGTTCATCTATGTCAGAAATCTCTGGCTCATCGCCAATGAGCGCAAGGCAGCGATGACCAAGGTCGACTGAGCGGCGCCCAAAATCCAACCCTGTCTGGTGTGAAATGAGCAGGAACTACCTTTTTCTCTTCCTGTTCAGCCTGATGATGACGGCGTCGGGGCTCGCCTCCATGCCGCCGCTCGACCGCGACGAGCCGCGCTTCGTCCAGGCCACCAAGCAGATGGCCGAAACCGGGGACTATGTCGACATCCGGTTCCAGGAGGCGTCGCGCTACCAGAAGCCGATCGGCATCTACTGGCTGCAATCGGCGGCGGTAACGCTGAGCGACGAGGGCGCGCAGGCGCCGATCTGGGTCTACCGGCTGGTCTCGGCGCTGGGCATCGCCATCGCCGTTGTCGCGATTGCCTGGACGGGAGCCAATCTGTTCAGCGCCAATGCCGGCCTGGCCGCTGGCCTCATCATGGCGGCGATTTTCGCCACCGCTTTCGAAGGCCGCGACGCCAAGACCGACGCGATGCTGCTCGCCTGTTGCGTTCTGGCGCAAGGCGCGCTGGCGCAGGTCTATCTGGCATCACGCCGCAACGAGGCCGTCGCCGGCCATCTGCCGTGGGTTTTCTGGGCCGCGCAAGGCGCGGCGATCCTCATCAAAGGGCCGATAGCGCCATTGCTCTCGGCGCTGACGGTGGTGACCTTGGTTGCTTTCGAGCGCGACTGGCGCTGGCTGGCGAAGCTGAAAACGGGGCGCGGGCTGATTCTGGTGGTCTTGATCGTGCTGCCGTGGCTTGCCCTCATCACCTGGAAAAGCCACGGCGCCTTCCTGCAGCAGGCGGTGGGCAAGGATATGCTCGGCAAGGTCGCGCAAGGCGAGGAATCGCATGGCGTTCCACCCGGCTTCTACGTGCTGACCTATTCGCTGTTCATGTGGCCGTTCGGCCTGGTGGCGCTCGGCGCCGGGCTGCAGGCGCTCAATCGCCTGCGCGACGATCCGCGCCTGCGCTTCTGCCTCGCCTGGTACATTCCGTTTTGGCTCGTCTTCGAGCTGATCCCGACCAAACTGCCGCATTATGTGCTGCCGGCCTATCCCGGCGTCGCGCTGCTCATCGGCTGGCTTTTGACGCTGAAGCCGCAAGAGGCCAATGCGCCGCTCAGGCGATGGCAGACATGGTTGTGGTGGGCGACCGCTTTCGGCACCGTACTGGTCACGGTCGGCCTTGCGGTGCTCGCCGTCGGCGCGCCGATCTATCTCATGAAGACATTTTCCTGGTGGAGCGTCCCGGCCGCGGCGGCAGCGCTGGGGGCCGGCTATCTGGCTGTTTCTCGCCAGACGCTTGTGCCGCTCGTCCGCATCGGCGCGACAGCGGTTTGCGCCGGTATAACCTACGCGCTGCTGTTCGGTGTCATCGTACCGTCACTGAAACCGATTTGGATGAGCCGGGAAATCGAGGCGGCGGTTCGCGCCGATCGTCCCTGTGAGACGAGCGTGCTCGCCGCCGCCGAATATCACGAACCGAGCCTGGTATTTTTGGTAGGCACAAAGACGGTACTGACCGATGTCGACGGGGTTGCGCAACATCTGCTTGACGACCCGGCCTGTGCGCTGGGCCTGGCGCCCGTCGGTAACGAGCAAAAGCTGGATGACCTGCTGGCAGGGCAGGGCAAGAAGGCCAGGCGCGTCGCCGAAGTCGATGGTATCAACTATTCGTCAGGTGATAAATTGTCGCTCGGCCTGTACCGTGTGGCGAACTGATGGCTCTTCGATGATCGCTTCGAGCCCCGCATGTTGATGAAGTCGCCATCGCCGGCGCGTGCAGGGGTGCCTGCCATGCTCCGGCAGTCTCTGGACAATTTCCGCGATACGTTTCGGATCGTGCGGCGGCGCCTGGCGACGCGGCCGGCCCGCTACCCGAAAATCCTGTGGTCGGTCTGGGCTTTGGCCTGGCTTTTGCTGACGATCGCGGTTTCGATCCGTTTTGACGACGCGGCAGGAGCCATGGTGAGGCAGTGGTCGCCCGGCTTCAAACGCTTCACAGGCTTTTTCACCGTCTTCGGCCTGGGCGGCTGGTATCTCATCCCGTCGGCACTGGTGCTGATTGCTGCGAATCTGACGGATTGGCGCAGTCTTTCCAGGCGTGCGCGGATGACCCTCTACAACTGGACCTGCTTTGCTTTCATGGTGCTGGGTTCGATCGCGGCGTCCGCCCTGGTCGTCAATGTGCTGAAATACGGCGTGGGGAGAGCCAGGCCGATGAATTTCAGCAAGCTCGGCGATCTGTCGCTGCATCCTTTTGCCATGGAGGCGAGCTTTGCCAGCTTCCCCTCCGGCCATGCCACGACGATGGGCGTCATTTTCGGACTGGCGTTGCTGATGTTACCGCAGCGCAAATGGATGCTGCTGGCCGGGACCTTGGCTGTTGCGTCGACCCGGATTTTTGTCGGCGCGCATTATCCAAGCGATACCGTCGCCGGCTTTGGCCTCGGCTGCGCCGTTGCCGTCGGCTGCGCGCTGGCCTTTACCCGGCTGGGATTCATCTTCCGCCACAGGACAGCCGGATTGCCGGTTCCGAAAATAACATTTCACCTGTTCCGACGCTCCGGAAGACCGCACCGCGAGCGCGTCACGCAGTAGAAGGCGTATTATCGGCCCTGTGCCCGGCATTGCAGAGCCGCTTGGCTATTTGCCGTCGATGCCGCCCCAACTCCGCACCAGCCGCGCCATATCAGGCGCGCCGGCGGCTTCCTTCTCCAGCCCTTCTGCGACACCGACGCGGTCGGCGACAGGGCGGTTCTGGCTGACCTTCCACTTGCCGCTGATCTCGGCGATCTCGATCTCCAGCCCGATGATGCCCTTGATCTGCGACTGGATGAAGGTCGGCGGCGCGTCGGTCACCGCCCAGGGCTCCTTGCGGGCGCCTTCCTGCGACAGCGTCAGATCGGAAATCTGCTGCGCGATCCAGGCGGAATCATCGATCACCTTGACCGTTCCGCGCACCTGGACGATGGCATAGTTCCAGGTCGGAACGACCTTGCCTGTCTCGCGCTTGGTCTCGTACCAGGACGGCGTCACATAGGCGTCGGCGCCCTGGAACACGACCAGCACCGGCGATGCCGGATTGTCGGCTAGCAGGCGCCATTGCGGATTGGCCTTGGCCAGATGCGCGCGAAGCCTGCCGTTCGGCCCCGCCTCGGCGTCGAGCAGGAAGGGAATGGCGTTGGCAATGGGGCCGTCAGTGCCGTTGGAGATCAGCAATCCCAACGGGTGCGAGCGGATCAGCCCGTGCAGGACGTCTTGGCGCGTCTCTACGAAATGAGGAGGTTGGTACATGATCGGTCACGCCTTCTTCGGCTGGGTGAACCGCATTGTGCACCGTTCAGCCAAGCCTCGCCACATGTCAGGCGCGCCTTACCATATGGATCAGCCGAAAAGGCATTGTCGCGCCCACCATAGGCACGACCGCGCATGGCGCCAGATCGAACGGTCCTAGCGCAGCCGCTTTGGCCGCGGATCGGACAGTTCGCCGGCCAGCCGCCGGTCGAGATAGTCGGCGCATTCCTCGAGCAGCAGGTCGGCGTCATTGGCGAAGAAATGGTTGGCGCCGGGCAAGGTCTTCTGCGTGATGGTGATGCCCTTTTGCGTGTGCAGCTTGTCGACCAGGCCCTGTACGTCCTTGGGCGGCGCCACCTTGTCGGCATCGCCATGGATGATCAGGCCCGATGACGGGCAGGGCGCCAGGAACGAGAAATCATAGGTGTTGGGCTGCGGCGCGATCGAGATGAAGCCTTCGATCTCCGGACGGCGCATCAGGAGCTGCATGCCGATCCACGCGCCGAAGGAATAGCCGGCGACCCAGCAGCTTTTGGAATCCGGATGCAGTGACTGCACCCAGTCCAGCGCCGCCGCCGCATCCGACAATTCACCCGTGCCGTGGTCGAACTCGCCCTGGCTGCGGCCGATGCCGCGGAAATTGAAGCGCAGCGTGGTGAAATCGCGCTTCTGGAACATGTAGAAGAGGTCATATACGATCTTGTTGTTCATCGTGCCGCCGAACTGTGGGTGCGGGTGCAGGACGATGGCGATCGGCGCGCTCTTTTCCTTGGAAGGCTGATAGCGACCCTCCAGGCGGCCGGCGGGACCGGTGAAAATGACCTCAGGCATGAAATACTCCAACTGGCATACGAATGCGCGGCGCCCGGAACAACTCTTTCCTCTGGCCTTGACGCAGGGCGAGCGTCTTCTTAGAAGCTAGTTTAGAATTGTTCAAAACTGGATAGCCAGCCGTCACGGCCCGGCCATCCCCGCCGCAAGCCGCGTAAATAGGACGTCTTGCCTTGCAATTTCAAGGAAATAACGCGCTATCCCTGCGGAATGGGTTTTGACGGGATCGATTGAGTGAAAATGGCCGCAGCACGCGCCTATCTCGACTACAACGCCAGCGCGCCGCTGCTTGCCGAGGCGCGTGAGGCGATGATTGCAGCCCTCGATCTCGTCGCCAATCCGTCGTCGGTGCATGCCGAGGGCCGTGCGGCGCGCCGGCTTATCGAGAATGCCCGGCGGGACGTGGCCACGTTGGTTGGCGCCAGGGCCGAACATGTCGTGTTCACCTCCGGCGCGACGGAAGCCGCCTCGACGCTGCTGACGCCGGACTGGCAGATGGGCCGCGGCGCGGTGCGCATGAGCCGGCTCTACGTCTCGCAAGCCGATCATCCGTGCCTGCTGAATGGCGGCCGCTTCCCCACGGCTGAGGTGACGCGTATCGGCGTCGACGCCAATGGGATCGCCGATCTCGGCGCTTTGGCGACGGCTCTGGTTGTGCACGACAAGGCTGAAGGCTTGCCGCTGGTCGCCATCCATGCCGCCAACAACGAGACCGGCGTCACCCAGCCGGTCGATTCCATCGCCGCAATCGTCAAGGCGGCGGGCGGGATCCTGGTGGTCGATGCGGTGCAGGCTGCAGGCCGCGTTTTCATCGATATGTCAGCGGCTTACGCCGACTATTTGATTCTGTCTTCGCACAAGATCGGCGGTCCCAAGGGCGTTGGCGCGATTGTTGCCGCGGCGGACCTGCTGATGCCGAAGCCGCTGATCAATGGCGGCGGCCAGGAAAAGGGCCATCGCGGCGGCACCGAAAACCTGGCGGCCATTGCCGGCTTTGGGGCCGCTGCGCGACAGGCTTTGGCTGGTCTGAACCATGTCGATACGCTCAAGCACCGCCGTGACGAAGTCGAAACCATCATCAAAACCCTGGTGCCGGACGCAGAAATCTTCGGAACCGGCGCGCCAAGGCTTGCCAATACGACATTCTTCGCTATTCCCGGCGTCAAGGCCGAGACGGCGCAGATCGCTTTCGATCTGGCCGGCGTGGCGTTGTCGGCGGGATCGGCCTGTTCGTCGGGCAAGGTCGGTCCGAGCCATGTCCTGAAAGCCATGGGTTATGGCGACAGCCTCGGCGCTTTGCGCGTGTCCATCGGCCACGCAACGAGTGCTGCCGATATCGAGCTGTTTCGTTCGGCGCTGGCAGGGATCGCCCAGCGTCGGGCAGGCAGGGAACAGGCCGCCTGAGGCGGCGAAGAGGAGTTCAGGTCTTTGGGCCTGGTAGAGCCGTGCGTTTGCAAGTGGCCGGGTGAATTCCGGGTCGAGACGCACTATATGGAACTTACGCCGCTGGACGCGCCCTGAGGGGCAGCCGTCCGCGATGCCATAGTTTGAAAACTGTCGGGCCTTGACCCCGGCGTGGATGGAGAACGCTTATGCCTGCTGTGCAGGACACGATCGATCGGGTCCGAAAGATCGACGTCGACCAATACAAATACGGCTTCCAGACCGAAATCGCCGTCGACAAGGCCCCCAAGGGCCTGAGCGAAGACATTATTCGCTTCATCTCGGCCAAGAAGGATGAACCGTCCTGGATGCTGGAATGGCGTCTGGAAGCCTATCGGCGCTGGCTGACGCTGGAAGAGCCGACCTGGGCGCGCGTCAACTACCCCAAGATCGACTTTCAGGACATCTACTACTACGCGGCGCCCAAGAGCACGCCCGGCCCGACGTCGCTCAGCGACGTCGACCCCGAAATCCTGAAAGTCTATGAGAAGCTCGGTATCCCGCTGAAGGAACAGGAAATCCTGGCCGGTGTGCAGAAGACCGACGTGTCGGAATTCGAGGAAGCCAGCGACAATGTCTACAAATCGGGCCGTGTCGCCGTCGACGCGGTGTTCGATTCCGTTTCGGTCGTCACCACCTTCAAGAAGGAGCTGGCGCAGGCCGGCGTCATCTTCTGCTCGATCTCGGAGGCGATCCGCGAGCATCCCGAGCTGGTGCAGAAGTATCTTGGCTCGGTCGTGCCGACCTCCGACAATTTCTACGCCACGCTGAACTCGGCCGTGTTCACCGACGGCTCGTTCGTCTTCGTGCCCAAGGGCGTGCGTTGCCCGATGGAGCTGTCGACCTATTTCCGCATGAACGAGAAGAACACCGGCCAGTTCGAGCGCACCCTGATCATCGCCGAGGAGGGGGCCTACGTCTCCTATCTCGAAGGCTGCACGGCGCCGCAGCGCGACGAAAACCAGCTGCATGCCGCGGTGGTGGAACTTGTGGCGCTCGACGACGCCGAGATCAAATATTCGACGGTACAGAACTGGTATCCCGGCGACGCCGAGGGCAAGGGCGGCATCTACAATTTCGTCACCAAGCGCGGCGATTGCCGTGGCGACCGTTCCAAGATCTCGTGGACGCAGGTCGAGACCGGTTCGGCCATCACCTGGAAATATCCGAGCTGCATCCTGCGCGGCGACGACTCCTCGGGCGAGTTCTATTCGATCGCCGTGTCGAACGGTTATCAGCAGGTCGATAGCGGCACCAAGATGATCCATCTCGGCAAGAACACGTCGAGCCGCATCATCTCCAAGGGCATCGCTGCCGGCTTCTCGCAGAACACCTATCGCGGCCAGGTCTCGGCGCACCGCAAGGCGACCAACGCCCGCAACTTCACCAATTGCGACTCGCTGTTGATCGGCGACCAGTGCGGCGCGCACACCGTGCCTTACATGGAGGCCAAGAACTCGACGGCGCAGTTCGAGCACGAAGCCACGACCTCGAAGATTTCCGAGGACCAGAAGTTCTACGTCATGCAGCGCGGCATCCCCGAGGAAGAGGCGATCGCGCTGATCGTCAACGGCTTCGTAAAGGATGTCATCCAGCAGCTGCCGATGGAGTTCGCGGTCGAAGCGCAGAAGCTTATCGGCATCAGCCTTGAGGGCTCGGTCGGCTGACCGGACAAGATATATCCAGGAAAGAAAAAATGCTTGAGATCAAGAACCTGCATGCCCGCATCGTCGATGACGGCACCGAGATCATCCGCGGCCTCGACCTGACGGTGAAAGCCGGCGAGGTCGCCGCCATCATGGGCCCGAACGGCTCGGGTAAGTCGACGCTGTCCTATATCCTCGCCGGCCGCGAGGACTATGAGGTGACCGAGGGCGACATCCTCTACAATGGCCAGTCTATCCTCGAAATGGACCCGGCCGAGCGCGCCACCGCGGGCATCTTCCTCGCCTTCCAGTATCCGATGGAGATACCGGGCGTCGCCACCATGGAATTCCTCAAGGTGGCAATGAACGAGCAGCGCAAGGCGCGCGGTGAGGAACCGCTGAAGATCCCGGAATTCCTGAAGCGGGTGAAGGAGGCGGCAGCCTCGCTCAACATGGACATGGCGATGCTGAAGCGGCCGCTCAATGTCGGTTTCTCCGGCGGTGAGAAGAAGCGCGCCGAAATCCTGCAGATGAAGCTCCTGGAGCCGAAGCTATGCGTGCTCGACGAGACCGATTCCGGCCTCGACATCGACGCGCTGAAGATCGTCTCGGACGGCGTCAATGCGCTGCGTTCGCCCGATCGCGCCATCGTCGTCATCACCCATTACCAGCGCCTGCTCGAACACATCGTGCCCGACTCCGTGCACGTGCTCTACAAGGGCCAGGTCATCAAGTCGGGCGACAAGTCGCTGGCGCTCGACCTGGAAGCCAATGGCTATGCCGGCGTGATCGGCGAAGCCGCGTGAGATGCCAGAAGGCAAGGCAACACTGATGAACATGCATACACAACCCCAGCGAACGCAGGCCGAAACCGCGCTGATCGACGCCTTCGGCGAGCGGCTGTCGCTGCTGCCGGGCGACGGCGCGGTGATGCTGAAGCGCGACGACGCCATCGAGGCGATCAAGCACGGCCTGCCGACGCGCCGCATCGAATCCTGGCACTATACGGATCTGCGCCGGCTGCTGACTTCGGTGCCGGACTTCGATCCGACCGCTGCGGTCAAAGCGCTGGCGCCGATTGTCGAAGGCTCCGCCATCCTGGCCGTCCTGAACGGCGTCTCGAACGCGAAGTTTCCCGCGATCGAAGGCGTGACCGTCCATCGCCTGTCGGAAAAGCTGACCGACGGCTCGATTGCGCCCGGCCTCGATCCCTATGGCAGCGATGACGCCATCGGTGCGCTGAACACCGCCTTTGTCGCCGACGGCTATTTCGTCGACATCGCTGATGGCGCAGCACTTGAAAAGCCGATCGAATTGCAGAACCTGCAGGCCGGCGGCCAGCTGCATGTGCGCTTTCCCGTGCGTGTCGGCGCGGGCGCCAAAGCGGCTATCGTCGAGCGTCAGGCCGGCGAGGGCGCGGCACTGGCCAGTTCGGTCAGCCAGCTCGTGCTGGGCGAAGGTGCAGAGGTGACGTGGCTGATCGTGCAGGAACAGCCGGAGACCGCCACGCATCTTGCGCAGTTCAAGGCGCATCTCGGCAAGAATTCGAAGCTGACCGTGTTCTTCATGAATGCCGGCGGCAAGCTTGTGCGCCAGGAGATCGTCGTCAAGACCACTGGCGAAGGCGCCGACTTCAAACTGCGCGGCATCAATCTGCTGGCCGGCGACACCCACACCGACGTCACCATGGTGCTCGACCATGCCGTGCCGCACACCACCTCGACGGAAGTGATCCGCAATGTGGTGACCGGCAAGGCGCACGGCGCGTTCCAGGGCCGCATCAACGTCCACCAATACGCGCAGAAGACCAACGCCAAGATGGCCTGCAACACGCTGCTTCTGTCCGACGATGGCGAGTTCTCGACCAAGCCGGAGCTGGAAATTTTTGCTGACGACGTCGTCTGTGGCCACGGTGCGACCGTCACCGAGATCGACCACAACCATCTCTTCTACCTGATGGCGCGCGGCATAGACGAGAAGAGCGCACGGGGTTTGCTCGTGAAAGCATTCGTCGCCGAGGTCATCGAGGAACTGGACGACGAAGCGATCGTCGAGGCGCTGGAAGCGCGGCTCGACGACTGGTTTTTGGCGCACGGGTAAGAGGTGGTTCGCCTGGCGAACACCCCTCATCCGACCGAGCTGCGCTCGGCCACCTTCTCCCACAAGGGGAGAAGGAAGAAGCGCCCAGCCTTCTCCCCTTGTGGGAGAAGGTGGATCGGCGCGCAGCGCCGAGACGGATGAGGGGTGCGTGACGAAATGAGGCGATGCCTCAAGAGAGCTTGTAATGGACCAGAAACTCGAAACCACCCCTTATGACGTCGAGGCGATCCGCCGCGACTTCCCGATTCTGTCGCGCGAAGTCTATGGCAAACCGCTGGTCTATCTCGACAATGGCGCCTCGGCGCAGAAGCCGCAGGTGGTGCTCGACACCATCCAGCACGCCTATTCCCAGGAATACGCCAACGTCCACCGTGGCCTGCATTTCCTTTCCAACGCTGCGACCGACGCCTATGAAAAGGCGCGAGAAACGGTGCGCCGTTTCCTCAACGCGCCGAGCACCGACAACATCGTCTTCACCTCGAACACCACCGCCGCCATCAACACCGTCGCCTATGGCTACGGCATGCCTAATATCGGCGAGGGCGACGAGATCGTGCTGTCGATCATGGAACATCACTCCAACATCGTCCCGTGGCATTTCATCCGCGAGCGGCAGGGCGCCAAGCTGGTCTGGGTGCCGGTCGACGATCTCGGCGTCTTCCACATCGAGGAATTCGAAAAGCGGCTGACCAACCGGACCAAGCTGGTCGCCATCACCCAGATGTCGAATGCGCTGGGCACAGTGACGCCGATCAAGGAGATCGTGCGCATCGCGCATGCTCGTGGCATTCCGGTGCTTGTCGACGGCAGCCAGAGCGCTGTCCATATGCCGATCGACGTCCAGGATCTCGACTGCGATTTCTTCGTCTTCACCGGCCACAAGGTTTACGGCCCCTCCGGCATCGGCGTGCTCTACGGCAAGAAGGACATTCTGCAGGGCATGCGCCCCTTCATGGGCGGCGGCGAGATGATCGAGGAGGTGACGGAAGATATCGTCACCTACAACGAGCCGCCGCACCGCTTTGAGGCCGGCACGCCGCCGATCGTGCAGGCGATCGGGCTGGGCGCCGCACTCGAATACATGGAAAAGATCGGCCGCGAGCGTATCGCCGCCCATGAGGCCGATCTCAAAACCTATGCGCATGAGCGGCTGCGCGCCATCAACTCGCTGCGCATCTTCGGCGATGCGCCGGGCAAGGGCGCCATCATCTCGTTCGAATTGCAGGGTATTCACGCCCATGATGTGTCGATGGTGATAGACAGGCAAGGCGTGGCGGTTCGCGCCGGAACCCATTGCGCCCAGCCGCTGTTGAAACGCTTTGGCGTAACCTCCACATGCAGGGCATCGTTCGGCATGTATAATACCAGGGCCGAAGTCGATGCTTTGGCCGAGGCGCTTGAGAAAGCGCGCAAGTTCTTTGGATGATGACCATGGATGATGCGAGCCACACCACCGAGACCGCGCCGGAAGCAGCCATCAATCCGCTTGTTTCCGCCTCGGCCATTCCCGCCGACGAACTGGCGCGGCTGACCGACGACATCGTCTCGGCGCTGAAGACGGTCTATGACCCGGAAATCCCGGCCGACATCTACGAACTCGGCCTGATCTACAAGATCGACATCGAGGACGACCGCTCGGTCAAGATCGACATGACTCTGACAGCGCCTGGCTGCCCGGTGGCCGGCGAAATGCCAGGCTGGGTGGAAAACGCCGTCGGTGCCGTCGAGGGCGTTTCCGGCGTCGAGGTCAACATGACCTTCGACCCGCCCTGGTCGCCCGACCGCATGTCGGAAGAGGCGCAGGTGGCGGTCGGCTGGTACTAGGCAGGCAAGGTCTGGCACACTTGCACCAGTGGTAAAACTTCACCATTTTAGGTGAGGAATCATTCGGCAGGCCTTGAACCTGCATGGAATGGAAGAGGAAAAAGAATGGGACGCTTTGCCGTCATCACGATGACCGAAAAGGCCGCCGACCGGGTGCGCGAGATCGTTGCCACCCGCGACAATGCGCACGGCATTCGCCTCGGCATCAAGAAGGGCGGCTGCGCCGGCATGGAATATACGGTCGATCTGGTGACCGAGCCCAACACCAAGGACGACCATATCGAGCGTGATGGCGCCCATGTCTATGTCGCGCCTGAAGCAGCGCTGTTCCTGTTCGGCACTGAGATGGATTTCGAGCAGACGACGCTGCGCACCGGCTTCACCTTCCACAACCCGAACCAGAGTTCGGCCTGCGGCTGCGGCGAATCGGTCGAGCTGAAGCCGGCCGACCTGAAGGCATTGGCCGAGGCACGGGCTTCGGCCTGAGGTTTCTTCCTTCTCCCCGTCACTTTACGGGGAGAAGGTGGCCCGAAGGGCCGGATGAGGGGCAGCGCCGGCTCCTCAAGTCTGGAGTTCGCGCCGCCCCTCATCTGCCTGCCGGCATCTTCTCCCCGTATAGTGACGGGGAGAAGAGAGCTACTTCACCCACATCTTTGTCCGCCTGTGCCAGTCGGCGATCGATTCCTCGCGATAGACGTCGAACGCCTTGTCCTTTTTGCCAATCACTGGCTCGACCCAACTCGCCTTGTATTTCAGCATCAGATGCACCTTTTCCGGCGGTTTCGGCAGTTCGCTGTCGATAGCGGAAGCGAAGGGATGTACCAGCTCCGGCCATGTCGGGTCGTAGAGCCAGAGCGCCGAGCCGCATTTCCTGCAGAAATTGCGCTCGCCCGACGAAACCTCGCACGTTGGATGCTCGTCATCTTCGATCTCGGCGCGAAAGACGCCGAGGCTGCGCTTGCCCTTGATCTTCAGTGTCTTGTAGTCGGCGCCGAGATTGATGGCGAAACCGCCGCCGCCCTGCTGCTTGCGGCAGATCGAGCAGTAGCACAGCATGAACGGCACCGGCGTGTGGCTTTCCACCTCGAAGTGGACGGCATCGCAGCGGCAGGATCCTTTGAGCAGAAGCGGCATGGCAAAACTCCGACGGATGGCTCTCAACTTGTCAGCATGATCTTGGTTGCGGCAATGACAAGACAAGATCGCGATGACATGATTGCGGCATGGACAATGAACGCATCGCCGAACTGTTCGAGGGCCTTGGCCCAGTCTCGATCCGCAAACTGTTCGGCGGCAAGGGCATCTATTTCGACGGCATCATCGTCGCCATCGTGCTGCGTGGCGAACTGCTGCTCAAGGCCGACGAGCAAAGCGCCCCCGACTTCGAAGCGGCCGGTTGCAAGCAGTGGACCTATACCGGCACGCGCCACGGCAAACTGGTCGCCATGCCTTACTGGAGCATTCCCGACAGCGCTTTCGACGATCCCGACGAGATGGCGCTCTGGGCGCGGCGGGCTTATGAGGCGGGGCTGCGGGCGGGGAAGTGACGCGCAATAATTCGGAACGTTGGAGGGACAGCACCCCCCTCTGTCCTGCCGGACATCTCCCCCGCAAGGGGGGAGATTGGCAGCTTCGGTGCCGGCGCTTCTCCTTCAACGTTGAAGATTGGCGAAAGCGAAAATGACAGCTCGATCTCCCCCCTGCGGGGGAGATGTCCGGCAGGACAGAGGGGGGTGTGACGGAACGCGGCAGTCGCGCTTAGCCTTGCACCGCCAACGAGGCTTGGTTTCCTTCTCTACAATGCCCTCGCGATCTTCGCCGCCAGCCGCGCATTGTTTTCCACCAGCGCGATGTTCGTCTTCAAACTCCGGCCGCCCGTCAGTTCCAGTATCTTCCCCAGCAGGAACGGCGTCACCGCCTTTCCCGTCACGTTCTGCGCTTCCGCCGCCTTCTGCGCGGCCTCGATGTAGCCGGCCATTTCATCGGCCGGGATTTCGTCATCCTGCGGCACCGGATTGGCGATCAGCATGCCGCCGGCGAGGCCCAGCGCCTGCCGCGTTTTGTAGAAATGCGCGATCTCTTCAGGCTTGTGCAGGGTCAGCGGGGCGCGGAAGCGCGATTGGCGCGACCAGAAGGCCGGCATCATCTCGCAGCCATGGCCGATCACCGGCACGCCGCGCGTTTCCAGCACTTCCAGCGTCTTTTCAATGTCCAGGATCGCCTTGGCGCCGGCCGAGACGACGATGACCGGCGTGCGCGCCAGCTCATCGAGATCGGCGGATATGTCGAAGCTTTTTTCGGCGCCCTTGTGGACGCCGCCAATGCCGCCGGTGGCGAACACCTTGATCCCGACCATGTCGGCCGCGATCATGGTGGCGGCGACGGTGGTGCCGCCGGTGCGGCCTTGCGCCACCGCAAAGCCGAGATCGGCGCGCGACAGCTTCATGGCGTCGCCGGTCATGGCGAGCGATTCGCGCTCGCCGTCCGACAGGCCGATCTTGATGCGCCCGGCGACCACGGCGATCGTCGCCGGCACCGCGCCATTGTCCAAAATGATCTTCTCGACATTGGCGGCCATGGCGCCATTGTCGGGGTAGGGCATGCCATGGGTGATGATGGTGCTTTCCAGGGCCACCACGGGGCGGCCGGCGGCGAGCGCCTTGGCCACCGGCGGGTGGATGTCGATGAAGGGGCGGGCGCTTTGCGGGGTCATGACGGTCTCCGGTCCGGATAGCCGCGCGTCCTCTTGGACGTCGCGTTCCGGCGATGGTAATTGGCCACCCTCATGCCATTTCCCGCGCGTCGGGCACAAGGGCCAGCACCTCGGCAAAGGTCGCGGTGGTAAAGGCCGGCACGGCATCCGCACTTTCGATGGCGAGCGTTGCCGCGGCCACGCCCTCGCGCAGGGCCTGCCGCAAGGCCAGACCGCGCAGCAGGGCAGCGATGCTAGCACCGGCCAGCGCATCGCCGGCGCCGGTGACGTCGGCGACCTTTCTCGGCGTCGGCGGCAGGATCGAGAAGGCGCCGGCTTCGTCGAAGCCAAGCACCGGGCCATCGCCTGCCGTCACCACGCCACTCCTGAGGCCGCTGCAGCGCAAACCGTCGACGATTTCGCGCTCCGTCGCATCCGCATTGACGCCGGCCAGCACCACGGCCTCGCGCCGGTTCATGAAGACCTGCGCGAGCGCCTTCAGCACGGGTACCAGCCGCACCACCTTGGCCGGCGAGATAGCGATGGCATAGACCGGCTTGCCGGCGGCGAGCCCCACCAGCCGCTCAAGTGCTGAAGACGGCAGATTGGCGTCGCACAGCACCGCATCGGCCTCGGCAACCACCTCGCGCACCTTGGAGCGGCGGATCTGTTTGGGGAAGGCCAAATCGTAGAGCGCCATATCGGCAAAGCCGGTGATAAGCTCGCCTTCGCGGTCGATCAGCGCCGTGTAGCTTGGCGTGGTGCGGTCGAGGAACACCGCCGACAGGTCGGCAATGCCGGCCTCAATGATGGCGCGCGATACCGTCTCGGCCGAGGCATCGCCGCCGCGCACCGACAAAAGCGAGGCCGAGACGCCGCGCCGAACGAGGCTGCGCAGCGCGTTGAAGACGCCGCCGCCGACATCTTCGCGCATGGTGCCGGGGTTGGAGGCGGCGGGCACGTAAGGGCCGGACACATGGCCGCGCCGGTCGATATGGGCGCCGCCGACGGCGAGGATTTTTGCAGATTTCACCATGCCGGCGATATGACCTTTGTTATTCGAGCCGCACAAGCGCTAGGCTGTGCGGCGGAGCTTCGCAGGCAAGCCGGCGATTCGGTCGGGGCCAAACGGCTGGAACGTCTGGCCCAATGCGGGATGCATCCGGAAACGAAAGCGTTAGACAAAAAACGAACAAATCCGGATAAGGATTGTTTTTCAGATATTTGACCCCTCTTGCCAAACGAGAACAAAAAAGGTACAAACTGGGGCAGGGATTACGGATTGTCCGGCCTTCATTGACGACCAAGGGGTGATGTATCATGGCTCAGAATTCTTTGCGGCTTGTAGAGGACAAAGCGGTGGACAAATCAAAGGCTCTGGACGCGGCGCTGTCGCAAATCGAGCGCGCCTTCGGCAAGGGCTCGATCATGCGGCTGGGTGCCAATGAGCAGGTCGTCGAGATCGAAACCGTGCCGACCGGATCGCTCGGCCTCGACATCGCGCTTGGCGTCGGCGGCCTGCCGCGCGGCCGCATCGTCGAGATCTACGGGCCGGAAAGCTCGGGCAAGACGACGCTGGCGCTGCACACTGTTGCCGAAGCCCAGAAGAAGGGCGGCATCTGCGCCTTCGTCGATGCCGAGCATGCGCTCGACCCGGTCTATGCCCGCAAGCTTGGTGTCGATCTCGAAAACCTGCTGATCTCGCAGCCCGACACCGGCGAGCAGGCGCTGGAGATCTGCGACACGCTGGTGCGTTCCGGCGCCATCGACGTGCTGGTGGTCGATTCGGTCGCAGCGCTGACGCCGCGCGCTGAAATCGAGGGAGAAATGGGCGATTCGCTACCCGGCCTGCAGGCGCGTCTGATGAGCCAGGCGCTGCGTAAGCTTACCGCCTCGATCTCGCGCTCCAACACCATGGTCATCTTCATCAACCAGATCCGCATGAAGATCGGTGTCATGTTCGGGTCGCCGGAAACCACGACGGGCGGCAACGCGCTGAAATTCTATGCTTCGGTCCGCCTCGACATCCGCCGCATCGGCTCGGTCAAGGACCGCGACGAGGTCGTCGGCAACCAGACCCGCGTCAAGGTGGTCAAGAACAAGCTGGCGCCGCCCTTCAAGGTGGTCGAGTTCGACATCATGTATGGCGAGGGCGTCTCCAAGACCGGCGAGCTGGTCGACCTCGGCGTCAAGGCCGGCGTGGTCGAGAAGTCAGGCGCCTGGTTCTCCTACAATTCGCAGCGCCTCGGTCAGGGCCGCGAGAACGCCAAACTGTTCCTGCGCGACAATCCTGACACGGCGCGCGAGATCGAACTGGCGCTCAGGCAGAACGCCGGGCTGATCGCCGAGAAATTCCTCGAAAATGGCGGCCCTGAGCGCGGCGAAGACGACGGCTTCGAGGAAGAATCCGGCGCCATGTAGGGTAACGGTCAGAGTTCGGCCATAAATCCAGTCTATTATCTGATGCTTATGTAATCGAGTTCTTAGTTTTGCGTTCCAGACCGCCGGCCTTCGAGCCGGCGGTTTTCGTTTTTGGGCAGGCGTGAAGGCAGCCTGGCAGCTGCCGGATTGGCCCAATTCCGAGTTTCTGGACAGGGTGAAGCCCGCCCGCTAAAAGGCCAAGTCGATCTTCTAAAAAGCAGAGACCCAGTTTCCGCCGGCCGTGCCGGCGGTTTTCGCGAAAAGGCAGCAGTCATGAGTGGCGTGAACGAGATCCGGTCGACATTCCTCGACTATTTCCGCAAGGAGGGCCACGAGGTCGTGGCCTCGAGCCCGCTGGTGCCGCGCAACGACCCGACATTGATGTTCACCAATGCCGGCATGGTGCAGTTCAAGAACGTCTTCACCGGTCTTGAGAAGCGGCCCTATTCGCGCGCCACCACCGCGCAGAAGAGCGTGCGCGCCGGCGGCAAGCACAACGACCTCGACAATGTCGGCTACACCGCGCGCCACCTGACCTTCTTCGAGATGCTCGGCAACTTCTCCTTCGGCGACTATTTCAAGGAGCGCGCCATCGAGTTGGCCTGGAACCTGATCACCAGGGAGTTCGGGCTGAACAAGGACAAGCTCTTGGTCACCGTCTATCACACCGATGACGAGGCGGCCGGCTTCTGGAAGAAGATCGCCGGCTTCTCCGATGACCGCATCATCCGCATCCCGACCTCGGACAATTTCTGGGCGATGGGCGACACCGGACCCTGCGGTCCGTGCTCGGAGATCTTCATCGACCGTGGCGAGCACATCTGGGGCGGCCCTCCTGGCAGCCCGGAGGAGGATGGCGATCGCTTCCTCGAATTCTGGAACCTGGTGTTCATGCAGTATGAGCAGGTCACCAAGGAAGAGCGCATCGACCTGCCGCGGCCGTCGATCGACACGGGCATGGGCCTGGAGCGTATGGCCTCCATCCTGCAAGGGGTGGAGAGCGTGTTTGAGACCGACCTGTTCCGCCATCTGATCGACGCGGCGTCGTCCGCGCTCGGGCAGGGGCCTGACAAGGAGACGGTGGCGTCCTACCGCGTCATTGCCGATCACCTGCGCTCGTCATCCTTCCTGGTGGCCGATGGCGTGTTGCCGTCGAACGAAGGCCGCGGCTACGTGCTGCGCCGCATCATGCGCCGCGCCATGCGCCATGCTCAGCTGCTGGGCGCCAAGGAGCCGCTGATGTGGAAGCTGGTGCCGGCGCTGGTGCGCGAGATGGGCCAGGCCTATCCCGAACTGCTGCGCGGCGAACAGCTGATCACCGAGACGCTGAAGCTCGAGGAGACGCGCTTCCGCAGGACGCTGGTGCGCGGCCTCGGCTTGCTCTCCGAGGCGACAGAGACGCTGCATGCTGGCGACATGCTGGATGGCGAGACCGCCTTCAAGCTCTACGACACTTACGGCTTCCCGCTCGATTTGACGCAGGACGCGCTGCGCCAGCGCAGCATCTCGGTCGATCTTGCCGGCTTCACCCATGCGATGGAGCAGCAGAAGGCCGAGGCGCGCAAGCATTGGACCGGGTCCGGCGAGGCCGCCACCGAAACGGTGTGGTTTTCCGTGCGCGAACAGACCGGCGCCACCGAATTCCTCGGCTACGAAACTGAAGCTGCGGAAGGCCTCATCCAGGCGCTGGTCAAGGACGGCAAGACCGTCGACAGCGCCGGCAAGGGCGATGCGGTGGCGGTCGTCGTCAACCAGACGCCGTTCTATGGCGAGTCCGGCGGCCAGATGGGCGACACTGGCGTGATCTCAGGCGAAGGTTTTTCGATCGAAATCTCCGACACGCAGAAGAAGGCCGACGGGCTGTTCGTGCATCTGGGCAAGGTGGCGAGCGGCTCGGTCAAGACCGGTGCTTCTGTCGAACTGAAGGTCGACCATGCACGCCGCACCAGGCTGCGCGCCAACCATTCGGCCACGCATCTGATCCATGAGGCGCTGCGCGAGGTGCTAGGCACCCATGTCGCGCAGAAGGGCTCGCTGGTGGCGCCTGAGCGGCTGCGCTTCGACATTTCGCACAACAAGCCGATCTCGGCCGAAGACCTCGAAGAGGTCGAGCGCATGGCCAACGAAATCGTCGTCCAGAACAGCCCGGTGACGACACGCCTGATGTCGGTCGACGATGCCATCGCCGAGGGCGCCATGGCGCTGTTTGGCGAGAAATACGGCGACGAGGTGCGCGTCGTGTCGATGGGCACCGGCGTGCACGGCGCCAAGGCCAATAGGCCCTATTCTGTCGAGCTCTGCGGCGGCACCCATGTCCGCGCGACCGGCGATATCGGTCTTGTCCGCGTCGTCTCCGACAGCGCGGTCGCCGCCGGCGTGCGCCGCATCGAGGCGCTGACCGGCGAAGCCGCGCGCAAATATCTCGACGAGCAGGACAGACGCCTGAAGGCGACGGCGGCAGTGCTGAAGATCTCGCCTGCCGACGTGCCGGCGCGCGTCGAGACGCTGCTCGAGGAGCGCAAGAAGCTCGAGAAGGAGCTGAGCGAAGCGCGCAAGAAACTGGCGCTGGGCGGCGGGTCGCCCGCCGATGCTCCGGCGGCCAACGAAACCGTCGCCGGCGTCGGCTTCCTCGGCAAAGCGGTTTCCGGCGTGTCGCCAAAAGACCTGAAGCCGCTCGCCGATGCGGGAAAAACCTCGCTCGGTTCTGGCGTAGTCG
Source organism: Mesorhizobium sp. 128a (assembly GCF_053848025.1). Classification (NCBI taxonomy): domain Bacteria; kingdom Pseudomonadati; phylum Pseudomonadota; class Alphaproteobacteria; order Hyphomicrobiales; family Phyllobacteriaceae; genus Mesorhizobium; species Mesorhizobium sp. 128a. The sequence goes on along the minus strand of NZ_JBSPKY010000004.1, from coordinate 176,278 downwards.
TGTTCGTTGGCGCGGGCGAAGACAACAAGGCAAGTGTCGTGGTCGCTGTCACCGACGACCTCGTTAGCCGCTTCAGCGCGGTCGATCTGGTGCGCGTGGCTTCGGCAGCGCTCGGCGGGCAGGGCGGCGGCGGCCGGCCCGACATGGCGCAAGCCGGCGGCCCGGATGCCTCGAAGGCGAATGATGCCATCGCCGCGGTCAAGGCAGCGCTGGAGGCAGCCTGAAGCCACCCCATGCCCGATAGTCCCCGCAAGAAGGTGCTCGTCCTCGGCGGCTACGGACTGATCGGCGAAGCCGTCGTCGGCCGCTTGGCTCGCGACGGGCATGATGTGACCGGCCTCGGCCGCGATATCAGCGAGGCCGCGCGACGCTGGCCAGCCGTGCGCTGGGTCGCGGCCGACATGGCGGGGCTGCTTGCCGCTGAAGACTGGCTGCCGCTGGTCGCCGGCATGGATGCGGTGGTCAATGCCGCGGGCGCCTTGCAGGACGGCCCGCGCGACCGCCTCGACGCCATCCACCGAGGCGCGGTCGTGGCGCTTGTCGCGGCCTGCGAACAGGCCGGTATCGGGCATTTCATACAGATCTCGGCAATCGGCGCCGATCTCGCCTCGCCGGATGTTTTCTTCAGCACCAAGGCGCAAGGCGACAAGGCCGTCGCAGGTTCTTCGCTGGAGTGGACAATCCTGCGCCCGGGGCTGGTGATCGCGCCCGCCGCCTATGGTGGGACAGCACTTGTGCGCGCTCTTGCCGCCTTTCCCGGTTTTGTCCCTGCCGTCATGGCGGGTCAGCCGGTCCAGACCGTGGCGGTCACCGATGTTGCCGAGGCCGTGTCGCGCGCGGTTGCCGGATCGCTGCCGCCGCGTCTGTCCGTCGATCTCGTCGAGACCGATGCGCGATCGCTGGCCGATGTGTTGGTTGCCTTCCGGGCATGGCTTGGCCTGCCGCCGGCCCCTGTGGTGCCGATGCCATCCTTTCTCGGCCGGATCGCGGCTGTTGTTGCCGATGGTCTCGGCCTGCTCGGCTGGCGATCGCCTTTGCGCAGCGCGGCTCTGGCCGCGCTGGCGCGCGGCGTGACCGGCAACGCCAGGTCGTGGAGCGAGATTTCCGATCATCCGCTGCATCCGCTGGAGTCAACGCTGGCCGCCATGCCCGCCCATGTTCAGGAGCGCTGGTTCGCGCGGCTCTGGCTGCTGAAACCGGTCGTATTCGGCTGCCTCTCGCTGTTCTGGCTGGTGTCCGGCATCGTCGGCTTTGTCAGGCAGGATGCTGCTGCCGGCATTCTGGTCTCGCATGGCCTGTCGCCAGCACTCGCCCTCGGAATGGTTCTTGCCGGAAATGTAGCCGACATCCTTGTCGGCGCCGCTGTTCTCGTTCGGTCCCTGGCGCGCCTCGCACTGATCGGGATGATTGCCATCACCTTGGCCTATCTTGGCGCAGCAACCGCGCTTGCGCCTGACCTGTGGCTCGATCCGCTGGGGGCAATGGTCAAGGCTGTTCCAGCACTTTGCCTCGCCCTGGTGGCGATGGCGATTTTGGATGAGCGATGAACCTCTGGACCGACCTCCTGCGCTGGGCGCATATCATCGGCGCCACGGTCCTGTTCGGCACCGGTGCCGGCATCGCCTTCTTCATGCTGATGGCGCAGCGCACCGGCCGTGCCGAACTCGTTGCCCATGTCGCCGGCACCGTCGTCATCGCCGACACCATTTTCACCGCGACCGCCGTCACCGTGCAGCCCATCACCGGCGTGCTGCTGGCGCAGGCCGTGGGCTGGCCGCTTTCCGAAGGCTGGATCGTGCTGTCTCTGCTGCTCTATGTCGTGACCGGCCTGTTCTGGCTGCCGGTGGTCCGGCTTCAGATCCGCATCCGCAACCTGGCGCGGCAGGCGGTCATCGACAACACACCGCTGCCCCTTGAGGAAAAGCGCCTGTTTCGCATCTGGTTCGGGCGGCGTCCCGGCATTCGCCGCCGTTCTTGCCATCCTATGGTTGATGGTGACAAGGCCGGCAATCGGCCTTTAGGCTGCACCGCCTAGCCCTGCCTTGCCGCCTTCAGCGCGTGCGTCATTCTGCTGGAGTCGCCCCATGTGGACAGCCAGATCAGCACGTCGGTGGCGACCGAAATCAGCGACCGCAGAATGTTCAGCGCCGGGCCGGGCGATTTCAACTGCTCTTCGGCGTGATGGAGATGCGCGAGCTCTTCCTCGCGGATTGCCAGGATGATGCCGTGCAATTCAGGGTCTCGATTGGCCAAAAAGAAGAGCTGATCGTCGAGATGGCGGTGGACTGTCGCTTCGACCGCCGCTGTGCAGGCCCAGATGCCTTGCGGGCCGAGCAGGGCGGTCACAAATCCCAGCAGCCAGCCGCCCCAGCTCCAGAATTGCATCACCCGGCACGGCCGCGACTGCCGCGCCGGCATGGCGGCGCGGAACGCGGCGCAATGCGTGCGCTCGTGCCCGAGCATCTCCGACAAGGATGGCACGCAATCCCGCCAGAAGCGTTTGGCGACAAGAATCTGGGCCGAATAGATCCTGATCGCACCGAACTCACCGGCGTGGTTGACCCTGACTATTCGGGCGACGGTGAGCGCATCCTGGCGAGAAAGGTCAACCATGGGCGCCCAGCCTTCTCAACCGACCGCCAGGCTCGGACGCTTTGCAATTCGGTCCCACCAAGCCTGCATATCGGCAAATTCAGCGAGCAACTTTTGCCCCTCGGCAACCCTAAGGAAATAGGCGATGATTGACGCCGCGTGCAGATCGGCCAACGTCAGCTGATCGCCGAGCAGCCACGGCCCGGGCGCTTTGAGGGAGGCAAGCACCCTGAGCACCGTTTCGGCCTGGCGCAGTCCGTCGGCGATCAGCGCCTCGTCGGGCGCTTCCTTCTCCAGCCGCTCGACGGCGACATCCCAGACCATCGACCTGTAGGCATAAGCGTCGAGCATGCCGATGATCTGGTTCATCCGCGCGCGGCCGCGCAGGTCCTTCGGCTGCAGCGCCGGGCCGTCGAACGCCTCGTCGACATAGCGGGCGATTGCACTGGTTTCGAACAGGCGAAAACCGTCATGCTCGAAGGCCGGGATGCGGCCAAACGGGTGATGTTCCAGATACCAGGCTGGACTACCATCGGCAGCGAAGATATCGACCGGCACAAGCTCGTAGTCGATACCCTTTTCCGCCAGCGCCAGGCGCACGATGCGGACATAGACGCTGTAGTCGGCGCCGTAGAGGATCGGCCTGGTCATCGATCAGCCCCTCGTTTCTGCCCAAAAAGAAGGCTCCTTTCGGAGCCTTCGTTATCGGCTTACGCCATCGCCTTCTGCAGATTCTCGTCGATCTTGTCGAGGAAGCCGGTGGTCGAAAGCCAGGGCTGGTCGGGGCCGATCAAGAGCGACAGGTCCTTGGTCATGAAGCCGCTCTCGACGGTCTGGATGCAGACCTTCTCCAGCGTGTCGGCAAAGCGCTTCAGTTCGGCATTGTCGTCGAGCTTGGCGCGGTGGGCGAGGCCACGCGTCCAGGCGAAGATAGAGGCGATCGAATTGGTCGAGGTTTCCTCGCCCTTCTGGTGCTGGCGATAGTGGCGGGTGACGGTGCCGTGCGCGGCTTCCGCTTCCACCGTCTTGCCGTCGGGCGTCATCAGCACCGAGGTCATCAGGCCGAGCGAACCAAAACCCTGGGCCACCGTATCGGACTGCACGTCGCCATCATAATTCTTGCAGGCCCAGACATAGCCGCCCGACCATTTCAGGGCCGAGGCCACCATGTCGTCGATCAGGCGGTGCTCGTACCAAAGCTTCTTCGCCTTGAACTCTGCCTCGAACTCCTGCTCGTAGACTTCCTGAAAGATGTCCTTGAAGCGGCCGTCATAGGCTTTGAGAATGGTGTTCTTGGTCGAGAGATAGACCGGATAGTTGCGCAGCAGGCCGTAATTCAGCGAGGCGCGGGCGAATTCGCGGATGGATTCGTCGAGATTGTACATCGCCATCGCGACGCCGGCGCCGGGTGCGTCGAACACGTCATGCTCGATCACCTTGCCGTCCTCGCCGACGAACTTGATCGTCAGCTTGCCCTTGCCGGGGAAGCGGAAGTCGGTCGCGCGGTACTGGTCGCCGAAGGCGTGACGGCCGACGATGATCGGCTTGGTCCAGCCGGGCACAAGCCGCGGCACGTTCTTCATGATGATAGGCTCGCGGAAGATGGTGCCGCCAAGAATGTTGCGGATCGTGCCGTTCGGCGACTTCCACATCTTCTTCAGCTTGAATTCCTCGACGCGCTGCTCGTCGGGGGTGATCGTCGCGCATTTGACGCCGACGCCCCACTTCTTGATGGCGTTGGCCGAATCGATGGTTACCTGGTCGCTGGTGGCGTCGCGGTGCTCGACGCCGAGGTCGTAATATTCAAGCTTGAGGTCGAGATAAGGGTGGATCAGCTTGTCCTTGATGAACTGCCAGATGATGCGGGTCATCTCGTCGCCGTCGAGTTCGACGACCGGGTTCGCCACCTTGATCTTCGCCATGGAAAGAATGCCTCGCTTTTGGGGAACGGAACGGCCTTGCCCGCATGGCTTTTGGCCGGGGATGCGGAGCGTATATCAAAGCCTATTTGGCCGCGCAAACGCCGATCGGCCACCAAAGCGGAGGGTGGCGCGTCTATCTGCTGTTTTTCAAAAGCTTCATTTTGGCGGACGGATGTGGCAGGGAACGCTGAAAAAGCCGCAAACAGCAGTTCATTGAGATCATGTCCGCCCCGCAATCGCCTGAAAACGTCCCCGCCGCCGGTCCGGCGATCATTCTGGTCGAGCCGCAGCTCGGCGAGAATATCGGCATGGTGGCGCGCGCCATGGCCAATTTCGGCCTGTCCGAACTGAGGCTCGTCAATCCGCGCGATGGCTGGCCGAGCGAGAAGGCGCGCGCGGCGGCGAGCCGCGCCGACCATGTCATCGATGCCGTCACTGTGTTCGGCGATCTGGCGTCCGCGGTCGCCGATCTCAATTTCGTCTTCGCCACCACGGCGCGCGAGCGCGACGGCTTCAAAGCCGTGCGCGGTCCGGTCGAGGCGGGCAGGGCGCTCAGGGCGCGCCAAATAGCCGGTCAGCGCACCGGGATCCTGTTTGGGCGCGAGCGCTTCGGCCTCTACAATGACGAGGTCGGGCTGGCCGACGAGATCGTCACCTTTCCGGTCGACCCCGGCTTCTCGTCGCTCAACATCGCCCAGGCCGTACTTTTGATGTCCTATGAATGGATGAAGTCGAGCCTCAAGGACGAGACCGCGACCAATTTCTCCAGTCCCGAAATGAAGCCGGCGAGCAAGGAAGAGCTGCACGGCCTGTTTGCCTATCTCGAAGGCGCGCTCGAAGCGCGCGGCTATTTCCGCCCGGCGCCGAAGAAACCCAAGATGGTCGACAATCTGCGCGCCGTCTTGACCCGCGCCGGTTTCGCCGAGCCGGAACTCAAGGTGCTGCGCGGCATCATCTCGTCGCTGGACCGGTTTTCGCCGGCCATGCCGCGCGGCGACGGCTCGCCGGGAGACGATCCGAGACGGCTTCCGGCCGCCGCTCGAAAACGCCTGGCAGACAAAGAAGATTAGCAATCACTAAGCTTCGAACGGCTGAAGTAACCGAATTTTATTTGCTTCTCATCCATTGTTGTCAAAACGGCGGGGTGGCAAATGTTCACGTCCAATATCGGCCGCATGCGCTTCTTCTTCTATTCCCTCGGCCTAGCCTTCCTCGAGGGCATGTTGGCTCTGGTATGCATTGTGGGGACGATGGGTCTCGAAGGCTTCATCAATTCCGCGCCCGGCCCGTCGCGGCAAGGGATGGCCGGCGCGGTCCTCGTCGTTTCGCTCCTGGCTGTTGTCATGCGCGGCAACTTTGCCTGGCGGCGCAGCCGCGACGCCAACGGCAAGGCCTGGATCCTGTGGTCCTACATCGTGTTCTGCGCCATCTACGCTTTTCTGCAGGCAGGCACATTGCTGGCCATCGATTTCAACAATCCGGAAAACACGTCCGGCGGTCTCAACCTGCTCGCGCTGTCGATCTTTGGCCTTTGGTGCACGATCCTGGTGGCAAAGCCGGTGGCGGGCAGCAATATCGATGAGCTGACATCGGTTTTCGATTTCGAGGGCGCTGTTCCGTCGGCTGGCGGCCGGATGGCCACCAGCGCTGCGCCATCCACTGCGCGCGCCGCCGCACCTGCCACACGCTCGGTGCCGTCTGTCCAACCGATGGGCCGGCCTAAGCCGGCGGGTTTCGGCAAGCGCGGGCTGTAGAGCAATCGCGAAAAGCGATCTTCGCGGGCGCTGCGCAAAACTTGACCGAATTCGCCACTTCAAGACCATGATCGTTGCGGATAGAACGGCATCGGCCATATCTCCGGCCAGCCCCTTCTGATCTCCAGCCTCTTTCCATGGTCCGACATCAATGAGCGATCGATCAAGCCACCGCCCGATCCTGATGTTCGATTCCGGCGTTGGCGGGTTGACCGTGCTGCGCGAAGCGCGCGTGCTGATGCCCGACCGGCGCTTCATCTATGTCGCCGACGATGCGGCTTTCCCCTACGGCGCCTGGGAAGAGCCGGCGCTGCAGACCCATATACTCGATCTCTTCGCAGAGCTGCTGGACCGGTTTTCACCAGCCATTTCGGTAATCGCCTGCAACACCGCCTCGACGCTGGTGATCGACGCGCTGCGCGACAGGTTTCCCGGCCATCCCTTTGTCGGCACCGTCCCGGCGATCAAGCCGGCGGCCGAGCGCACCCGCTCCGGGCTGGTTTCGGTGCTGGCGACGCCGGGCACGGTGAAGCGGCAATATACGCGCGACCTGATCGGCAAATGGGCGCAGAAATGCCATGTCCGCCTGGTCGGCAGCAACAATCTGGCCGGGTTGGCCGAAGTCTATATGCGCGAGGGCTTTGTCGACGAGGAGGCGGTGCGCGCCGAGATCGCACCGTGCTTCGTCCAGCATGATGATTTGCGCACCGATATCGTCGTGTTCGCCTGCACGCACTATCCGTTCCTGGCCAACCGCATGCGCAAGACCGCACCCTGGCCGGTGGATTGGCTCGATCCCGCCGAAGCGATTGCGCGGCGTGCGATGTCGCTGCTTCCGGCAGTCGACGGGCCTTTGCCGCAGAGCGAGCCCGACATCGCTGTCTTTACCTCGGGAAACGCCGATTTCGCCATCAGCCGGCTGATGCAGGGCTTTGGATTGAGCACGCGCTAGAGCGGTTCAGCGTTTCACGGAATCGCTGACCCGCTCTAGCTCTTTGTTTTTACGCAATTCCGGACGGAAAACCGCTACACACTTTTCCTGGAATTGCTCTAGGCCGGTTCGAAGACAATACGGCGTTGCTCCGGATCGGCCGAAACCAGCCTTAGCGTCAGGCCATCGCCTTGTCCGGACCCGGAGGCTTTTACATTGGCAACAACAGGCATGTCAGAGAGCTGAACGCGCATACGCTGGTCGGCGACGTCGGTGACGACGGCTTTGAACATTTCACCCTCGCGTCCCTTCAGCATGACTGCCTCTGCAAGGTCGATGGCCGCGTGGTTGATCTGCGAGGCGCGGGCATCCGCGCGCCCCATAACCCTGGGCAGTCTGGCGAACGCATCGGTAACGGCCTGCGGCACCGGCTGCCCGTTGGCGATTGCCAGCGCGCAGCGCACGACATAGCGGTCTGCCAGCCGTCTCAGCGGCGCGGTGGCGTGGGCATAGGTCGCAGCCATCGCCTCGTGCCACGGGACAACGCCTTCCTCATAGGGTTGATAGAACGCACCGGAACCGGCACGGCGAATTTCCAGCATCAGCGCTGCCTGTTGCCTGTTGCTGGAATCGAGGGTTCGCTGATAGTCGCGCAGGCTGGTCGACGCCGGCCAGGACAGGCCGAGAGCCTGTGCAGCGTTGCGCAGTCTTTGCACCTTGGAAGCATCCGGCGGCGCCATCACCCGGAACAACCCGGTCCGGTGGGCCAGCATGGCGTCGGCAATCGCCATGTTGGCGGCCAGCGAAAGCGCGGCGTTGTCCTGCTCTGATTGCAGCAGCGGTCTGAACGCAAGCTGGAATGTGCCATCGGCAAGCTGTTGCACCTCCTGCTCGGGCGGGTCGACGCGGGAAGCGCCACGACGCTCTTCGTTTGCCGCCATGCGCCGCGCAATTTCGGCGAAGCCTGTGGGAACGTCTGAAGCTCGCACGCTGTCATAGGCGAGCTTGGCGCGGTTCTGAATGATTGCGCGCTCCGCGCCGTCCAGCTTTACCGCGCCGTCCACAGCGATCCGAACCGTGAAGACAACAGCCGGGCGCGGTCCGCTGGGCAACAAGCTCGCGGCACCCTCGGCAATCACCCGGGGATAGAGCCCGGCCTTGCCGTCCGGCAAATACAGGGTCTCGCCCCGCGCCCAGGCTTCGAGGTCGACCGCGTCGCCGTCCTCGACGAACCAGGCCAAGTCGGCGATGGCATAGTGCAACAGAAGGTCGCTGCCGCTCGTCTCGATCGAAAACGCCTGATCAAGGTCGGTGGAAGTCGCCGGATCGAGTGTCACGAAAGGCATCGCCGTCCGGTCGGCATGCTGGTTGGGCACGCGCTTGGCCGCCGTCTGCGCCAGGGCCATTACATCAGGGGGAAATCCCTCCGGCACATGGAACTCGGTACGGATCTTTGCGAGGCCGGTAGCGAGTGCCTGTGTGGGATCGGTCAACGATTTCATCGCGCCGTCCTACACTGGCGTTCCGGACACGGGAAGGCCGATTTGCCGGCAGGCGGACCGGCCATGGGGCGGCAGACACGAGCGCTACCGGGGTTGACCGCCGGCGCTGGAACCGTCGCCGGAGCGCAGCGTTTCTTCTTTAGGCAGCAACGGAGGAACCGATATGCCTGCAAAATCACAAGCGCAACAAAAGGCCGCCGGCGCCGCGCTTTCGGCCAAACGCGGCGAAACCAGGAAAAGCGAACTCATAGGCGCCGCACGCGAAATGTATGAATCGATGAGTGAAAAGCAGCTCGAGGAATTCGCCGAGACCAAGCGCGAGGGCCTGCCCCAGAAGAAGTCGGCGGATTGAGCTCAGCGCCAATCCAAACAAAAAGCCCGCGGCCGAGACCGCGGGCTATTCGCTTCAGGCCGAAGCCGAAACTACCAGCGCCACCAGCAGCGCTTCACCTTGTAGCGGATGACCTTCTTGTAGCCGTGCCGCCAGACGACCTTCTTCTTGATCACGATGCGGCAGACCTGGTGATGTTTGTGACCGCTCCAATGCCTGGCCATCGCCGGCTCCGGGACGGCAATCGACATCGATCCTGCTAGGGCGGCTGCACTTACCAACGAAAGGAAGAATTTTTTCATACGACTTCTGGCTCCTTTAGCTCCAGTCCCTTCCTAATGCCGTCGGTAACGACCCCGCCACATCCGGCACCGCACTTAACGTCAGAAATGCTATACAGTTGCCGCAACCGCTGCCAGCGGCGAGCTTGACACCGGTTAAATCTCCGTTTAACGAGCCCACCAACACCGGGCCGCAATGCCCGGTTGTTTCTTTTGCATGGCAAGCCCCGGGAAATCAGGTTTATCGTTTCCTTGGTCTTGTTTTGAAATGACGTGTCCCGTGGGTTTTCCATCGCATTGCGTGGAAAACCCTGTCAGGTCTCGAAAACGGAGGCCAGAGGAGGGCGCGTTTCCTTCACCCGGACCATGAGGTTCCGGGTGGTTTGTTTTGAAAGGGAATGCGATGAGCAAGCGCGAATCCGCGAAATACAAGATCGACCGCCGTCTCGGCGAAAACATCTGGGGCCGCCCGAAGTCCCCGGTCAACAAGCGTGAATACGGCCCCGGCCAGCACGGCCAGCGCCGCAAGGGCAAGCTTTCCGACTTCGGCCTGCAGCTGCGCGCCAAGCAGAAGCTGAAGGGTCACTATGGCGACGTTTCGGAAAAGCAGTTCCGCAAGGTCTACGAAGAGGCCGACCGCCGCAAGGGCGACACCTCGGAGAACCTGATCGGCCTGCTCGAGTCGCGTCTGGATGCGGTCGTCTACCGCGCCAAGTTCGTGCCGACCATTTTCGCCGCCCGCCAGTTCGTCAACCACGGCCACGTCAACGTCAACGGCAAGCGCGTCAACATTGGCTCGTACCGCTGCAAGCCGGGCGATGTCGTCGAAGTGCGCGAAAAGTCGAAGCAGCTGGTCATCGTTCTGGAATCGGTCGGCCTCGCCGAACGCGACGTGCCGGACTACATCGAAGCCGATCACAACAAGATGGTCGCGACCTTCTCGCGCATCCCCGGCCTGGCGGACGTTCCGTTCGCCGTGCAGATGGAACCGAACCTGGTCGTCGAATTCTATTCGCGCTGATCGGCTTCTCTGCCGCAGACATCAAAGGCCGCCCCTCGAGGCGGCCTTTTTCTTGGGCGGCGCGCTTTGCGATTTGCGGCCGATGCGCTAATCCCTGCCTAACAGACATTTGGGCCGACGCGCCATGAACATGCTGCCACACGCCGATCTGCTTGAACCGGTTGCCGATGCCGAAGGCGGCTTTCATTCGCTGTTTGCCGATGTGCCGTCTTCGGTCGAGTTCAACAAGCTGCGCAAGCGGCTGTTGCGGCTGACCCGCCAGGCGATCGAGGATTTCGCCATGATCAGGCCCGGCGACCGCTGGCTGGTTGCGCTGTCCGGCGGCAAGGATTCCTACGGCCTGCTCGCCGTCCTGCTCGACCTCAAATGGCGCGGGCTGCTGCCGGTCGAACTTCTGGCCTGCAATCTCGATCAGGGTCAGCCGAATTTCCCGAAACACATCTTGCCGGATTATCTCGACGCGCACGGCATTGCCCATCGCATCGAGTACCAGGACACCTATTCGGTGGTCACCGACAAGTTGCCCCAGGGCAGCACCTATTGTTCGCTGTGCTCGCGGCTGCGGCGCGGCCATCTCTACCGCATCGCGCGCGAAGAGGGCTGTTCGGCGCTGGTGCTCGGCCACCACCGAGAAGACATCCTCGAAACCTTCTTCATGAACCTGTTCCACGGCGGCCGCCTTGCCGCCATGCCGCCAAAGCTGCTCAACGATGACGGCGACGTCATGGTGCTGAGGCCGTTGAGCTATTGCGCCGAGGCGGATCTGGAAAAATTCGCCGGTGCGATGAAATTCCCGATCATTCCCTGCGATCTTTGCGGCAGCCAGGAAGGCCTGCAGCGCAACGCCACGAAGGCGATGCTGGACGATATGGAAAAGCGTATGCCGGGCCGAAAGGACTCGATGCTGCGCGCGCTGTCCAACACCAGGCCTTCGCATCTGCTGGACAGAAAACTGTTCGACTTTGCCGCGCTCAATGGCAGCCTCATCGCAGGACAAGACATTTCCGATGACATTTGATGATCGTGCGATCGACTGGCTGGCCGAGCTTCTTGCCGATGCTGCCAGAGTTGAAATCATGCCGCGCTTTCGCCGACTGGGCGAGGGCGACGTTCGCCAGAAGACCTCGGCGGCCGATCTGGTCACCGAGGCCGACGTCAACGCCGAGCGGCTGATCACGGCAAGGCTGCGGGAGCGCTATCCCACGGCGGTGATCGTCGGTGAGGAGGCCTGTTCCGACAATCCGGCGTTGCTCAAGGGGCTCGGCGATGCCGACCTCGCCTTCGTCGTCGACCCGGTCGACGGCACCTTCAACTTCGCCTCCGGTGTGCCGCTGTTCGGCGTCATGCTCAGCGTCGTGGTCAAGGGCGAGACCGTGGCCGGCATCATCCATGATCCCGTGGGCAAGGACTGGCTGATCGGCGCCAGGGGCGCGGGCAGCCATATCCGCCACGCGCATGGCACGCTGGAGAAGGTGCATGTCGCTGACGCCGTGCCGATCTCACAGATGACCGGCTCCGTCTCCTGGCAATATCTGGCTGAGCCGCAACGCTCGCTTCTCGCCCGCAACCAGACCAAGACGCTGTCGCAGTTCGGCTATCGCTGTGCGGCGCATGAATACCGGCTGCTGGCCAACGGCCATGCGCATTTCGTCGTCTACAACAAGCTGATGCCGTGGGATCATCTGGTCGGCGTGTTGATCCATGGCGAGGCCGGTGGCTACACGGCGCGGATCGACGGCAGCGCCTATCTGCCCTCGCATATCGATGGCGGCATCCTGGTCGCGCCTGACCGCGAAAGCTGGAAAGAATTGCGCCGGGAACTCTGGGCTGAGTAGTGTCAATTCCTGCCCTGGCGTTAAGCCGCCAGGCTCCAGACCAAAATTAATGCAGGTCGGTGACGTGCCCTGAAACGGGTGGGTTGTGCGGCTGGAACATCTTGCCGCGCTCTGCGATGAGGATCATCAACAGCGCCGCGACCGAGACACTGCAAAAGCCCGCGGCCAGCGGAGTCACCGTGCCGTTGAAGGCCTGGCCGATCAGCGTGCCGAGAATGCCGCCGAGAAACGTCTGCATGAAGCCCAGGATCGACGACGCCGTGCCGGCCAGTTGACCGAGCGGCTCCATTGCGAGTGCGTTGAAATTGGCGCCGAGCGCACCGAATGGCAGCATCGCGCTGGCGAAGAAGGCGATGAACAGCCAGAGCGGCATCTTCATTTCAAGCGAAACGGTGAGCCAGGCAAGGCTGATCACCAGGAACAAAAGCAGTGCGCTCTGTGACAGGCGGCGCATGCCGATGCGGCCGACCAGGCGGGAGTTGAGGTAATTCGAAAAAGCGAGAACGCCTGCGACACCCGCGAAGATGAGCGGAAACAACTCGCCGACATGAAAAATGTCGACATAGATCTGCTGTGCCGAGGCAATGAAGCCGAACATGGCGGCGAAAATGAAGGTACTGGCAAAGGCGTAGCAAAGCGCGATGCGGTTGGTGAGCACGATGCGGAAACCGCCGAGGACCGATGATACCGTCAACGGCCGGCGATATTCCGGATGCAGCGTTTCCGGCAGCCGCAGCAGCGACCAGGCCGACACGATCAGCGCCCCGACCGCCATGGTGACGAAGATCCAGTGCCAGCTTGCGAACAGCATGATGAACTGGCCGATGCCCGGAGCAATCACCGGGATCGCCATGAACACCATGAAGATCAGCGACATCACCTCGGCCATGCGCCGGCCGTCGAACGTGTCGCGCACGATCGAGACGGCGATGACGCGCGTGGCCGCCGCACCGATGCCTTGCACAAGCCGGCACAGGAGCAGGATGGCGAATGACGGGGCGATGGCGGCAGCCGCAGCCGCCACGACGTAGATCGCCAGCCCGACGACCAGCGGCGCGCGGCGCCCGAACCGGTCCGAGATCGGGCCGAAGAAAAGCTGTCCGCCGCCGAAGCCTAAGATGTAGGCGGTAATCACATACTGGCGGTGGTTTTCATTTTCGACGCCGAGCGTGGCGCCAATCTGCTGCAGCGCCGGCAGCATGATGTCGATGGCGAGCGAGTTCAGCGCCATCAGCGCCGCGCACAGCGCAATGAATTCCCAGCGCGGAATAGGCAATTTGCTTGCCTGTTGCGGCGCTTGTGACGGCTGGTCCACGGTGGGTCCAATCTCAAAACGAATATGCGCCGGCATGCCGGCGCATCGGTTCGTCCTCCCCCGGGTGAGGCGGAGGTCATATTGCGGGGATGGGGCCGCCCCGGTCTAAACCAGAATCAGGCGGTGGCTTTGACGCTGACGCCTTTTTCGACGAGGAACGTCTGCAGTTCGCCCGCCTGGAACATTTCGCGGATGATGTCGCAGCCGCCAACGAATTCGCCCTTGACGTAGAGCTGCGGAATCGTCGGCCAGTTCGAATATTCCTTGATGCCCTGGCGCAGTTCGGCCGAGGTCAACACGTCGACGCCCTTATAGTCGGCGCCGATGTAATCGAGGATCTGCACCACCTGGCCGGAAAACCCGCACTGCGGAAAGCCGGGCGTGCCCTTCATGAAAAGGACGACGTCGTTGCCCTTCACTTCGCTGTCGATGTAGTCGTTGATGCCGCTCATGGAATATCCTTTCACGCCTGTGGGAGTCAGGCTCGAAGCATAGCCATCAGATAAACCCATAGATGGGCCGAAACAAGATGTTTGCGCCGCCGCCGCGGAAATGGCGCAAAGGATCGCCTGATTTGGGCCAAGCCTCCGTACCGATTGCAGCCTCCGGGACATGATGAAAAAACGATATGGCGCCGCCTTTCTGATCGCCATCCTGGTGGTGGCGAATGCCTTCATCTGGTGGCCAAAACGCCCGGAGCCGCCGCCTTTGGTCATTGGCGGTGACCTGCCGGCACCTTGCCGGAATGTCGCCTTCGAGGCGGTGACCTATGTCGTGTGCGAGATCGATCTTCGGGCCGACAGCATCGGTGTTTTCCATGCCGCTGCCGACGGCAAGCCCTACGGCTCGCTTGAAACTTTCGACAAAGCGGTTGCCGCCGAGGGTAGGCCGGTGCTGCTGTCCATGAATGGCGGCATGTATCATGAAGATCTGTCGCCGGTCGGCCTGCTGGTCGAGGACGGCAGCGAAAAGTCGCCGCTCAACCTTGCCGATGCCGAAGGCAACTTCTTCCTGAAGCCGAACGGCGTTTTCTTGCTGGGCAAGGACGGCAAGGCCGCGGTCATGGAGAGCAGCGCCTATGCCGCCGCCAGGCCTGACGTCGCTTTCGCCACGCAGTCCGGTCCGATGCTGGTGATCGGTGGCGCGCTTCATCCGCGCTTTGAGACCAATGGCAGCTCTCGCTACATCCGCAATGGCGTCGGCGTGCGTGACGAAAACACGGTCGTGCTGGCGATCTCGCGTTCGGAAGTGAGTTTTGGCAGCTTCGCGCGGCTGTTTCGCGACGCACTTGGCTGCCGCAACGCGTTGTTCCTCGACGGCGCGGTCTCGGCATTGTCGAATGGAACGAGAATGATTGTCGGCGGCAAGTATCCGGCAGGGCCGATCATTTCAGTGTCGGTGAAGCCGATCACGTCCGTTTCGGCCAGGCAGCCGCTGACACAGTAGGTCAGCCTGGTTTCAGTCCGGCACGCTGGTCTGCAGGGCCAGTGCGTGCAGTACGCCGCCCATATTGCCCTTCAGCGCGTCATAGACCATCTGGTGCTGCTGAACTCGGCTCTTTCCCCGGAAGCTCTCGGCCACCACTTCGGCCGCATAGTGGTCGCCGTCGCCGGCAAGGTCGCGGATCGTCACCTTGGCGTCGGGAATGCCGTCCTTGATGAGTTTTTCGATGTCGTGGGCATCCATTGCCATGGCAAAATCCTGTTCTGGGCGGCTAGGCAGCTTTTACGAGGGTGACTCAGGGGGTAAGCCTAAAGCCTTTCTGGTTCGGGTTGAAGCCGTTCTGTCCGTGACGCAGTGTCTAAGGGCAATCCTGCCGCGGGTGCACCACACCATCCTCGGTGATGTCGTCGCGGGTCGAGAACCCCCGGCCAAGACTGAAGGTCAGGACATAGAGCGGAATGTTGATCACCAGGCCGACGATGGGGAGATAGCTGGTCATCTGCCATAGTGCCGAAAAGAATGGCTGGCCATAGCCGTCGCAGGCCAGCGACGAGCCGTATTCCCACAGCGCCCCTATGACGGCCGCGACAATAAAAAGCTTGATGCAGGTGACGACATGCCTTGCTCGTGCCGGTTCCGGCGAAAGCCGGATCCAAAGCACCAGGCAGATGATCGGAACCGCATAGATGAGGGTCTGCAGGACCAGCATCGGAAGCGTGCCGTTGGCCGCCTCAAGGAACTGCTCACGCCTTTCCAGCAGCGGACAGACCTCGCTCGAGGTCGTCGACAGCAGGAAGAAGACGAATGGGCCGAGGACCCAGAAGAAGAACAGCGACGGCCAGAAGACGACTGCGATCAGCGTCCGGGCAGCCAGTCGGGTCAACTGGCCTTATCCATGAAGCGCGGGAACCAGCCTTCGTGGGCGCTCACGAGGTCGCTCACCGGTATTGCCCTGGCGTCGCCCAGTTTCAGCTCGCTTCCGCCGGTCGAGCCGATCCATGGCGCGAAGATGCCGAGCTTGCTCTGCTCCTCGCGGATGGCGTCCCATTCCTTGCTCTGCGGATCGACCGACAGCGTCAGGAGGTAGCGGCCCTGGTCCTCGCCGAACCATACGGGGATCGGGTCGGTGCCGGCAAGACCGGGAAGGGTGGCGCCGATGCCGGATGCCATCGCCATTTCGGCCAGCGCTATCGCTAGGCCGCCATCGGAAAGGTCATGCGCGGCCGTCACCACGCCCGATGCGATCAGCCCGCGCACATGGTCGCCGACGCGCTTTTCATGCGCGAGGTCCACCGGGGGCGGCGGCCCGTCGGTACGGCCATGGATGTCCCTGAAATAGGCGGACTGGCCGAGATGGCTGCCCCAGGTCGCGGGTGCGCCGACCAGCAGGATCATCTGGCCCTCGGCGGCAAAGCCGATGCGCGTCATCTTCGACCAGTCGGCGATCAGCCCGACGCCGCCAATGGTCGGCGTCGGCAGGATGCCCTGGCCGTTGGTCTCGTTGTAGAGCGAGACATTGCCCGACACGATCGGGAAGCCGAGCGCCCGGCAGGCATCGCCAATGCCTTTCACCGCGCCAACCAGCTGGCCCATGATTTCCGGCCGCTCCGGATTGCCGAAATTGAGGTTGTCGGTCGCCGCCAGCGGCAGCGCGCCGGTGGCGGTCAGGTTGCGCCAGCATTCCGCTACCGCCTGCTTGCCGCCCTCATAGGGGTCGGCCTCGCAATAGCGCGGTGTGACGTCGGAGGAGAAGGCGAGCGCCTTGGTCGGATGGCCCTCGACGCGCACCACGCCTGCGTCGCCGCCCGGCAGCTGCAGCGAATTGCCCTGGATCAGCGTGTCATACTGCTCCCACACCCAGCGGCGCGAAGACAAATCCGGCCCGCCGAGCAGCTTCAGCAGCGCGTCGGCGACATCGGCCTTTGGTGCATCGCCAGCCGCCAGTGCCGCCGGCTTCGTCGGCTCGACCCAGGGGCGGTCATATTCCGGCGCCTTGTCGCCAAGGTCCTTGATCGGCAGATTGGCGACCTCGTCGCCCTGGTGGATGACGCGGAAACGCAGATCGTCGGTGGTCTTGCCGACGATGGCGAAGTCGAGGCCCCATTTGTGGAAGATCGCCTCGGCTTCCTTTTCCTTCTCGGGGCGCAGCACCATCAGCATGCGCTCCTGGCTTTCCGACAGCATCATCTCATAGGCGCTCATGCGCTCTTCGCGCACCGGCACCTGATCGAGGTGAAGCTCGATGCCGAGGTCGCCCTTGGCGCCCATCTCGACCGCCGAGCAGGTGAGGCCGGCCGCCCCCATGTCCTGGATGGCGATGACCGCGCCCGAGGCCATCAGTTCAAGGCAGGCCTCCAACAGGCATTTTTCGGTGAAGGGATCGCCGACCTGCACGGTCGGCCGCTTCTCGTCGATCTTGTCGTCGAACTCGGCTGACGCCATGGTGGCGCCGCCGACACCGTCGCGGCCGGTCTTGGCGCCGAGATAGACGACCGGCAGGCCGACGCCCTTGGCTTCCGACAGGAAGATCGCATCGGTCTTGGCAAGACCGGCGGCAAAGGCGTTGACCAGGATGTTGCCATTGTAGCGGGCGTCGAAATTGACCTCGCCGCCGACCGTCGGCACACCGAAGGCGTTGCCATAGCCGCCGACGCCGGACACGACGCCGGAGACGAGGTGCCTGGTCTTGGGATGGTCCGGCGCGCCGAAGCGCAGCGCGTTCATCGCCGCGATCGGCCGCGCGCCCATGGTGAAGACGTCGCGCAATATGCCGCCGACGCCGGTTGCCGCACCCTGATAGGGCTCGATGTAGGAAGGGTGGTTGTGGCTCTCCATTTTGAAGACGACGCAGTCGCCATCGCCGATATCGACCACGCCGGCATTTTCGCCCGGGCCCTGAATGACCTGCGGCCCGGTGGTGGGTAGCGTGCGCAACCATTTCTTCGAGGATTTGTAGGAGCAGTGCTCGTTCCACATTGCCGAGAAGATGCCGAGCTCGGTGAAGCTCGGCTCGCGCCCGACCAGATCGAGGATGCGCTGGTATTCGTCGGGCTTCAGCCCGTGCGCGGCAATGAGTTCGGGAGTGATCGGCACGGAATTGGAAATGGTCATGGGCAGCGATTGGTATCCGTGGGAGAGGGGGATTTTCTGAGTCCCCTCTTATCGCAAGCTTTGGCGCGATACACCCCATCCGCCGACGAAAAAACGCCGGAAAGCCACAAGGTGGCGATAGTACCGAGGGAGCGGTCGCGGAACGCTATCGCGCCCCGGCCGTTAGGTCTGCAACCAATCAGGAGATTTCGACATGGCCACCAAGCAAGGCAAGAAAGACAATCGCCTCTCGGACAAGGAAGCTATGCATCTTGCGGAGATCACCGACGTTTCGCCGCAGCAGGCCAAGGACCTTGCCGAGGAGCACGGCAAGGACAAGGGCGCGAAGGAAGCCAAAAACTTCAAGGCGGAGGGCTGACCGAGATCGGGGCCGCCAGAACCCGTAAGCGTCAATGGGTCAGGACGACCTGTCGTAGCCGGCGCGGCCTTCCTCCAGCAGCCGACGGATCACCGCGATGCCGCTGGCGATCTCCTCGCGCCGCATAGGCTGCGAGACTCCGAAACGAACGCCGTGAAAAACCTGCTCGGAGCGCCCGGCTTTGAATTCGTCCTCATCGTCGAGCAGCACGCCGTTTTCGAGGCATGCACTGCGGAAGGTGCCGGACAGCCAGGGATCGGGCAGGGTCAGCCAGACGAAGGGCACGCTGTCGTTTGACTTGAATGCGAAGCCGGCCAATGTCTCGCGCACGATGGCAATGCGGGCGGCGATTTCGGCGATGCTGCGCCGGCGGATATCGCCAGCCTGTCCGGACAGCACCAGACGCGCATTCACTTCCGCCAGCAGGAACGGCATGCCGCCGGTCATCATCTTGTGAGCGACGCGGATGCGGTGGCGATAAGCGGGCGGGCAGGAGAGCCAGCCGCCGCGAACGCCGGCGGCGACCGACTTCGACAGGCCGCCGGCAACGATGGTGCGCTCGGGCGCATATTCGGCGATGAGCGGTGTCGGGTCCGAGGTCAGGCCGCCATAGAGATCGTCCTCGATGAGGATGACATTGTACTCCCGCGCGACCCGCGCGATCGCCTCGCGGCGCGAAACCGACAGGATCGCCAGCGTCGGGTTCTGCACCGTCGGCATCAGGAAAATCATTTTCGGGTGCTTTTGCGCGCAGACGCGCTCGAAATCCCCGGGGTCGAGGCCGTCCTCATCCGATGCGACCAGTGCAATGCGCCGCCCGACAAGCCCGGCGCTGCGGGCGATCTGCGAATAGGTGAGGTGTTCGAAGGCGACGTAATCTCCCGGCGTGGTCAGCGCCGCGATCGCCGCCATCACAGCGGCATGGGTGCCGAGCGTGGGAACGATGGTCTCTGCGGCAGGGCGGAACGAATTGCGCGACAGCCAGCGGGCGCCGGCTTCGAACCAGCGGTCCGGGAAGTCCCTGGTGTAGCTGGAAATCTCATGCGGATGGTCCTGCACCGTGCGCGACAGCATGTCGGCGACAATGGCGCCCTGGCCGATATCGGGCGCGGCCGTGCTGTCGAAGCGCAGTTTGCCGGGCGGCGCATCGACATAGCGCGTGCCTTGCACGGCAGGCTCGGCGAATTCCGGTGACGCCGCTTTCGATTGCTGGGCCAGCACATAGGTCCCGCGCCCGACCTCGCCGCTCACTAGCCCGCGCTCGCGCAGCAACTGGTAGGCCCGGCCGATCGTGCCGACGGTAGTGCCGATGTCATAGGCGAGATCGCGCTGCGGCGGCAGTTTTGCCCCAGCGTCGATGACGCCCTTGTCGATGTCGGACTCGATGCTGTCGGCAAGGCGCTGGTAAAGCGGGCCGGAGCCGGTGGTGAGATCGGGAAGCCAATTTGTCATGGTGACAATTTTGTATATTGCACCGGATTGAGAGTCAATACATATCAAGCTCGTACCGAAAAGGGTACAATTTGCAACCTTGGCAGAAAGACAATGAGCACAATCGAGACAATCCGCTATACCGGAACTGAACTGGTCGGGCCACGCTCGTCGGGCCGGCGCGGCTTTGTCAGCCGCATCGTGCATGTGGTCAGGTCACTCACTCATCAGATCGGCGCGTTGCTCGAGCGCCGCCGCGGCCGCCTGGCCTTGCTGGAAATGACCGACGAGCAGCTCAGGGACATCGGTGTGTCGCGTGGCGACGCTCACCGTGAAGGTATCCGGCGCTTCTGGGACTGACCTGGAGCCGTTCCGGTCAGCGACGGCCGCCCGGTGCCCTGAGGCGTGCGATGCCCTTGTCGACAAGCACGGCGAGGATGCACAGCACCAGAAAAACACCGGTGACGGCCAGCGCCGAAAGCGCGACGCTGGCCGCGCCGTTCTTGGCGGCGTCGAGGAAGGGGTAGGGCACTTCGCCTGCGATCGGCGCCCGTGCCAGCGCATAAGCGAGATAGGCGATCGGATAGGCCATCCACCACGAGATGTCGCTCCACCGCGTCCTGCCGTCGGCGCCCGCCACCAGCCACCACAGAACGAACAGCACCGGCGTCACGTAGTGCAGCAGCACGTCGCAGAGCAAGAACAGGCCCTGCGGCTGCCAGAGCTGCGCCAGAACCGTGGCATAGACGATGAAGACCAGCGCGATCGAAACAGCGACGCCTGCGCGCATTCGCGATCCGGCGAAGGCAGGCAGCCAGGCATAGCCTGAAGGCGACAGCAGCGACACGTGGACCAGAACCGCGCCGATGTTGGTCAGGATGGTGAAGAAGCTGAACAGAAAGACGATGGAGCCGACAAAACTGCGGCCGGCTTCCATCGACGCCGGGATGGTGATGCAAAATTGCAGGACAAGCCCGGACAGACCGACGATCAATCCCGCAATCTGCAGGAAGCGGCTCATGCGTCAGGCGGCCGCGTTACAGGAGGGATTGCCCGTCTGCCAGCGCGCAATATCGGAGCCGACGCGCGCGCCGAGCGGATCGTCCATCAGCGGGCCGAACACGTCGATGCGGCTGGAATTGCCTTGCGCCTGGACGACCAGCAACGGCTTGCCGCCATAATGCTTGGCCGGCACCAGCAGGAAGCGCGGCGTGCCGCTGAACGAATTCAGCTCATTGGCCATCTGATACGACTTGAAGGCGGGATCCTTGCTGGCGATCCAGCATTTGTGGGCTGATATCGCCACCTGTTCCATGGCAAGCAGCGAAGCGCTTTTGCCTGCGGGCACCGGCGCGCTCTTCGGGCTGGACTGGCAGGACGCCAGCGCAAAGCCGGCGGCAGTCAGGAAAGCCATCCGGGCAATCGTCAGTTTCATGGTCAGCCGCCCCCGCGTTGAAGATTTCGAGAAATATCAGGCGGCAATGCCGAGTGCGCCTTCGAACAGCGCGCGGCCGTCGCTGCCGCCATGCGCTGCCTCGATCAGGTTTTCCGGATGCGGCATCAGGCCGAGCACATTGCCCTTCTCGCTGATGATACCGGCAATGTCGTTGATCGAGCCGTTGGGATTGGTGCCCTCGGCATAGCGGAACACCACCTGACCTTCGCCTTCGAGGCGGGCAAGCGTGTCGGCATCGGCAAAATAATTGCCGTCATGATGCGCCACCGGGGTGCGGATGATCTGGCCCGGCTGGTAGCGGCGGGTGAACATGGTGTTGGCGTTGGCGATTTCGAGCTTCACCTGCCGGCAGACGAATTTCAGCGAGGAATTGCGCATCAGCGCGCCGGGCAACAGGCCGGCCTCAACCAGGATCTGGAACCCGTTACAGACGCCGATGACCATGACGCCCTTGGCTGCCTTCTCGGCGACGGCCCGCATCACCGGCATTCGCGCCGCAATTGCGCCGCAGCGCAGGTAATCGCCAAAGGAGAAGCCGCCGGGAATGGCGATCAAGTCGACATCGGGAATTTCGGTATCGGTCTGCCAGACGGTGACCGGCGCCTTGCCGGAAATCTTGGTCAGCGCCGCGATCATGTCGCGGTCGCGGTTGAGGCCAGGGAGAAGAACGACGGCTGATTTCATGGCAATTCCTGTTCGCGGATCTCAAGCAGATACCGGGGCGCAACGTGATTGGTCAACCAGACGCCGTTGTCGGAGAGAAAGAATATCGCTCCGTCTCCGGCCATGGCCGCCGAGTCGACGCGCAAGATAACATCTTTTCCCTTGCGGCGCCGGGCCACGATCAGCGCCGTTTCCGTGTCTTTCGACAAATGAACATGCTGGCGCGACTGGCTTGTCAGCCCTTCGCGCAGGATGCTGGGGAGGAATTCTTCCTTGGTGCCGTGGTAGAGGAGAGCGGGCGGGACGGATGGCGGCAGGCCGAGATCGACATCGACGCTGTGGCCCTGCACGGCACGGATACGATTGCCATCGATGGCAAAGCGCTTTTTCGGATTTTCCGCGACAATGCGCGAAACGTCGCCAGCCGAAGCCCCGAACTTCGCCTGGATCACCGCGCAGAGTTTATCGAAATTAGCCCAGCCGTTTTCCTCGAGCGACAATCCCGCCTCTTGAGGGGCGTGTCGCAGGACCAGGCTCATGAATTTGGAGATTTGCGTGTCGTTCGGCATGGTAAAGGTGGCTCTGTTACGCATGCCAAGCGGTACAACCTCAGGTAAGCGTCACACTGTAATTCTCAATCACCGTGTTGGCCAGCAGCTTGTCGCACATGGCTTTCAGGTCGGCCTCGGCCTTGGCTTTGTCGGTTTCCGAAAGCTCCAGGTCGAACACCTTGCCTTGCCGCACCTGACCGACGCCCCCGAAACCCAGTCCCGACAGAGCGTGCTCTATGGCTTTTCCCTGGGGGTCGAGCACGCCGTTCTTGAGGGTGACGGTGATGCGGGCCTTGATCATGCTGGACATATTCCTGTTCGAAGACTTAGCAATTCCCGGAAAAGTGTGAAGCGGTTTTCCGTCCGGAATTGCGTCAAAAAAGAAGATTTAGTGCGGCTTGCCTTTGAGGCCTTCGGTCGAGGCGACAAGCACCGGTCCGGTCGGGCGCGGCGGCTCGTTCTCGTTCATGATGCCGAGGCGTCGGGCGACTTCCTGATAGGCTTCGACGAGGCCGCCCATGTCGCGGCGGAAACGGTCCTTGTCGAGCTTGTCCTGCGTGGCCACGTCCCACAGCCGGCATGAATCCGGCGAGATCTCGTCGGCAACGACGATGCGCATCATGTCGCCTTCGAACAGCCGTCCGCATTCGATCTTGAAGTCGACGAGCTGGATGCCGACACCCAGGAACAGGCCGGAAAGGAAGTCGTTGACGCGGATGGCCAGCGCCATGACGTCGTCGATCTCCTGCGGGGAAGCCCAGCCGAACGCGGTGATGTGCTCTTCCGACACCATCGGATCGTCGAGCGCGTCGGCCTTGTAATAGAATTCGATGATCGAGCGCGGCAGAACGGTGCCTTCCTCGATGCCGAGGCGCTTGGACAGCGAACCGGCGGCGACATTGCGCACAACCACTTCGAGCGGAATGATCTCGACTTCCTTGATCAGCTGCTCGCGCATGTTGAGCCGGCGGATAAAGTGGGTCGGAATGCCCATGCGGTTCAGATGATTGAAGATGTACTCGGAAATGCGGTTGTTGAGCACACCCTTCCCGTCAATGACCTCATGCTTCTTCTTGTTGAACGCGGTCGCATCATCCTTGAAGAACTGGATCAGCGTGCCCGGTTCTGGTCCTTCATAGAGGATCTTGGCCTTGCCTTCATAAATGCGGCGGCGATTTTTCATCTTATTTTTTCTCTGGATTGGGGGCAGGCGGCAAGCGACCAGTTCCTGTCCGTCTGCCTGAATTAGTGCGGCGACGGGTGGGGTTCAATGCCGGGTCTATCCCAATCACAGCGTTTGCTCAATCGGCAAATCCTTTCGATCGACCGGTTTCAGGAATGAAATGCCGCAGCGCAGCAAGTGATGTAGCATATTGACCGACCCGCGCCCTTTTGGTTTGTGCTGCGGCAACACACATATCCACCGCCAACGCGAATCGATTTCACCGGAGGGAAGCCATGAGCAGCATGAAAGACCGCGAAGAGGGTTTTGAGCGCAAATTCGCCTTCGACGAAGAACTTCGCTTCAAGGCTTCGGCGCGCCGCAACAAGGCGCTTGGCCTGTGGGCCGCCGAAAAGTTGGGCAAGTCCGGCGCTGATGCCGACGCCTATGCCAAGGAAGTGGTTGTCTCCGACATCGAGGAAGCCGGCGATCACGACGTGTTCCGCAAGATCCGTGGAGATTTCGACGCTGCTGGCGTCGACCAGTCGGACCATCAGATCCGCCGCACCATGGACGAGCTGATGGCGCAGGCGATCGAGCAGATCAAGAATACCTGATCCCAGCCATTTCTGGACCAATCGACCGCCCGGCCCAGCCGGGCGGTTTTTCTTTGCCTTTTCAGTCTTTTCCGGCTGAAACTGTGCGTAGGCCTGTTAGAAAAGGTCCTGGCCAACAAGGAAAAGCCCCCGATGTCCCTGAAATCACGCCTGGCGGCGGATGAAACGCTGTTCACCGCCTGGTCCGGCGTTCCGGACGCTTTGACGGTCGAAATCATCGCCAAGCAGGGTTTCGACGCCGTCACGCTCGATATGCAGCACGGCGGGCACCATGAAGACTCGGTCCTGCGCGGCCTGGCTCCGGTACTCGCAGCCAACAAGCCGGCGCTTGTGCGCATTCCGGTCGGCCGCTTCGACATGGCCAGTCGCGCTCTCGATTTCGGGGCCGAAGCGGTGATCGCGCCGATGGTGAATTCGGTGGCCGATGCAAAACTGTTTGCCGCCGCGATGAAATACCCGCCGCTTGGCGAGCGCTCCTGGGGCCCGACCTATGCCTTTCCGCGCCATGGCAAGGGCGACCATGCCGAATGGCTGCGCGACACCAATGCGCGCACAATGGCGTTTGCGATGGTCGAAACGCGCGCCGCGCTCGATGCGCTGGACGGCATTCTCGACACGCCCGGCATCGATGGCATCTTCCTCGGTCCATCGGATTTCTCGATCGCCTGGTCGAACGGCGCCACCATCAATTCGACGCTGGAAAGCATGATGGAGACCGTCGCGTCGATCGCCGAACGCACGCGCAAGGCCGGCAAGCATGCCGCGATCTATGTCATCGAGCCGGCGATTGCCGGCCGCGTGGTGGCGATGGGCTATCGGCTGCTGGCAATGGGTTCAGACCATGCGCTGATTTCGCTCGGCGCAAAGACGCTGATCAAGAGCATGAACGATTCGATCAAGGGCTGAGGCACGGGGCTTTGCCCGGGAGCGGTCAGGCCTTGAGATCGGTCAGGAACTTGGCGAAGGTCATCGATCCCTCCGGCCACGGGCCGAAGCCAGCGTCCTCGTTGAGGTGGCCGGTTTCGCCGGCATCGATGAACAGCGAGCCCCAGGCAGCGGCAATGTCCTCGGCGACGTCGAAAGCGCAGAAAGGATCATTGCGGCTGGCGATCACGATGGACGGAAAGGGCAGCGGCCTGCGCGAATAGGGGCCGAAGGTCATCAGGTGCCTCGGCCTGATCTCCGGATTGGCAACATCGGGTGGCGCTACGAAAAAGGCGCCAGCGACCGGCTTCTGAAACTGCGGAATGGCTTGCACCGCCGCCGCAACGCCAAGCGAATGCGCGACGATGACCACAGGCCTCTCGGACTCGTTGACCGCTTTGGCCACGCTCGCTGTCCAATCCTCGCGCACCGGCTTCGACCATTCGGCCTGCTCGACCCGGCGCGCCGTCGACAGTTTCGACTGCCAGCGTGTCTGCCAGTGTTCGGGACCGGAATTGGTGTAGCCCGGCACAATCAGAATATCTGCGTCTTTGACTTTCATGGCGCTGAGATAGCGAGCGGCTCCGTCTCGTGCAACCATGCCGTTGGATGCGACCTATCACAATTGTTGAACAACCTGTTCGATTCTTTCCATCTTGTGTGAACGATCGCGATGAATGATTTGAGATGTCAGATCCGGACAGACGCCGGCGCAGCCTTGCATCGCGCCGAATGGAGAGTTTTATGAGCGAACTGCCTTTTGCCGCGACCACCCCTGTCAGTGTCTCACGCGTTGGCCTGAAGGCGCGCGACGCCGAGAGCCTCGCGGCCTATTACCGTGCCGTTGTCGGCCTGCAGGAATTGAGCCGCGCCGACGGCGCGATCACGTTGGGCGCCGCCGGGCGCCCGCTGCTGGTCATCGAGGCGGATAAGGCCGCAAAGCCCGACGATCCGCGCAGCGCCGGTCTGTTCCACACTGCTTTTCTGCTGCCCAGCCGCGCCGATCTCGGCCGCTGGATCAACCACGCTGCCGCCAACCAGATCCGCATCGAGGGTGCTTCCGACCATCTGGTCAGCGAGGCCCTCTATCTGACCGACCCAGAAGGCAATGGCATTGAAATCTATCGAGATCGCCTGCCGCAGGAGTGGAAGTGGAACGGCGACAAGATTGCCATGGCGACCGAACGCCTGAACCTGCCCGGCGTTGTGGCGAGCATACCTGCCGGCGACGCCGGCTGGCAGGGCGCGCCGGAGAATAGCATTGTCGGCCACGTCCATCTGCGCGTCGGGAGGCCTGAAGACGCCGAGGCCTGGTGGCACCAGGAGTTCGGCTTCGATACGGTGGCAAAATATGGCGGCCAGGCGGTGTTCCTGTCGTCTGGCGGCTACCACCACCATATCGGCGCCAATGCCTGGCACAGTTCCGGCGCCGGGCGCCGCGATCCGTCTCGCTCGGGCCTGGCGTGGGTTGAGATGCGGTCGGACAATGTGAAGGCTGAGACCACGCGGGAAGATCCGTGGGGCACGGTGATCAGGACCGTTCCGGGCAAGGCTTGAGCGGACGTTGGCGAAGGCATCTTTCTCCCCGTCCCTATACGGGGAGAAATGCCCGGCAGGGCAATGAGGGGCAGGGCCGACGTTGGCAAATTTTGTTTCTGGGATGAGGCTTTGGCTATCGCCGAGGTCAGCGCCGCCCCTCATCCGCCTGCTGGCACCTTCTCCCCGTAAACGGGGAGAAGGCAGCTCATCCAAACACTCGCTTGAAGATCGTGTCGACATGCTTGGTGTGATAGCCGAGGTCGAATTTCTCGCGGATCTCGGCTTCGGGGAGCGCCGCGGTGACCTCCTTGTCGGCCAACAATTCCTCAAGGAAATCAGCGCCGTGTTCCCATACCTTCATGGCGTTGCGCTGCACCAGGCGATAGGCGTCCTCGCGGCTGACGCCGGCCTGCGTCAGCGCCAGAAGCACGCGCTGCGAATGCACAAGGCCGCGAAACTTGTTCATGTTCTTCAGCATGTTGTCGGGATAGACCAACAATTTGTCGACGACGCCGGTCAGCCGCGACAGCGCGAAATCCAGCGTCACCGTGGCGTCAGGACCGATCATGCGCTCGACCGAGGAGTGCGAGATATCGCGCTCGTGCCAGAGCGCCACATTCTCCATTGCCGGCAGCGCCATGGACCGCACCATGCGGGCAAGGCCGGTGAGGTTTTCGGTCAGCACCGGGTTGCGCTTGTGTGGCATGGCTGAGGAGCCTTTTTGCCCCGGCGAAAAATACTCTTCCGCTTCCAGTACCTCGGTGCGCTGCAGATGGCGGATTTCGGTCGCCAGCCGCTCGACCGACGAGGCGATGACACCGAGCGTGGCAAAGAACATGGCGTGGCGGTCGCGCGGAATGACTTGCGTCGACACCGGCTCCGGCTTCAGCCCGAGCTTTTTCGCCACATGCTCCTCGACATAGGGGTCGATGTTGGCGAAGGTGCCGATCGCACCGGAGATCGCGCAAGTAGCAATATCCTCCCGCGCATGCACCAGCCGCTCGCGGCAGCGCGAGAATTCGGCATAGGCCTGCGCCAGCTTGACGCCGAAGGTGGTTGGCTCGGCGTGGATGCCATGGCTGCGCCCGATGGTGACGGTGTCCTTGTGCTCGAAGGCACGGCGCTTGAGTGCGGCGAGCAAGCCGTCGAGGTCGGCGAGCAAGATGTCGCTGGCGCGGCTGAGCTGCACCGCAAGACAAGTGTCGAGCACATCGGACGATGTCATGCCCTGGTGAATGAAACGGGCATCCGGTCCGACGAATTCGGCGAGGTGGGTGAGGAAGGCGATGACGTCATGCTTGGTGACGGCCTCGATCTCGTCGATCTTGCCAACATCGAACCGGGCCGCATTGCCCTTTTCCCAGATGGTGTTGGCAGCTTCCTTGGGGATGACGCCGAGCTCGGCCAGCGCATCGCAGGCATGGGCTTCGATTTCGAACCAGATGCGGAAGCGGGTTTCCGGCGACCAGATGGCGACCATTTCCGGCCGGGAATAGCGAGGGATCATCCGTCAGTCCTGATGTGTCGGTGGTTAAGTCCGCGTCCTAACAGAGGCGGACCGAATGCTCAACGCTGATGGCGCGCAAACCACACGCTGGCAATGGCAAGTGCGATGAATCCGAGCGGGAAATAGAGCCGCACGCCCAGCACCACGAATTGGTAGAGCGCTGTCAGCGAGGTGAACACCAGTTCGAACGCCCAACGGAGGGTGAAAGCCTCGGCGTGCCATTCAGCGTAGTAAGAGCGGTATTGCAGGGCGAACAGGCCGCCGGTGAAGGCAAGTGTCGCGGCAAGCAGACAGACGAAGGCGGCGGCGAACGCCACTTCCCAATGCCGGTCGAGCGAGACCAGCCGCGCCGCGAACAAGCCGACCGGAAAGGCAAGTGCTGCACCCATGGCAAAGAGCAGGACGACGAAGCGGATCTTTTCAGGCGATTCCCAATTGTCGAGCCAGAGACAGAGCAGCGCACTGGCGCCCATGGCAACGGACCACAGCAAGGCGCCGACAAGCGCCGTGCGCGTCGATGGTACAGCGCGGCTGACGCGGTTGCCGGCGCGCTTGCGCCAACCGGATTGATCGAGCGATGTCACAGGCGGCCGGTCACGGCGATCCAGCGGAAATCCGGCCCCTCAAAGCCGTATTGGCGCACCGCGATCAGGACCGCATAGGCGCTGATGCTGTCCATCGAAAATGTCTGCACCGCGCCGATCCGGTAGCCATTCGGGCAGCCGCGGCTTTTCGGGATCGATTTGTCCTCATGCAAAAGGTGCGTCTGGCCGCCATCCCTGGCTTCGATGCGCAGCAGCCGAAAGCCGTTGATCTCGCCCTGGCTCTGGCAGTCCTCTGTGTCGTTCATGCCGATCTCGTCGAGCCGGAATTCCAGTGGCGGGTCGACCGGTGTAAAGATCGGCCGCGGGTTGACCACCATGCGGAACGGGTCGGCCGACAGTTCGGTCACAGGATTGAGGCCGGCGGTGATGCCACGGTTTGCGGTAAGCTCGGCCTGGGCAACGATCGCTTCGCCCTTTTGCCTTGCCTGGAGGCGGGCCGTATCGAGCGAGGCGGTCTCGTCCTCCAGCCGGACCCGGATCGGCGTGCCCTTCAGGAAGGTGTCGTCTGATGTGTCGATGTAATAGCGGTTGGCATAGGGAAAGCCTGATCCGTCCGCGACGCCGTATTCCTCGAAGGCGAACACGCCACCATCTCTGGTGAAACCGAGGATCTCGAGCTCGGCGACATCGCCCGCCCGGGCCGCGATGCCGGAGGCCAGTTGGACCAGCAGGCAAACGCCAATCAGGACGAGATTTCGCATCGGCGTCTCCGCTCCGGCTGCCATGGTTCGATCGTTCCCTATCATGAGACAGTCAAAACATCGTGCTGTCCAAAAGCCGATGCATCCAATTGCGCGCCTGTTTGTTATCGTCGATCGTCTTCAAAAGGAGAACACCCCATGACCGAGGCCAGCAAGATTCGCGAACATATGGAAGTGGTCGGCGCCGATGGCGTTCACATCGGTACTGTCGACAAAGTCGATGGCGACCGGATCAAGCTGACCAAGGCAGACAGCGGCATGGGTGGGCACAAAGGCCATCACCACTACATTCCCCTGAGCCTGCTTGCGGAGGTCGATGGCCAGAAGGTCTGGCTGTCGGCAAATTCCGATGTCGCGGTCAGCTTCGAGGAAGAAAAGTGCTCCCCGACCTGATCGGGTTGCAGAGCAATTCCAGGTGTGAAGCGGTTTTCCCGGAAAAGCGCGGAGCGCTTTCCCTTGGGAATTGCGTCAAAGAAGGATTTAGAACGGGTCACCGTTTCATGAAACGGTGAATTGTTCTAGCGCGACGACCACACCGGAAATAGGTCGCCATCGGCCGGCGTCGCTGCATGGATGCCGCGGCTGATGGCGCGCGCCATGGTGGCGCCGGCGGCGGCAAATAAATCGACGGCATCGTCGGCGCTGAGTTCGATGCCGCTCTTGCCGGTCGCCAGCGCAAACACCAGATCGCCGTCGGCCGGCGTGTGCACCGGCCAGATGGCGCGCACAAAGCCATCATGCGCTGAAATGGCCAGGCGCTTGGCCGCCGCCTTGGTCAGCACGGCGTCGGTGGCGATGAGGGCGATGGTGGTGTTGCCGCCGCCCGTCCCACCCACACGCTTGTCGCGGTATTTCAGAAGGATCCGCCTTGCATCGTCCGGCATCGGTGAGGGATAGCCAAGCCCGCCAAACTCATCGCCGATCTCGAAGGGCGCTGCCCAGAAATACCGGGTCCGGGCAATCGTTACCGAGCCGGTCGGGTTGGCGGCGGCGAGCGCGCCGATGGTGACGCCGCTGTCGAGCACCGTCGAGGCCGAGCCGAGGCCGCCTTTCAGCCCGGAGGTGAGCGCGCCGGTACCGGCGCCGATTGTGCCGAGCGGAAAGTCGACTGTTGCAGCCTGTGCCGCTTCGTAGCCGAGGTCGCGGTAAGGGGGATAACGGCCCCAATCCTTGTCGCCGCCATTGCGCAGGTCGAACAGGATCGCCGCCGGCACGATCGGCACACGAAAGCCGCCGACATCGATGCCAATGCCCTTTTCGCGCAACGCCGCCTGCACGCCGGAGGCGGCGTCGAGGCCGAAGGCCGAGCCGCCCGATAGCACCACGGCATGGACCGCTTCGATGGAATTGTGCGGTTCAAGCACGTCAGTCTCGCGTGTGCCCGGCGCGCCGCCCAGGATCTGCACGCCACCGATCGCCGGTTCGTCGCACAGCACGGCCGTTACCCCGGATTTCAGCCTTGCGTCCGATGCGTTGCCGACGCGCAAGCCCGCGACATCGGTGATCAAATTGCGCGGCCCGGTGCGGAACATCAATTCGCCTCCGCCGGTACGAAACGCGTTCCATCGAAGCGGAAGGCGCGGTAGAGGCTCTGGCTCAAATCGCCTTTGTCGTCAAAACGAAGTTGGCCGATTGCAGTTGCGAAATCATTCCCGGTGAGCGCGTCAGCCAGCGGCTTGCCGGAGGTCTCGGCTGCCGCCAAGGCCGCTTTGGCGATCTCCACCGCCGCGTAGGCTGGTAGCGTATAGCCGTCGGGCGCAAGGTTTTTGGCGGCAAAGGCGGCCAGCACCTTGGGATCGGCAACATCGGCCCATTCGGGCGGCGCGATCATCAGCGTGCCCACGGCGTAGGGCACATCGCCGGGCGGTGTGCGCAAATTCTCGCCCCCGGCAAAAATAATGCCGGCCTCGAGCTGGCCGGCGTCG
The DNA here is from genome assembly GCF_053848025.1 of Mesorhizobium sp. 128a. Classification (NCBI taxonomy): domain Bacteria; kingdom Pseudomonadati; phylum Pseudomonadota; class Alphaproteobacteria; order Hyphomicrobiales; family Phyllobacteriaceae; genus Mesorhizobium; species Mesorhizobium sp. 128a. Next base: position 144,801 of record NZ_JBSPKY010000004.1, on the reverse strand, counting down.
CGGCCCATGATGGCGATGTCGTCGCCGTCGCCGCCGGCAAAGACATGGCTGGCGCCCGCCTTCTTCAGCCGGCCGATCAGTCCGATCTGGTTGTCGAGTTGCGGCCGGAACGTGTCGGTGAAGACCGGCTTCAGCGCCGCCTGTTCGGCTGCGGCGCGCAGCGTCTCGGCGATTTCGCGCCCATAGATGGTGCCGTCATCGACGATGGCGAACAGTTCGCTCTGCCACAGCCGGGTAAGGATGGCAGCCACCGCATTGCGCTCGTCGTCGCCGCGTGGACCCAGTCGATAGACCGGCCAGCCGGTTTTGGCGCGGCGATCGGTCAGGCTTTCGGTGCGAACACCGACCGTGATGACGGGTATGTCGGCATCCTTGAGGATCGGCATCGCCGCCTGGATCGCCTCGGTGCAGAGGAAGCCAATGACGACATTGACCTTCGCAGCGGCGAATTCCCTGGCGGCGGCAGCCCCGCCATCGGCGGTGCAGGCATCGTCGAACGTCTTGATCTCCACGCCGTTGGCTTCAGCCGCGAGGGCAGCGCCGGCCTCGATCTGCTTGCCGAGGATCGCCGATGGACCGGACAGGGGCGCGGCGACGCCGACAAGCAGCGTCTGAGCGCCGGCGCTTGCCGGCAACAGCCAGAGCAGTGCCGCTATTACAGCCGTTAGGGGTCGCATTCTGACGAGAATTCCTCCGTGCCGGTCGCATGCTTCCGGCGTCTCTTGCGTCAAGACCTAAAGGCTGCCTGCGCCCTGCGCAACACGCGAATTTGCGGATTGGCGTCAAGCACTTCGCTTGTGGCCTATTGTGTGCCGCCATATATAACGCTTGGGTTCCTGCTTATGGAAAATCATCAGTGTTGAAGTTGAACGACATAGGGCCGCAGGCCTACCGCGACGCGATGGCGCATTTTGCCGGCCACGTCCATGTGGTGACCACCGACGGTTCCGCCGGCAAGCGCGGCACGACGGTGATCGCCGCCTGTTCGGTGTCGGACACGCCGCCGACCGTGCTCGTCTGTCTCAACCGCGAGAATCCCAGGAACGAGCTGTTTGTGCAAAACGGCCGGTTTGCGCTGAACACGTTGGCATCGCACCAGCAGCCGCTATCGGTGGCGTTTTCAGGCCTGAGCAGCCTGTCGTCCGATGAGCGTTTTGCGCTCGGCGAGTGGGACGTCGTATCGACAGGCGCTCCGACCTTGAAAGGCGCGCTCGCCGTTTTCGACTGCGAATTGATCGACACCAAGGATCTGGCCACCCATCGTGTGCTTTTTGGCAAGGTGACAGGCCTGCGCATGGGCGATAATTTGCGGCCGCTGATCTATCACGCTCGCGACTACCACGTGCTGGAAAGCGGAGCAGAGGCGTCAACGGAGAAGGAATGACCGAGCTGAAACCGCGCCCCGCGCCGCGGACGATCGACGAGACGCTCGATCTCCTGACCGGCGCGGACTATGTCGCGGACCGCTCGCTGGCAACGGTGCTGTTCCTGTCGCTGCGCATGCAGCGGCCGCTCTTCCTCGAAGGTGAGGCCGGCGTCGGCAAGACCGAGATCGCCAAGGTGCTGGCGCAGGCGCTCGGCCGCCGGCTGATCCGGCTGCAATGCTATGAAGGCCTCGACGTTTCCTCCGCTGTCTATGAATGGAACTACGCCGCGCAGATGATCGAGATCCGCATGGAGGAGGCGGCAGGCTCGGTCGACCGCTCCGACATGGAACGCAATGTGTTCTCCGAAAAATACCTGATCCGCCGCCCGGTGCTCGACGCGCTGACCGGCAAGGCGGGTGCCGCCCCGGTGTTCCTGATCGACGAGCTCGACCGCACCGACGAGGCGTTCGAGGCGTTCCTGCTCGAAATCCTGTCCGACTTCCAGGTGACGGTGCCGGAACTCGGCACGATCAAGGCCGAGGAGCCGCCGATCGTCATCATCACCACCAACCGCACCCGCGAAATCCACGACGCGCTGAAGCGGCGCTGCCTCTATCACTGGGTCGACTATCCCAATGCCGAGCGTGAGCTGGAGATCGTGCGCCGCAAGGTGCCGCAGGCCAACAGCCGGCTTTCGGCCGAGGTGGTGTCGTTCATTCAGAAATTGCGCCAGGTCGAGCTGTTCAAGGCGCCGGGCGTTGCCGAGACCATCGACTGGGCCGGCGCGCTGACCGAACTCGACAAGGTGGCGCTCGATCCCGAGACGGTGTCCGACACCATCGGCGTGCTGCTGAAATACCAGGACGACATTGCCCGCATCGGTGCGGGCGAGGGCCGGCGCATCCTCGACGAGGTCAAGGCCGAGCTTGCGCCGGCGGAGTAAAACAGTGAAGGCGCCGGGTGCCCACCCCAAAGAGGCCGACCCCAAAGAGGCGGCGGAGGATGGCCGCATCGCCGACAACATCGTCTATTTCGCCCGCACCTTGCGCAAGGCGGGCATGCGGGTCGGGCCGGCCTCTGTCAAGGATGCGATCGAGGCGGTGCTTGCCGCCGGCATCGGCTCGCGCGACGATTTCTATTGGACGCTGCATGCGGTGCTGGTGCCCAGGCACGAGGATCATCCTATCTTTGACGAAGCCTTCCGGCTGTTCTGGAAATCGCGCGAGCTGATCGAAAAGCTGCTGGCGATGTTTTCGCCGGTGGCGCCGGACGTCAGGGAAAGGCAGAAGCCGCGCGCGGCTGAAAACCGCGTCAGCCAGGCGATGTTCGAGGGTCATCAGAAAAACCAGCCGGCAAAGGAAATACCGGAGATCGAGGTCGATGCGCGCTTCACCTTCTCCGGCAACGAGGTACTGCGCGGCAAGGACTTTGCCCAGATGAACGCCGCCGAGATGGCCGACGCCAAGAAGGCTATTGCCGAGCTGCGGCTGCCCTTCGACATGGTTCGGACAAGGCGCTTCAAGGCGGATCCGCATGGCCGCCGCATCGATCCGCGGGCCATGATGCGCTCTGCCGCGCGCACCGGCGGCGAGCTGATCGTGCCGAAATTCCGCTCGGCCCGCGAAGTCCATCCGCCGCTGGTGGTGCTTGCCGATATTTCCGGCTCGATGAGCCAGTACACGCGCATCTTCCTGCATTTCCTGCATGCGCTGACCGAAAAACGCCGGCGCGTACACACCTTCGTCTTCGGCACGCGGCTGACCAATCTGACGCGGCAGATGCGCCACCGCGACCCCGATGCCGCCCTTGCCGACTGCTCGGCGGTGGTGAAGGATTGGTCGGGCGGCACCCGTATCGGCGACACGCTGGCCGAATTCAACCTGACATGGTCGCGCCGCGTGCTCGGGCAGGGCGCGGTGGTGCTGTTGATTACCGACGGGCTCGAGCGTGACGACGTCACCGGCCTGTCGGAGGAGATGGAGCGCCTGCACAAGTCCTGCCGGCGGCTGATCTGGCTGAACCCTTTGCTACGCTTCGGCGGCTTCGAGGCGCGCGCCCGTGGCGTCAAGGCGATGCTGCCGCATGTCGATGAGTTCCGCTCGGTGCACAATCTCGACGCGCTTGCCGATCTATGCGCCTCGTTGGACAAGAAATCGGCCGCTGCGGTCGATCCGCGCCGCTGGCTGGACGCTGGCGCAAGGCGCGCCGCATAGCCATATTGATGGCACCGCAACCACGCCTGAGATACAACGAATTTCAGCCGCAACTGCAATGACAACATTGGGTAGTTTTGCTCACGGACACACAGGGACGTCTTCTATGCAGGCCGCCGAAAACACAAGAACAGCCTCTCCCTACCAGGTTGGTAAATCCCGCAAATTCTTCGAATTCGACTCCAGCCTTCGAGGCGGTAAAGGCCACGGTGTGCGCATCGCAAACGAGGATGCATTGATAACGCCGGGCCTCATCGTCTTCGCGCCGCCGCCAGAGAAAGGCTACGGCTTCGCAGAACTGCCGGAAAAACCTCAGCTTGTTCACTACCGCAAAGAAGGCAAGATGCCGCGCGATCTGGAGGTATTGCACGGTTATCTGATCGTTTCCGAACGCCTGAAACGAGTTTTCGAGGATATCGACGCAGCCGGTTTCGAGTTTGTCGACTGCGATTTTACTTTGGCTGACGGCTCGCAAGGGCCGAAATATTACTTAGATGACGTTATACGAGTCCTGGACGCTATAGATGAAGCGGCGTCGAAAATAAGGATCGACTATGAACGTGATTACAGAACAAATGAGGACGTGAAAATTTACAGTTTTCTTGGTCCGACCAGCCTCGTATTCCGTGATCAGGTGGTCGCCGATGCCCATATATTTCGCACGCCGTATGCTAACAGCGTCTTCTGCGACGAGGTTTTGAAATCCGCCTGCAAGGTCGCCGGTGTGACCGGTCCCCACTTCATCAATGTCGAGAAGATGTGAGGTTGAACCATGGCTGACATTGAAGCGTTTTATGAGCACCACGTCATGACACAGGACCTGGCTTCCAAGGGGCCTCCTTGCTGGGTCTTTTAGCTGAGAACAACCGACTTAATCTCAACGGAAAAACAGACTCTAGGACAAGCGATCATGGACAACAGCATCTATCTCGATGAAGCCCGCGATCCCCTGATCATCGCGGAAGGCTGGATGAAGGACGGCAAGGATGTCGCGATTGCCACCGTGGTCGAGACCTGGGGTTCGGCGCCGAGGCCGGTGGGCAGCCATCTGGTCATCGATGCCGAAGGCAATTTCCACGGCTCGGTCTCGGGCGGCTGTGTCGAGGGGGCGGTGGTGAGCGAGGCGATCGACGTCATCGATACCGGCAAAGCCAAGATGCTGGAGTTCGGCGTTGCCGACGAAACCGCCTGGCAGGTCGGTCTGTCCTGCGGCGGGCGCATCAAGGTCTATGTGGAGCGGCTCGGTTAGTATGGACCCGTACGCCCTCAAAACGCTCAATGCCGAACGCCGCGCCCGCCGCGCGGCAATCCTGGTCACCGATCTCGGCGATGGCCGCGACCGCATCGTGCGCGAGGGCGATTCTGTCGCCGGCGAACTCGGGCAAGCAATCGCCAGGGCGTTTCGCTCAGGCAGTTCCGGTTCAGTCGAGGCCGAGGGGCGGACTTTCTTCCTCAACGCGCATCTGCCGCAGCCGCGCCTGGTGGTGATCGGCGCCGTCCATATCAGCCAGGCGCTGGCGCCGATGGCCAAGATCGCCGGTTATCCGCTGGAGATCGTCGATCCGCGCACCGCCTTCGCCACGCCGGACCGCTTTCCCGATGTGGCGCTGCATGCCGAATGGCCTGAGGATGTGCTGAAACGCCAGCCTCTTGACAGCTACACCGCGCTCGCCGCCGTAACTCATGATCCGAAGATCGACGATTTCGCGCTGAAGGCGGCGCTCGACGCCAACTGCTTCTATGTCGGCGCACTCGGCAGCCGCAAAACCCACGCCAAACGTGTCGAGCGCCTGCTTGCGCTGGGCGCCAGCGCCGACCAGATCGCCCGCATCCACGCGCCGATCGGCCTCGACATCGGTGCGGCGAGCCCGGCGGAGATCGCCGTCGCCGTCCTGGCGCAGACCATCCACGCCTTTCGGTCGCGCGGGCTGGAAATGAAAGGCGCTGCGGCGTGAAATTCGGGCCGGTTCCGATCGACCAGGCCGAAGGCGCGGTGCTCGCCCATGCCACCACGGCCGGCGAGCGACGCTTCCGCAAGGCGCACAGGCTGAGCGCTGAAGACATAGCTGTGCTGAAGGCGGTCGGCATTGCCGAAATCGTCGCCGCGGTGCTTGCGACCGATGATCTGAGCGAAGATACGGCGGCTGAAAAGATCGCCGCAAGCATGGCCCACCGCGACATCGAGGCAAAGCCCGCCGCGACCGGCCGCGTCAACCTTCACGCCAAAGCGGCTGGCGTCTTTACGGTCGACGCGGCAATGATCGACGCCATCAATGCCGTCGACCCGACCATCACCATCGCCACACTGGCTCAGCACGCGCCGGTGGAGAAGGGCCAGATGGTGGCGACGGTGAAGATCATACCGTTCGCCGTCGCCTCGGCCTTGGTCGACAAGGTGACAAAGATTTGCGCCGGCGGCGAGATCTTTGCCGTCAACGCCTACCAGCCGGTGCGCATCGGCGTCATCCAGACCGTGCTGCCGGGCATCAAGGCAAGGCTACTGGACAAGACGCTGCGCGTCACCGAGGCGCGGCTGGCGCGCTCCGGCGCCCGGTTGACCGTCGAGCGCCGCACGCCGCACGAAGTCGCGCCTGTGGCCGAGGCCGCTGCCGCGCTGGCGCGCGACAATGACATGGTGGTGGTCTTCGGCGCCTCGGCGATGAGCGATTTCGCAGACGTCATCCCAGCAGCGATCGAGAAGGCTGGCGGTACCGTCATCCGCGCGGGCATGCCGGTCGATCCCGGCAATCTGCTGGTCCTGGGCACGCTTGACGGCAAACGCGTCATCGGCGCGCCGGGTTGCGCCCGCAGCCCCAAGGAGAACGGCTTCGACTGGGTGCTCGACCGGCTGATCGCCGGGCTTGAGGTGACCGCCAAGGATATTGCCGGCATGGGTGTCGGTGGGCTGTTGATGGAAATCCCGACCCGGCCGCAGCCGCGCGAGCCGCTGCCAGCCAGAGCCGGGCTGAAGGTCGACATCGTGCTTCTCGCTGCCGGCCGTTCCAGCCGCATGGGCGGGCCGAACAAGCTCTTGGCGCTGTTCGACGGCAAGCCGCTGGTGCGCCTAACCGCTGGACGCGCGCTAGGCTCGAAGGCCTCGGCCACCGTAGTCGTCACCGGCCATCAGCGCGAGCGGGTACATCACGCCTTGTCGGACCTCAATGTGATCTTCGCCGACAATCCCGATTTTGCCGAAGGCCTGTCCTCGTCGCTGAAAGCCGGCATGGCCAAAGTCGGAGCCGAGGCCGCCGGCGCGATGATTGTCCTCGGCGACATGCCGGGCATCTCCGCGGCCGATCTCGACAGGTTGATCGACGCCTTCCGTAGGGACGGCGGCCATTCAGTGGTGCGCGCCACGCATGATGGCCGCCGCGGCAATCCGGTGCTTTTGCCCCGCGCGCTGTTTCCGGCCATCGCCCATCTCGAAGGCGACACCGGCGCCCGCCATCTGGTCGAGGCCGAGGGGCTCGATGTCATCGACGTCGAAATTGGCGACGGTGCATCGATCGATGTCGACACCCGCGAAGCGCTCGAAGACGCCGGCGGCGTGCTGCAGGATTGACAAACCGAAGCTGAAAAACGCATGGCTGAAGGATGGCTCTTCGCTTCCCATTCTCCCGTGCGCTGCTCACCGCAATCGTTCTTTCGCTGTCCGCCGTCCGCGCGGAGGCACTTGAACTAAAACCCTTCAAAGACGATCTCTTCGCCTATCCGGCGACGCTGTCGTCGTCCGACAACGGCGCGCACACCGTCATCGACTACCAGGAAATGCGCGACATCAACGCCCGCGACCAGGTGCCGGAAAAGCGCGTGCACGCGCAGTATACTGACACCAGCGTGCGCAAGGTTCAGCAGGATCTGATGCTGAAAACCGATGCCGGCGATGTCAGGCATATCGCCGTTGGTAAAACCGAGGGCGCCGGCATCATCGTGCTTTACCTGCACGGGCAGGGCGGCAGCCGCAAGCAGGGCGTCGACGACTTCACATTCGGCGGCAATTTCAACCGCATCAAGAACCTGATGGCCGGCAATGGCGGCCTCTATCTCTCACCCGATTTCACCGATTTCGGTGACAAAGGCGCAGCCCAGGTCGCAGCATTGATCGGCCACTATGCCGAGGCCTCGCCCGATGCGAAAATCTTCGTCGCCTGCGGCTCGATGGGCGGTTCGCTGTGCTGGAAGCTGGCCGGCCGCAACGATACCGGACGACGCATCAATGGGCTCTTGCTGCTCGGTTCGTTATGGGATGACAGCTTTTTGGCAAGCCCCGCCTACAGGCGCCATGTGCCGGTATTCTTCGGCCAGGGCAGCAAGGATCCGGTCTTTCCCGTGGAGAAGCAGGAAGCCTTCTTCCGCTCCATCATTGCGAACTCGAAAGCCTATCCCTATCCGACGCACTTCGTCCGTTTCGAGACCGGGACCCACGGCACGCCGATCCGCATGGTCGACTGGCGCGAGACGCTGAACTGGATGCTGTCGAAAGCCCCCTGAGCCGGCCTCAAGGTGCGGTGTTGTAGTCGACCATCGTCTGCGGGTTTTCCTCGCCGTCGTAAGACGCATCGACGTCGTACTGCACCAGCGAAAAATCACCGTTGCGAAACAGGTAGGTGCCGCTGTCAGAGGCATCGCCGACGCCGCGCCATTTGTTGAACGTGCGAATCGTCCTGGTCTCTTCGTCATATTCGGGATTGGTTGCCCAGCCGGTCGTGTGGAAACCAGTGACGGTCACGCCCAGCAGTTTGCCGTCGCTGTCATTGTTCTCGTAGCGTATGTCCAGTTCCGGTTCGGCGAACTGCAACTGGAGCACTTCACCAAGCGCATCCGTCATGTAGTAGACCGAAGCGGTATTATAGGCTGCGGCGGAACAGTAGAATTCGAAAAGCCGCGTCTCCTTTTCAGGGTCGCCAGGCTGTGCGTCCTTGTCCTTGTATTTGATCGAGAAAGCATTCGGCTCCTCGCCGACAAACTGCTTGTCGCACTGACTGCCATAGGTCGCCAGGAACGCCTTCTTGGCCTTCTCGAGCGCGGTATCCTTCTTCGGCGGCGGCGGACCGTCGCCGCAATTTGCCGGAACCGCCTCCTCGAAATCGGCGCTGGAGGGTTTTAGCGCGCCCTTTTCGATATGGATGGGATCGAAGGGAGGCGCAGCCTGGGCCTGCGCGTTCAGTTGCCGCAGAGTGTAGCAGCCGGCGAAGACCTTCTCATCCCCATCCTTGTCGGTGGCCTTGATGGCGACGGGAACGCTGTAATAGATGCTGCCGGCCGCGCCGTCGCTGGAAATGGCTCCCGTTTCGACCTCGACCTTGTCGGTGCCGTCATAGCCCTTGACAAAGGCGTCAAAATCCTTTGCCGGCTTCGTATCGCCGTAGTAGCCCCAGGCACGGGCGAATTCGTGCCGGTTGATGGCGCTGTAGAGCGACTGGACGACCGCCTCGGCGCTCGACCGGTCGTCGACATAAGGGGCTTCGGGCGTATCGTCGTCCGCCATCGCCGACTGGCCGATCGCAGCAAGGAGTGCAGTTGCTGCGAGAAAGATGCGCTTCATCGGGAATCTCCGCACGGTAACGAAGATTCTACCACATGGATTGCGGCGGCGGGGTGACGCATCGCTGCCGTTGCTTGAAGAATCGCCGGTAAAGGCGCTACGTCCCCGTCGGCGCTTCAGCCGCAATGGAGATGTGACGTGACACTATCGATGTATGAGGCCTCCGTGCCGGTGTTTTCGGCCAGGCTGAAGGCGCTGTCCGGCATTCTGACGGCTGCCGAACAGAATGCGCTTGAGCGCAAGATCGACCCGCAGGTGTTTTTGACCGCAAGGCTGGCGCCCGACATGTACGCGCTGACCAGGCAGGTGCAGGTCGCCACCGACCACGCCAAGGGCGCGCCGTCGCGCCTGGCCCGCCGCGAAGTGCCGAAATACGAGGACAATGAAGCGACCTTCGCCGAGCTTCAGGCGCGCCTGACCAAGACGCTGGAATTGTTGGCGTCGTTCTCGGCCGCCGAGTTCGATGGTTCGGACGACAGGGTGGTCGAATTGAAGTTTGGCCCGCGCGAGGTCTCGATGCCCGGCCTGCAGTACCTGCTGCATGTCGCCATGCCCAACTTCTATTTCCACGTGACGACGGCCTACGACATCCTGCGCCACAATGGCGTGCCGTTGACGAAAGGTGCCTATCTCGGCAATCGTTGAGGAATTCGGCGTTCCGAGGTTTCCCGGCAGCGGCCGGGAAACCTCGTCATACGCTGGCTTACCGCGCGGACATTTCGCGCGCGATGCGCGGGAAATCGGCCGGCTTGATGCCGATGTCGGCACGGTCGGCATTACTCATCGAATGCAACAGCGCCAAGGCGGAACGATAACGCTGATGCTCCTGCGGACGCGGACGAGCAAACATTTCAGTGAAGAACCCCATGATTCGGCCCCTAGTTCATCCTCCACGTCACCGAATATAGGAAAAATGTGAAGATTGTGCAGTGCAGCATTTGCATGGCAGCCATGCTATGCAAATTTTTTTCGGCACAATTGGCTCATGCGCTGAAACTTTTGGTTGGCGCCGACCGTACGCATAGACGCTGGCACATGGCCGGCTTTTCCTCGCCACTCCTGGCGAAATTTCCGGACTGCATGCAAATGCAGTCCGGCTTTTTGTTGAGCTTGCGTCAGCAGCCGGCAAAATCGGCAGCGCCAGCCTGGCGAACGCCTAAACTGGTTAAGATCAGTGGCATTCATTTTTAACGAGCCGGTTCTATGGTGCGACCGTCTCAAACGCATTCGCGTGGTCACAAGGGGGAGGCTGTCATCGGCGCCAAGCGGGATTTCGCTTCCTTGCTGGACGATCTCTTCGTGGCCTCGGACAAAGACGAGGCGAACGACGAGACAGGCGCGCGGCCGTCGATCCCGTTCGACTATCTGTCCGTGGCCGACGAGCTTCATTCCGGCCGCATCAAGGTCTCCGGCGAAACCTTCACTGCCGAGTATCGCGAAGCGGGGTCCGATCTTGCCGCCGAATTCGCAGCCCTTCTCGACCAGGCCAAGCTGGCGCTGGCCGGCGAGGAAGCAAAGCCCGAGGAACGACTGCCGCCGATCGATCCTGAAGCGATCGCCGTCGAACTCGGCCTCGATCATCCCGTCAAGACTGCCGATCTCGGCCGCATGCGCCGCAGCTTCGCCTTCGCCAACCATCCCGATCGTGTCGCGCCACATCTGCGCCAGCGCGCCATGATCCGCATGCAGGTGGCCAACATGCTGATCGACGAAGCCAAGCGGCGCGCGCTGGCCGGCGCCCGGCGCTGACTTTGCCAAGCTTCACATAAAACTCGGTCAGCCAAGGGTTGGAGAGCAGCCCGGCTTTGCTATAGGATACCGCTTCCTTCCCGCGCTGCCGCGCCAGCTTTCCCTCCGGAGCAGAAATCCATGCACAAACGCCGTCTCGGTCGGACCGATCTTCTTGTTACCCAGATCTGCCTGGGGTCGATGACATGGGGCCAGCAGAACACCGAGGCCGAAGGCCATGCGCAGATGGATCTGGCTTTTGAGCGCGGCGTGAATTTCATCGATACTGCCGAGCTCTATCCGATCCCGCCCAAGGAGGAGACTCAAGGACGGACGGAGAAGTTCATCGGCAGCTGGATGAAGGCCAAGGGCAATCGCGACAAGGTCATCCTGGCCTCGAAAGTGGTCGGCCGCACCGCCAACCGCTGGTTTCGTGGCGATCGTCCCTCGAAGCTGGTGCGCGCCGACATTTTCGATGCCATCGACAAATCGCTGGCCAAGCTCGGCACAGACTATCTCGATGTCTACCAGATCCACTGGCCGGAGCGCGACATTCCGTGGGGCGCCAACCCGACTCGTGTCGGCGCCACGCCGCGCCGTGCCGACGCCGTTGGCGCACCGACAGGCGAGACGCCGATCGCCGAGACGCTTGCCGTCTTCGACGAACTGGTGAATGCCGGGAAAATCCGCCATCTCGGCCTGTCGAACGAAAGCTCCTGGGGCGTCATGCGCTTCATCGCCGAGGCCGACAAGGGCGTCGGCCCGCGTGTCGTTTCGCTGCAGAACGCCTACAACCTCGTCAACCGCACCTTCGAGGTGAACCTGGCCGAAGTCTGTGAGCGAGAAGAGGTCGGCTTTCTCGCCTATTCGCCGCTGGCGCAAGGCTATCTCACCGGCAAATACGACCATGGCGCGCGGCCGCAAGGCTCGCGCTCGCAGCTGTTCAACCGCGGCCAGCGCTACGAGACGCCGAACGCAGCGGAAGCGCAGCTCGAGTACAATGAGCTGGCGCGCTCCTTTGGCCTCGAACCGGCGCTGTTTGCCAACGCCTATGTCGCCAGCCGTCCATTTGTTACTTCCAGCATCATCGGCGCGACGACGATTGCCCAGCTTGAGATGGCGTTGTCCTCGGCCGACGTGACCTGGACCGACGAGATGCAGAAGGGCGTGGATGCGATCCACCAGCGCGTCGGCAATCCGTGCCCATAGGCAAGCCGTTCGAACGGAATTGCCGAGCAAAGACAAGGGGAAGGGGACAATATTGGATTTTCCGATCGAGACTGTCAGGGGGAAGTTCCCGGCGCTGGACCTGACCGACAAGGGCCGCCGGCGCATCTATCTCGACAATCCGGCCGGCACGCAGGTGCCGCAAGCGGTTGCCGATGCGGTGGCGCGCTGTCTGTTGACGACCAACGCCAATCTCGGCGGCTATTTCGAAACCACGCTTGCCGCGCAAAAGGTGGTTGACGACGCCCATGCGGCTACGGCCGATTTCCTCGGCGCGGCGAGCGCCGAGGAAATCATCATCGGCGCCAACATGACGACGCTGACCTATCACATGTCGCGCACGCTTGGCCGCGATTTCAAGCCGGGCGACGAGATCATCGTCACCCGCATGGATCACGAGGGAAATGTCTCGCCCTGGCTGCAGCTGGCCGAAGACCTTGGCCTCGTCGTGCGCTTCCTGTCTTTCGACGAGAAGAGCTGGCAGGTCGAAGAGGCGGGGCTCAGCGCTCTGCTCACCGACAAGACGCGGCTCGTTGCGCTGAACTACGCCTCGAACCTCACCGGATCGATCAACCGGGTCAAGGCGCTGACGGCAATCGCCAAACAGGCCGGCGCCCTGGTCTATGTCGATGCCGTACAGTTCGCCCCGCACGGGCTGGTCGATGTGCAGGACCTCGGCTGCGATTTCCTGGTCTGCTCGGCCTACAAATTCTTCGGTCCGCACATGGGCATCCTTTGGGGCCGTCGTGATGTCATCGATGCGCTGAAACCCTACAAATGCCGCTGCTCGTCCAATGGCTTGCCTGAGCGGTTCGAACTCGGCACGCCACAGGTCGAACTGATGGCCGGCCTCACGGCGGCGGTCGATTACTTCGCGGAACTGGGTGCCGCAGCCGGCGAGGGCGGTTCACGGAGACGCAGGATTGCCAAGGCATTCCAGGTCTCGATCGCCTACGAAAACCCGTTGGCGCTAAGGCTGATCGAAGGGTTGTCGGACATTGAGGGCCTGACCATCCGCGGCATCACCGATCCCAAACGGGTCAGCGAGCGTGTGCCGACGGTTTCGTTCACGGTCGAAGGCATCGTGCCGGAGACGATCGTGCGGCAGATGAACGCCGAAAACATCTTCCTGTGGTCGGGCCACAACTACGCCTGGGAGATCGTCCACCAGCTCGGCATTCCTGCCGAGCAAGGCGTCGTGCGCATCGGTATTGCCCACTACAACACGGCGGCCGAAATCGACGAGACGCTGGAGAGCGTGCACCGGGTCATCGCCATGCTGAGGCAACAGCGCTAGAGCAATTCCAGGAAAAGTGTGGGCGGGTTTTCCGTCCGGAATTGCGTAAAAAACAAAGACATAGAGCGGTTCGCCGTTTCCGTGAAACGGTGAAACGCTCTAGCCAGCTATCGCTGTTTGTCGCCGAAGCCGGTGAGGAAGGCGGTGAGGTTGTCGGCGAGTGCGTCACAGAGATAGCCGCCTTCCTGCACGATCACGGTCGGCAGGCCGAGCCTTGCGATCGCCTCGCCGATGCGCGAGAAACCGGGCGTGGTCACCGAAAGCCCGCCGAACGGGTCGCCCTCGAACGCATCGAGACCGAGCGCCACAACCAGCGCCTCCGGCGCGAAGGCCTGGATGCGCTGGACCGCCGCTTGAAGCGCTTCGAGAAACGCCGCATCGGCTGACTTGCGCGGCAAGGGCAGGTTAAGATTATAGCCGAGGCCCGGCCCTTCGCCTCGCTCGTCGGCATGGCCCCAGAAGAACGGATAGAAGCGCACCGGATCGGCATGCAGCGAGACGGTGAGCACGTCGGATCGCCCGTAAAAGATGCCCTGCGTGCCGTTGCCGTGATGCAGGTCGACATCGAGGATCGCCACCCGCGCCGCCTGCTTGCGCAACACTTGCGCCGCGACCGCCGAATTGTTGATGAAGCAGAAGCCGCCGGCGACATCGGCGAAGGCATGGTGGCCGGGCGGCCGGCAGAGCGCGTATGCGGCGGGCGCGCCGGCCCTGACGGTTTCGGCGGCCTCGACCGCGCTCCAGGCGCTCCACAGCGCGCTCTGCCAGGTCTCGGCCGAGATAGGGCAGGCTGTGTCGGCCATGTGGTAACCGGCCTGGCCGACCGCCGAGGCCGGGTAGGCGCCGCCGCGGGCGAGCGGATGGATGTTGGGGATGACTTCCGCCGAGGCGCCCTCAATGCGCCGCCAGCGCGCAAAAATGTGTTCGAGGAACGCGAGATACTCTGGCGTATGCACTGCCGCGACCGGGCCAAGGCCATGATCCCTGGGCCGCTCGATGGTCAATCCGGCAGATTTTGCGCCGGCTAACAATCGCTCCGTGCGCTCCGGCTGTTCGGGGTTGGGTTGCGGCGCGCCACTGGACAGAAAAGCCTTCGGGTCGTGGCGTTTCTGTTCCTCGGCAAAGAAGGCTTTCATTCCGTTTCCCCATCCTGCATTGCGTCGGCGAAGGCGAAAAAGGCCTCGCCGACGATCTTCTGCGCCTGCTCGTAATGCGCCCAGCCGATGCCCAGCTTCTCATAAAAGGCCTTGGCACCGTCATTGTCGGTATCGACCGACAGCCTGAGATAGGCGCCGCCATCCCTGCGGCAGTCGCGCGCGACCCGGCGTAGCAGCTTTTCGCCGACCTTGCGGCCGCGAAACCGATCCTCGACGTAGAGGTCCTGGATATAGACGCCGGGCCGCCCCATCCAGGTCGAGAAGATCGGAAAGTGCAGGCAGAGCCCGGCAAACTCGCCGCCGACTTCGGCGATCAGGGTGGAGAAGGCCGGCTTTTCGCCAAAGCCGTAGTGGCGCAGATCCTCGGCGGTGGACGTAATCTCCTGATGCGCGCCGATATGGCTGCCAAGCTTGAGCAGCGCGCCGTAGATGGTGTCGACGTCGCGGATGGTGCCGAGGCGGATAACGGTATCGCTGGAGTGGATCTTTCCTGCCATGGATCAGGCCGCGGTTCCGGCTGAACCGTTCAGGAGGTCGTCGAGTTCGCCGATATCGTCTTCCGAAAAGACACGAATGCCGTTGGCCTCGAGCAGCGCGGTGGTCGTGCCGCGGCCGGCTACGCGCTTGCCCGAAAAACTGCCGTCATAGACGAAGCTTGAGCCACAGGACGGGCTGCCATCGGTGAGAACCGCATAGCGACATCCGGTTTCCCGGGCCAGATCGAGGGCAAGCTGGCCAGCTTCGAGATAGAGAGCGGTCACGTCGTTTCCCGTCTGCTCGATCACCCGGCCTTGGCCGTGAAGCACAGCGTCCCCTGTGCCCAGAATTTCTGCCGGAGGACGCGGCGTGGAGAAGCCTGCGGCAACCTCGGGGCAGATCTGCACGACCCGCCCTTCCGCCTGCCATCGCGTCAATACGGGATGGTTGTCGAGCCGGTAGGAGCCGTTATAGCGGACGTGGCTGCCAAGCAGGCAGGCTGAGACCAGAATCCTTTCCATGTCAGCCCTCCTTTTACCATGCGATCCGGTGCGCCTCTAGAAGGCTACCCGGTCACCGCCCTTCAGCGCCAGCATGTCGCGCGCCTCCGACGGCGTCGCGACCTCAAGCGACAGGCCGTCGAGTATGGCGCGGATGCGGCGCACCTGATCGGCGTTGGATTTGGCCAGCTGACGACCGTCATAGAGGCTGTCCTCCAGCCCGACGCGGACATTGCCGCCCATCGCCGCCGCAATCGAGATCAGCGGCATCTGGTTGCGGCCGGCGGCGAGCACCGAGAACTGATAGCTGTCGCCGAACAGTTTGTCGGCAATGCGCTTCATATGGATGAGATTGTCGGGATCGGCGCCGATGCCGCCCAGAATGCCAAGCACGAACTGGATGAACAGGGGCCCCGACACCAGGCCACGGTCGCGAAAATGCGCCAGCGAATAGAGATGGCCGACATCGTAGCATTCGAACTCGAATCGCGTACCGCAGCCCTTGCCGAGTTTGTCCAGAACGCCTTCCATATCGGCAAAGGTGTTCTTGAAGATGGTGTCGCGCGTGGCTTCGAGCAGCTTTGGTTCCCACTCGTGCTGCCATTCCCTTGGCTTGTCGAGCATCGGGAACAGCGCGAAATTCATAGAGCCCATGTTGAGCGAGCACATTTCGGGCTCGGCCCTGAGCGGTGCTGCCAGCCGCTGGTCCAGAGTCATCAGTGACGAACCGCCGGTGGTGATGTTGATGACGGCATCGGTCGCCTGCTTGATGCGCGGGAGGAATTGCATGAACACCTCAGGATCGGCGGTCGGCCGACCGTCCCTGGGGTCGCGGGCATGGAGATGTAGGATCGAGGCGCCGGCATCGGCTGCCGCGATGGCGTCCGTCGCGATCTGGTCCGGCGTCAGCGGCAGATAGGGCGACATGGACGGCGTGTGCACCGAGCCGGTGACCGCACAGGTGATGATGACTTTCCGCGGCGCCATGCTTTTAACCTTCGACGGGCAGGTCGAGCTCGGCCGCCAGAACTTCCAGCGAGTCGCCGATGATGGAAAGGATCTCGCCGACCTGTTCAGCCGTGACGATCATCGGCGGGGCGACCATGAAATTATCACCGTCGACGCCGCCCTTGACCCTGCGGCCGTAGATGATCAGCCCGCGTTCATAGGCGAGGTCGAGCAGACGCTGGGTGGCTTTCTTGCCCTGGTCGATCGGCCGCAGCGTCTCGGGATCGGCAACCATCTCGGCGCCGGTGAGCAGGCCCTTGCCACGCACGTCGGCGATGAATGGAAAGCGCTTGGCCAGCCCCTTCAGCCCGTCCATCAGAACGTCGCCCATGGCGGCGGCGTTGGTGATCAGGTCGAGCCGGTCCATTTCGCCGAGCACCGCAAGCCCGGCGGCGCAGGCGAGCGGATTGCCGGCATAGGTGTGGCCATGCTGGAAGCCGCCCGAGGCCAGCAGCGGCTCGACCAGCCGCATCGGCGCGGCAAGCGCGCCGAGCGGCGCATAGCCCGAGCCTAGTCCCTTCGACAGCGCGACGATGTCAGGCTTGCAGTTCCAATGGTCGCCGCCAAGGAATTTGCCTGTGCGGCCGGCGCCGCTCATCACTTCGTCATGGATGAGCAGGATGCCATAGCGGTCGCAGATTTCGCGGATGCGCGGATAATAGCTGTCGGGCGCCACCAAGGCGGAAGTCGCAGCACCGCCGACCGGCTCCATGATGAAGGCGAGCACGCTGTCCGGCTCTTCTGCCTGGATTTTCTCCTCCAGCATGTCAGCATAGCGGATGCCGCGCTGTTCCATCGACAGGTTGTCGCGGTCGCGCCATGCGGTCGGCGCCGGCACGGCCGGCATCACCCGCATCATCGGCGTGAAGGTCTCGGCCAGCGCATCGTCGCCGGTAATCGACAACGACCCCAGCGTGCCGCCATGATAGGAGGGAAAACGCGTGATCACCTTCCAGCGCTTGGGCTGGCCTGTGGCAACGGCCCATTGCCGCGCCAGCTTGATGCAGGATTCCGTCGCTTCCGAGCCACCGGAGACGAAGAAGATGCGGTCCATGCCCTCAGGCAGTTTTCCCGCGAGTTTCCGCGCCAGCTCTTCCGCCGGCTCGTTTTCGAAATGCAGCCGGTAGGCGAACGTGGCGCGATCCATCTGCCGCTTCATGGCGTCTAGCACGTTGCGGTTGGAATGGCCGATATTGGCAACCATCGGCCCGCTCGATCCATCGATGAAGCGGCGACCGTCCTGCGTCCACATATAGATGCCTTCGGCGCGGTCGATGAGCGGCCGGCGCAGGCTGGAGAGATAGAACAGATGCGAGGGGGCGCGCGCTTCTGAACCAGCGGATGAGGGCTTCTGCATGTCAGGACTTTCCGAGATAGCGATCGATTACATTCTTGGTCACGCGCTCGACCATCGGGTCCTGCCTTGAGAGGCCGGCGACCCATTCGCAGCTTCCAGCGTGAAAGACCTCGCCCTTGCCGCGCGGGAAATTGACGATCATGCCATTGCCGCGTTTGACTTTTTCCAGATTGGCGTCGCTTGGCTCCCCAAACAGCGTCTCGGCGGTGAAGCGGCCGTCCTCGTCAGCCAAAAACTGGTCCTCGATCGGGATGTCGGCGCTTTCCTCGACCTGGCTTGCCATGCCGACCGCCAGCACCTGCAAGCCGTCGGGCGCGCCGCTGTTCGGTGTTGGATAGGGCAGGCCGCCGCGGATCTCGAAATCGAGCCCGTCGACCTCATAGCCATAGACATGGCTGTCGGCGCCGAGCAGGTCGCCATAGTAGATGCCGGTGCCGGCAAAGGCCCAGTGCTCGGGCCTGTAGACCGGAAAGCCGCGCACGCCGCGCGGCGCGCAGCCGCCCCAGCCGGCATAGACGCCGCGTGTCGCGTTGAGGCCGAAGGTCATTGCGCCGGGGCGACCAATCTCCGGCGCCTCCCAGGAATTGGTCGCGCGCGTTACGTCACTGCTGTAGGCCGGATCCTCGGCCCGAGCGCGGTATTTGTAGCAGACCTGCCGGCGGCCTTCGTCTTCCAGCCTGGTCTGCCACATGAAATTGCCGGCAAAGCGCGCCGCATGGCCGCCGCGTTCAACGTAGTTGTCGACCGCATCGCGCATTTCCCAGGTCCAGTATTCGTCATGGCCGACGAAGACGACGCAATCATACCCGTCGAGGATTTCGGGCGAAAAGTGCAGATCGTGCTGGCTGGCGAGATCGACGTGATAGCCGGCGCGCTCGGCAAAGCGGAAGAAGTGGCTGTCGTAGCTAGCCCAGCCGGACGACGCGTATTTCTTCGAATGCCCGGTGGCATAAGCCCATTCCATATGGGGATAGCGCGGCACCATCTTCGGCGGCACCGCGACCTCCAGCGGCACCCGCGGCGCATCCTTGGGCAGCACCACGAAACCGCGGCACCAGGGCCGCTGCGTCGACACCATGCGCGCATACTGGTCGCGGCCCGGCCCGGTGATGCCCTGATAGGCATTGGAGCCGCCCCAGGTGTTGTAGGACAACCAGGTTCCCGTCGCCGCCACCTGCAACACGCGGCCGGGTTTTCTGCCGGGCAGAGGAGCGACGATGATGAGATGGTGGCAATGGACCGGCTTGCCGTCCTGGCCATCCGCCGTCAGCGTGAGGCGATAGGCGCCGGAGGGCCAGTCGTCGCCGATGCGAAATTCGAAAGACGCTTCCCAGCCGCAACCTTCAACCGAGCACTGGTCAGGCGTGTCCTGCCAGCGCGCCGACAGACCCGTTTGCCCGAAGATTTTTGTCTCGCTACCGCCGTCGCGGACAATGGTGATGTTGAAGCGCGGCGCCGTCGAGCTGACATGAAGCGTCACGGTCTCACCAGCTCGGTAGGAGAAGCGGTCCGAGTAGCACCAGATCTCGCCGCGCTCGCCATCCATCCCCGGCCATTCGTAATAATAGCCGCGCACAGCCTCGCGGCGCTGCTCGGGCGTCAGTCCGAAATCGGGGAATTCGGTCGGCAGTTGGGTCATGGATACCGGAAAGGATCGAAGGCCGCCATTTCGGCCATCTCCCGGGCAAGCGTCAAATGGAAACGATCGGGCCAGCAATTGCTTAGCCGCTCTTGGCCGCTCCCGCCAAAGCGACTATCTCAGCAAGGCGGCATTTTCCGCCTTGGGAGCCAGCATGCTGAGAGTGCAGAAGGTCAAGGTCGACGACATCTACGTGCCGACGGCGCGCAAGAAGACGCTGCATCCCGAAACGGTCCGGCATCTGGCCGAAGACATTCTGGAAAACGGCATGAAGACGCCGATCCAGGTCCGCCATGACGGCAAGCGCCATATCCTGGTCGAAGGCCTGCACCGGCTGGAAGCCGCCAAATGGCTCGGCGAGACTGAGATCAACGCCTATCTGGTTCAGGCCAAGCGTCACTGAGGCGCACTCCTCCACAGTCTCCCAACAACCGGCCGATCATCGTTTCGCAGATTTTTTCGCGGGACCGTGTCGGCATGCGCCGTACTCACCCGTCCTTGAGGCAGAACCCAAATCCAACCCAAGAGAACGAGGAGATCCCATGACCACCAAGCTCGACATCGCCCCGACTAACGACCGCGAACTGGTGCTTGGCCGCATCCTCGATGCGCCGCGCCAGAGCGTCTATCGCTGCTGGACCGAGCCGAAGCTGGTGACGCAGTGGTTTTCACCCAAGCCATGGACGACGCCGCGCGCCGAAATGGATGTGCGCAGCGGCGGCTCCAGCCTGGTCGTCATGGCCGGCCCCGACGGCAACGAATTTCCCAATCCCGGCGTCTTCCTCGACGTCGTGCCCGGCGAAAAGATCGTCTTCACCGATGCCTACACCAGCGCCTGGGAGCCGTCTGAAAAGCCGTTCATGACTGTCGTGCTGACCTTCGAGGACGAAGGCAACGGCAAGACCCGCTACATCGCCCGGGTCAGGCACTGGAGCGTTGCCGACCGCGAGCAGCACGAGAAGATGGGTTTTCACGAGGGCTGGGGCCAGTGCACCGAGCAGCTCGAAGAACTCGCCAAGACCCTTTGAATCCGCGACCCCTTTCTGACCCCGACACCGGAGGAGGCTGACATGTCCAGAGCGACCCTTTTCGCCATTCTTGCCTCGGTTGCAGCCTTGTTCGCAGCACCCGGCCTTACCAATGCAGAGGAGACAAAGCCCGCCATGACCACTGAAGCCACAGCCATGCCGAAGCCGGAAAAGTCCGGCCTGCTGCCGATCGGCGGCCTGAACTACTACTATGCCGTCTACGGCAAGGGCGAGCCGCTGCTTCTGCTGCATGGCGGTCTCGGCACATCCGACATGTTCGCGCCGCTATTGCCGAAACTGGCGGAGAACCGCACCATCATTGCCGTCGACCTGCAGGGCCACGGCCGCACCGCGCTCGGCGAGCGTCCCTTCACGCTGGAAGCGATGGGCGACGATATGGCGGCAATCGTCAAGGCGCTCGGCTACGACAAGGTCGACGTGCTCGGCTATTCCCTGGGCGGCGGCGTCGCCTTTCGCCTGGCCGTCCAGCATCCGGAAGTGGTGCGTCGGCTGGTGCTGGTTTCCACCGGCTTTTCTCCCGATGGCTTCTATGACGAAATGCGTCCGCAGCAGGCGCAGGTAAGCGCAGCGGCGGCCGAGTTCATGAAGGACACGCCGATGTACAAATCCTACGTCGCGGTGGCGCCGCGTCCTGACGATTTCCCGAAACTGCTCGACGCGCTCGGCAATTTCATGCGCAAGGACTACGACTATTCGGCCGATGTCGCGAAGCTGAAGATGCCGGTGATGCTGGCCTATGGCGACAGCGACATGTACAAGCCCGAGCACGAGATCAAGTTCTACCAGATGCTCGGCGGCGGGCTGAAGGACGCCGGCTGGATGCGCGAAAACCTGTCGCAGAACCGGTTGGCCATCATCCCCAACCGCACCCACTACGACGTCTTCTTTGCCCCGGAACTGACGGCTGCCGCGCTGCCGTTCCTCAATGGCGAGACCAAGGTGAAGACCTGGGACGAGGTCGTCAGCGAAAACAAATAGTTTTAACCGAGAATTGAAGCCGGCCGTCTCCAACGAGACGGCCGGTTTTCTGCACCTACGAAGCCTTGGGCCGGCGCGGCGCGCGCAAATGCTTGATGCCGCTCATCTCGACGAAGTTCGTGGCGGAGTCCCAGAGATAATCGCCATAGAGGAACGGCTCGAAGGGTGCCGCATCTGCCAGCGGGAGCGGCGCGATCTCCGCATCGACCCGCGGCTCATAGAAGAACGGAATCGAGTAGCGCGCCGTCTTCGGCGCAATCACCCGGTGCCGCGTCGCCCGCACACGACCGCCGGTCCAACGCTCGAGCAACTGCCCGAAATTGACCGCCAGCGTGCCGTCGGCGGGCGGCACATCGATCCATTCGCCGGCAGGGTTTTTGGCTTGCAGCCCCTCGACGCCGTCTTGCGCCAGCAAGGTGACGAAGCCGGAATCGGCATGTTCGCGGCCGATGATGGTGCGCGTCTCGCCCTTGTGGACGACGGAAAACTCCGGCGCGCTCAGATCGACACCGCTGTTGGCGTCGCGCAAGGGATAGCGGATCAGCCGCAACGTCGAGATGCCGCCGTCGAAATCCGCATCGAAGATGGTTTCCGGCAGATCGAGCCCGCGCGCGATCGAGCGCATCAGCGCGTTGCCCAGCGCTTCCATCGCCTGGTAATACTGTGCGGCAGAAGCGCGCCAGCCAGGCAGTGCCGCTTCGGACGGCAATGGAGTCGGCTCGCGCAGCGGGTCGCCCGCATCGTCGGCGGCGTTGGTGGGCGCATGCGCAATGTCCGGGCCTATATCGATGCCTTCCTTGTAGGAGACGGCCGTCGGCTGCAGTGGGAACCACCCGCGATAGACGTTCTTCTTCGTGCGATCGAAATTCCAGCGAAGCAGCTTTGCCTTCTCCGCATCGGGCAGGGTGAAGATATTGAGCAGCAGCAATCGCTTGTCCCGTGTCAGCCAGTGATCGCCAGGAAAATCCCGGATCGCCATGAAACCGATGCCGGAGGCAGCAGCCATGATCCGCGCATCGGTTTGGTCGCGGCCGGGCGAGGGCGGTCCGAACAGATCCGCGACCGCAATGGTTTCGATGTCCTGCGCCATGATTTCCTCCCGGTCGGCCCTGCGATAAAACAGGCGCGGCCGCCGGCTGGCTGTCAATGCTTCGCCGCTCCCTGCGTTGGGCCAGCAACAGCCCTTCGGTCGTATCAGCGCAATCGATAGCGCCATCAGGGCTTTTCAATTGACCGAAAGCTGCCAGTCGATACTTTCCAGGGATCTCCAGCGCGACGGGTTCAGATGATGGCGAAATATGAGGGTGGGTGCCTGTGCGGGGCGGTGCGTTATGGTGCTGAGGCGCCGCCGGTCAATCAGCGCGTCTGCCATTGCCGGCGCTGCCAGAAGGTCATCGGCGCGGCCTTTAACGCGCGTCTGCTGTTTCGCATCGATGACGTCACCGTCGAGGGCCAGGTGGCGACGGTCAACACCTCACCGGACCTCAAGCGCGGCTTTTGCGCCGCTTGCGGCACGACGCTGTTTTCCCGGCGCGATTCCGCCGGCATCGTCGGCATCACCACCGGCTCGCTCGACGATCCCTCGCTGTTCAAGCCCGAAATGCATATGTGGACGGCCTCGAAGCAGCCCTGGCTGCGGCTCGATGACGGGCTGCCGCAACATGAAGGTGCGCCGCCTCCCAACTGACGCAGGCCTTATCGGAAATTAATCCCGAAAACACGACATAGCCGGCAAAGCGTCATTGGCGGGCCATGATTGCCTGCCTATCTATCGGCTGCGGGCCCGGTATTCGAGGAGACGACCGATGAGCGACAGAATCAACACCCTGGACGAGCTTTTGAGCGATCCGATGGTCCTGCTTGTGATGGAGCGTGATCGCGTGCGTCCCGAACAGGTGCGCCTCCTGCTCGAACGCCACCGCCGCCCCGCCGCCGACGAGCCGTCGGTGCCGCCGGCGCATGTGGTGGCCAAGACCTGCCTTCGGGAATGGCTGGGCAGGTAGGTCAGCCCGAACTTGCCGGCAAATAGCTGTAATGGCTGCGAAAATAGGCCAGCTTGAAACCGAGCCGCGCATAGTTGCGATAGGCCGGGCCGTCGCGGTCGGGGTGCGGCGCCTCGATGTCGGCGACAAACAGTTTCGCGCCGGCCGCAAGGCCGTCGCGCACCATGGCTTCGCCGAGCATGGCATCGAGATCGAAGCTTGGCGCCATGATGCCGGGTACCGGCGCGTCGATGCCGCTCCAGGCCGTGCCGTCAGCGCCGATGAACAGCGAGCGCACCGCGGCCGCGACGCCGTCCCGCCGCGCAATGTAATGATTCCAGCCCTGTCGGCCGACCAGCGCCTTAAGCCATGGTGAGGTCGGCAGCCGGTACTGGCTGTCGATGAAGCCTGCCCATTCGCTTGCCGTTGCCCGCGTCACCCGCTCGACCGAAACGCCCTCGATCGGGAAAAGCGGTTCAGCCGCCAGAGGTGCTGCCTCGCGAAAAATCCGTTCCCAACCGCTCAGGCGCTGCAGGCCGCGCGCCTCGAGCCAGCATCTGAGCGCAGAAGGCTCGGCGTGCGGATTGTCATAGAACCACGGCCTCGCAATGCCGGCGGCGCGGTAATGCGCCAACAGCGCGTCAAGCTGGTTCTCGCTGGCCGGGCCATCGACGCCGATATTCTTGACGCAGTTGAAATGGATGAACGGGATTGCCGTGCATGTGGTCCAGACCAGATCGCCGTCTTCGGCAACCGCCAGTCCGAGCCGCGCGGCAAAGTCGGCCGGTACGGCGCGATAGAGATCGAGCCAGGCATTGACCTCGGCGCGTTCGATGACGCGGCTGAAATCGCGGGAGACGTCCTCCATTGCGATGGCGGGTTGATGCGGTTCTGGCAGGGCAACTGGCTGCAATTCGGACAGAGCGGCGGACGACATGGTTTCCTCCCGGTTCGTAACCTTACAATGTAAGGTTAGCGCAGGGTAATATTAACGCGGGACTTGTCAAGCGGGATGGTGAGCTGGAGCCGAGACATTTTCTGACGCCATCACTCCGTCTCGGCTCTGAAGCGTCGCCCGGAGCCAGTCAGCCGCTGCGCTCTCCCTTCGGGCTCGACAAGGGAGAAGGAAGATCTGGCTTATGGCTAATATTCGATTCAAACTTTATTGGCAATTTATCGTTAGTAATCGAAGCCGGTTTGTCCGGCGGCGTCTGTTTGCCATCGGTCTGTTGTGTTTTGCGTACAGGTCCAGATGCGGATTTCAGGCGTCGTCAGTTTTATGGTGGCATCGCTGTGCCTTGCCGGCTGCTCGTCCACAGCGGGCGTCGATGCCTTGCAGCCGTCGAACGAGACGACCAGTTCGGTCGTGCGGCCAAGAGCGCCGGTCACAGCGGCTCCGGCGGTGGCCGAACTAGCACCAATGCGGTCCGACATGGTGGCCGACAACGCTGTGGCCGACAATGCGCCGCCCTTTTCCATGGTCGAGGAAGAAGAGGCCATCGTCGCCGACACACCTCAGGAAAACGCCCAGCCGCCGGTCGAGCCGGTTGCCTTGATGTCTCCGCCGAAGCGGCTGACCCGCGCGGCGCCTGCCATGCTGGCTGCGCCCGTCACCCGCTACGGCTTTCGCGATGCCAAGCCGATCAATTTCGGCAAGGCGTCGCCGCGCTATCTTGCCGTGCACGGCGTCGACGTTTCGCGCTGGCAGGGCAACGTCAACTGGAGCAAGCTGCGCGCTCAGGGCGCCAACTTCGCCTACATCAAGGCGACCGATGGCGGCGACCATCTCGATCCGATGTTCATGAAGAACTGGCGCAATGCCGATGCTGCCGGCCTGAAACGTGGCGCCTATCATTTCTTCTACTGGTGCCGCACCGCCGGCGAGCAGGCCGATTGGTTCATTCGCAATGTGCCGAAGATGGACGGCGCGCTGCCGCCGGTGATCGATGTCGAATGGAACGGCGAATCCTCCTGCAAGCGGCGGCCTTCGCGCGCGACGGTGCTGGAGAAGATGCAGGTGTTCATGGACAAGCTCGAGCGCCATTACGGCCAGCGGCCCATCATCTACACCAGCCCCGATTTCTATCGCGACAACCTCAAGGGCGCTTTTCTCGACTATCCGTTCTGGCTGCGCGCGGTGGCGCGGCACCCGTCCAAGGTCTATCCGGGCCGCAAGTGGCTGTTCTGGCAGTATTCCGGCTCCGGCCTGTCGCATGGCGTGACCGGCCGCATCGACCTCAACGTCTTCCACGGCGACGAGCGCGCCTGGCGGGCATGGGCAGGTGGGCAGACGACCATG
Organism: Mesorhizobium sp. 128a; assembly: GCF_053848025.1. Lineage (NCBI taxonomy): Bacteria > Pseudomonadati > Pseudomonadota > Alphaproteobacteria > Hyphomicrobiales > Phyllobacteriaceae > Mesorhizobium > Mesorhizobium sp. 128a. The sequence goes on along the minus strand of NZ_JBSPKY010000004.1, from coordinate 118,978 downwards.
GCCGACGCCAACTGAGGGCTCGCGCGAGCTATCGCCGGCAGCACCGCGGCCGTCTGGGTGCCTTGGCTTGAATTTTTCGCTTTTCGCTAACGATCCGCTCACCCTGTCCTTTAGCTGTATCGCAACAGCCCTCCGGTAACGTGCCCGTGATCGGGTTCGGAGGGGTTCATGCGCAATCCAATTGTGGCCATCGCTGTTGTCGCCGCCGTCGGCTACGGATTTTTCAATGCGCTCGGGCATATGCCGGGCGGCAGTGGCGCTTCGCTGGCGGAGTCGAAGCAAAACGTCGTTTCCTATTCCACCGAGGACGAGGCGATGCAGGCTGCCAAGAACAGCGGCCGCTCTACCCTCAAGCGCTTTCACGAATTGATGGCTGCCGGCACGCCCGGCACCTACACGGTGAAATTCCCGCTGACCCAGAACGGCGCCACCGAGCATATCTGGCTGCAGCTGGTCGGCTACAGCGACGGCTCCTATATCGGCCTGCTCGCCGACGTGCCGGTCAACGGCAACAAGTACCAGATGGGCGACAGGATGACGGTGGCTGAAGCCGACGTCGAGGACTGGATGATCAAGAACGGCAAGGTGATCTACGGCGGCTACACAACCCGCCAGGCGCTTGCGGACATGCCGAAGGAGCAGGTTGCAAAATACGGGCTGACCTTCAAGGATTGAGGACCTAGGCGCGGGCGAGCTCCATCGCCGCGCTTTGAGGGACATCACGCCGTTCGTGCTCCCGTATCTCTGCCGTCTGCGCCAGCACCCAGTCGCGGAACACCTTGATTTTGGGGGTGTTGCGGCGGGTCTCCAGGTGCACCAGCCAATAGCCGTCGCCATCCGATCCAAGCACGTCGAATGGCTGTATCAACTGGCCCTTTGCCAAAAGCTCGCTGTAAAGGTTCTTGGTGAGGATCGCGGCGCCCCGGTCGGTCAGCGCCGCCATCGCATCATAGGCCTGCGTACCCAGCTTCGGGCCGGCCATGATGCGATCGGGCTCGAACGGCACGCCTGCCGCTTTGAACCAGATTTCCCACCACGGATCGTCGGCACAGCAGAGCGGCACCTTGTAGAGATCCTCGGGGCGGTGGATGCCGCCGACGCTCTCGGCGAGCTTGGGGCTGAGCATCGGCGTGTAGTCCGCCTTGAACAGATAATGCGCCGTCAGGCCGGGCCATTTTCCACTGCCGGTGCGAATGCCGACATCCATGTCGCCGCGCGTGAAATCGACCAGCCCATGCGACGTATTCACCTTCACGGCAAGGTCGGGATGCATCAGCTGGAATGTTCCAAGCCATACGGCCAGCCAGTTCGATGCGAATGTTTCCATGGTTGTCACGGACAGCACGCCGGTCGCCCCGCCCTTGGTTGCGACCCATGCATCGGCCAAGGCCGAGAACGCGCCGGATGCGAGCGGCGCCAGCTGTTGTCCTGCCTCGGTCAGGGCAATCTGCCTTGTTTTTCTTATGAAAAGCGGCGTTCCGGCGCGTTCTTCCAGCACCTTGATCTGATAGCTGGCGGCGGACTGGGTCATGCCGAGCTCTTCGGCAGCCTTGGTGAAACTGCCCAGTCGCGCGGCGGCTTCAAAGACCCTGATGGCTCCTAATGGTGGTAGCTCCCAGCTCATGACGCATCAATCCTCCTGATGCATACTACGCGACGTTCGATTGGAAACCAAGACCGGAAAACGGCATGTTGTGTTCATCAAATCGAACCCTGGAGGAAACGGCAATGACCACCACCATCGCTCCCTACAACACGCTTCGCCGCCCGGTGCTCGACCTCTTCACCGCTCCGTTCAGACCCCGCAAGCGCGGCCTGCTCGACCACCGCTCGCTGTCGGATCATTTCCTCAGGGATATCGGTATGCTTGACGGACGCGTGCCTCCCGGCACCATTCGCTAAGCAAGCTCCCAAGGAAGGGAAAGATGACTGTGTTGTCCGAGGACTTGGCCAAGAGCCGCCAGACGATCAACGCCTATGAAGACTATGCCGAACGCTACGACGCGCTGGTGCGGCATGTTCCGAACCAAAGAGAACAGAAATGGCTGAAGCGCCTGGTGAAAATTGCCGGCAAAGGCGGCCGGATTCTGGAAGTCGGGTCGGGACCTGGATATGATGCGGACTTCGTCGAGGGGCTCGGCGTCAAGGTCCGACGCACCGATGCGACAAGGCGCTTTCTGGAGCTGCAGTCCGCACGAGGCAAGCACGGTGAGTTTCTCGATCTCATCACCGACGATCTCGGTGGCCCCTACGACGCAGTCCTGGCGCTCTGCGTCCTGATCCATGTGCCGCGCGAGCAGACCGACCAGGTGCTTGCCAAGATAGCCGGATCGCTGCGGCCGGGCGGCGCCTTCCTCGTCTCGATGCGCATTGGCGATGGCGAGACAAGCGGCGAATATCATACGGTCTACTGGCGCAGGGACGATTTCGTCGACCGCCTCGAAGCCTCCGGTCTGGTCCTTGTCGGCGACGAATTCAACATTGGCCGCGATCGCGACGAGTGGACCACCTTCCTGGCAGTGAGGCCGACATGACGCGTCGTGGGCTGCTGCCGCCAGCGGTCAGAAGTAAGGCTTCAAATTCTCGCGAATGCGGTCGAGCACCGTCTTGCCAGACAGATCGGGGACGAAGGTTTTGCCGGTGATGGTTTCATATGCCTGCGTATAGACCCGTGACGTCTGCTCGATCAGCTCGGCCGGGATTTTCGGGATACGATCCGTGTAGGGATCGCAGCGCGCCGTGACCCAGGCGCGGATAAAGTCCTTGTCGAAACTCTGCGGCCGCTCGCCAGCCTTGAAACGTCGCTCGTAGCTTTCGGCGAGCCAGTAACGGCTTGAGTCGGGCGTGTGGATTTCATCGGCAAGGATGATGGTGCCATCCCTGTTCGTGCCGAACTCATATTTTGTATCGACCAGGATCAGGCCGCGTTCAGCGGCCAGCGTCTTGCCGCGCGCAAACAGCGCCAGTGCATAGCGCGAGACGGTGTCCCATTGCTCTTCCGACAACAGGCCGCGCGTCAGGATATCGTCCCGCGTCAACGGCTCGTCATGACCGCCATCGAGCGCCTTGCTGGTCGGCGTGATGATGGCCTGAGGCAGCTTCTCATTGTCGCGCAGTCCGTCCGGCAGCCGGATGCCGTACATATCGCGCTCACCGTTCTTGTATTTCGTCAGCACTGAAGTGCTGGTGGTGCCGGCGAGGTAGTCGCGAACGACGATTTCCACCGGCAATATGTCGAGCCGGGTGCCGACGACGACATTGGGGTCGGGATAATCGAGCACATGGTTCGGGCAGATATCTGCGGTTTCCTCGAACCAGTAGCGCGCCGTCTGCGTCAGCAACTCTCCCTTGAGCGGGATCGCCGTCAGGATCACATCGAAAGCGCTCAGCCGGTCGGTGGCGATGATGATGCGGCGGCCATCCGGCAGATCATAATTCTCGCGGACCTTGCCTTTGTAGTGATTCGGCAGTTCCGGGATGAAGGCATCGGAGAGAACGCGCAGTGCTGTCATTCGGTGTCGTGGCTCCCAACGACGTGAGGTTTCGGGGACTATTAACAAAGTCGGTGGCGCTTCGATACCCGAGCAAGAGGCGCCGCGTAACGTGCTGTGTGGACAGGCGTCGATGGCTTCTCATAATAGCGCAATCATGCTTCGGAGGCGAAATGCGGATAGCGGAACGCGGACCCAAACGTCTTGCCATCACGGCAGCGCTGGTGCTGGCAATCTCGTCGTCAGCAGCCGCTGCGGCCTCGACTGATCGAGACCCGACAGCTGACACTCTCGACCGCTGCCTCAACGATCCGGCCCACGGGTCGACTGCTGGCCAGACCGATTGTGAGGCGGCGGCATCGGCTGACTATGATCGGCGGATGAATGCCGCCTATGCGACGCTGATGCACAAGCTGCCGCATGAGGCTGCTCGACAGCTTCAGAAAACGCAGCGCGCGTGGCTGGCCTTTCGCGACACCGAGACCAAGGCCCGAGACGCGCTCTACGAAACCAGGGAAGGCACCATGTTTGTGCCGATGCAGGCCGCCGACGCCACGAACGTCATCCGCGATCGGGCGCTTCAGCTGGAGGGATATGTCGCGGTTATGGCCTTAGGGGATTGATCGAGAGGCAAGGGGGGTGGGGTGGAACTGCAGTTTCTGATCGTCGGGTTTGTCTGCGTGGTGGCAGTCGTGCTGTCGCTTATCACCTTCGTCAAATGGCGCGAGGTGCAGGCGATGAGCCACTGGCTGCCGACGCCGGGAAAGATCATTTCGTCGCGCGTCGAGGCGCGCAAAGTTAAGGTGTCGGGCGTTGGGCCGGACAGCGAAAAGGTCACTGAAGTCAGGAATTTTCCGGCGATCACCTTCGAATACAAGGTGGGGACCAAGAAATTTCGCGGTTCGCGCTACAGCGTGAAGGAGAATCTGGGGAACTTCGAAGTCGAAGAAACGCTGGCGCAGTTTCCTACCGGCGCCGCGGTGACCGTGTTCTACAATCCGGCCGATCCGAGCAAGGCCGTGATCGAGCGCAGCTTGCCTGAGGGCGCCTTCAAATTCATGGTCAAGCTGTCAGCCGGCCTGGTGATCGGCGCTGTGCTGCTGGTGTTTTCGCTCAGTGGCGTTCTGGAGGCGATCCGGTCGCATCTGCCCAAGCCGGAAAACCTCGGCATCGCAGTGTTTCTCATGTTCATCGGGCTGTTCGCCCTGCTCATGGGCATCGCCCATAAGGTGCTGGCAAAACGAGCAACGAAATGGCCGGTGACTGCCGGCCGCATCGATGCGTCGGGTCTTGAGACGGTCCGGATCGACAACGGCTACCGGCGCTGGCGCCCCGTCTTCCGCTCCCGCATCGTCTACAGCTACGAGGTCGCCGGCCGGCGCTACACCGCCGCCCGCGTCACTTTCGGCGCCTACGTGCTGGCCTCGATACCGGCCCTCGTCAGCGGCCAGGCGCAACGCTACGCCGAAGGCAGCAAGGTCGACGTGCACTATGACCCCGCCAACCCCTCCTCGGCCGTGCTCGAATGCCGGGTGCGCGGGCTGTGGGTGCTATGGGTCTGTTCAGCAGGATTTCTCGGCGGCGCGACCTGGCTGGTCGGGTTGGTCTAGGGGAAACTCAATCAGCCGACTGCCGCCGACGGCCGAGACGGGTGGAGGTAGCCATTCGGCTCATCTCCCAGAACGAGCACGTTGCGCTTGAACCTGACCTCCGGCCCGATCCCATCAACTGAGGTGAATCGAGATCCGGAAGAGCCGGTCGAGAAGCGGCGCGGAAGGACTGAGCAGATAGCCCATCGAATCGTAGCGTTACGCCGGAGTTCAGTCCGCCGGGAACTCTGCCTCTCTTTCTCGTATCTTTACCAGGAAATCAGCGCGTTCCTCGTCTGTAAGCGGGCTAGTGCTTCCCAAATTTATATGTTGTGCGTCCGCGACCCAAGAGGCACCTGTTCCTCCCTCTGGATGTATGCCGTACCAATGGTTGATCGTGAACCAGGATACATGTTCGCACCAAGCATACCCGTTCGTGACGGCCGGGTCTGATCGCGACTGAAGCGGGTACAGATTGCCCTTGCCGATGAACCCGTTGCGATCCGCAGGTGGCATCAGGACGATGTCCTCATTGACCGAGAAAGTGATCCTGAGAGCCGTGGGGAAACAGCTCCGAGGCAGAAGAGCAATGAGGTCTTGGGGAACGGGCATGCCGGCGTCAACCAACCTGCAGCCGAAGGTCTTCACGAAATACTTGTAGAGATCGGTTTGCATCTCTGCCCAATCCAAGCCGTAGACTTCGTTGAAATCGATTAGCCGCCTTTTCAGCACGATCTGCTCATTGGCGAATACCCAACTTATTAGGCGGTCGTATGCGATGTCATACTGCTGCGTGCGCGATGTATTGCAGTCGTGACAAAGAAACTGAGTGTACTTGATAGCAGCCGAACGCGGCCCCTGTATGGGAGTGACGGTACCGCCGACGACGTGCACGGGCCTACGATCGCCGACATAAGGACCCGGTCCGTAGGCGCGTACGATATCGGCTTTCTTCAGCCGATGTTCCGCGCTGTCAGCTGGCGACTCACAAATCCAGCACCGTGCAGCCGTCTGGTTCAATTGAATTCCCCTGCGATTCGAGCCGGTGACCTAGTCCGGTGTCTGGCTAGTCCCGTTTAGACAATGCGCCCTGTCTTCTCCTTGATGAGTTCGGCATAAGTATGCGGCCTCTCCTCCATCGCGCTGCCGAAAATCTCTTGCCGCAGGCATTTTGAAGCAATATTTTCAAGATCAGAAATCGGGTCCTCACCGTAATCGACGTAGTAATCATGGTATTTGTCAGACTCGACTACGTCGGGCGCGCCACCATGCATGACCGACCCCCGCAAACTCATCATTTTCTTCAGTCTCGCATAGTCGTATTCTGGGCCAATGAGAGGAGCCACGGACGCCACGACAGCTTGGGTCGCTTGGCTGGCATCACCAAAGATTGCATCTAGTGCCATAAAGAGGGTCGGAAAGCGTGCAACCGGGCTTGGTCCCCAAGCGCGATAGAAGTATTCGAGGGCCTTCGTGTGCTTACGGTCCTGCTTCTGGTCGGAATTGAGCTTCTTGGCTAAGATTTCGAGCCAGGATTTGTCATTTTCAGTCAGAACTATGTCTTCCGAGAGCGGTGGCGTTTCGGAGGCGTGAAAGCCGAAAGAATAACCGCCGCCTTCAAAAGAGGCCCTCCCACCAAAAACCTTTCTGCCAGTGAAGATGTATCGTTCAAAATGATGGGGAAGCAGCGCAAGAGCGCCTAAAACCGTAGCCTTAGTCTTTCCGGCAGCGAAGGAAGTTTTCGCCCGTGTCCCTAACCAGGCCGCAGGCGTGTGCTTATCCCCCTCGTGGTCCGAAAACGGTGGAAACTGATTGGGCAGCAATAACTTTTGGGGAAAAGCCGTCGGCACCTTTCCCGCAAGCGACGACGGAGCAATGAGGAAAAAGGCGCCGCCGTCAAAGTCCTCCTTCACCGTGAGTGGCACAATGGGGTAGATCGTAAGGACGTCTTCAGCCTTGAACAGATCAGAGCCCTTTATTGCCTCCTCCAATTTGGCTTTGGCCGATTCAGAAACGACTTGGGAAAATGGCCCTGTAAAGCGGGGAAAAAAGGCGTCATCCATCATGTGCCAATAATTTTCGGAGACGAAATTCGTAAGCCTGTTTTCGATTTGCCCCATTGGCAGCATTCGCAGGAAACTCGGCCCTTTCTCACGCGCGAAGATGGCGGCGCTTTGCAGGCCTCGACGGCTGTAGTGGACCTCCGTTCCAAACCGCCTTTCAAAGGGAGGAGCACCGGGCTTGCCGAAAAGAAACTTATGTATCGTACCGTCCGTCATTGTCTTGAACATCGAGGCTAGAAGAAGATCTAGCAGTTCGCGTTCGATGCTTCTCTGTGGGATGTCCCTCACTGTCATGGCCGCATGCTAGCGCAAAGTTTTCTTCTTAAATAGCGAGTTAAATAGCGCGAATCAGACCTCGATCTTCTGACGGGCTGTTCGGCCGCCCGCAATCGGTCGAAATCAGTCGTTCTGTGTGATTGGGTTTTGGCCTAAGGCGTTAGATGCCTTCAACTGCGGACGAGAGGCTCCCTGTCGAAACCCGGACCACGTGAACTGCACTGCTCTATGCCTCACGACATGGACGACGCGCGAGAACGGGGGCGGCCTGATATCTAATTTTGGTTTGTAGGACCCAAGTCGAATGTGTTGTCATATTGCACACAATAAGAAGCCCGAGACGATGGTCTCGGGCTTCTTAAATCAACCAAGCCAAACCTTACTCAGCTGCACCCGCTCGTGGCGCCGCACGTATCGCACTTCTCGCAAGTCCCATTCCTTACCATGGTAAAATTCTGGCACTCGGAGCAGGAATTGCCGGTGTAGCCTTGCAGCAGCGACTTGGCGCGGCGGTCGGCGGCGAGTTTCTTTGCCTCGGCCGCTTCGTTGGCTGCGGCGTCGGTGAACAGTGCTGCGGTGGCGTCGGTGGAAGCCGCGTTCTCCTCGAAGGCGATGTCCTCGGCCAGTTCCCTGGCACGCTCCTCATAGTCACGCTTGTAGGCAACCGCCTCGTCGCTGGCCGGCTTCAGCGCCAGCACGTTGGAGCCGGAGAAGGCGGTGGGCGCCGAGCGGGCAGGGGTGCTCGCCGAACCGCCGGCAAAGCCCTTCGGATCGCTGCTTGCCGCGCGGGACACCAGCTTCACCGGCGAACCGCGGGTCAGGCCCTTGGAGACCGCGTCCGTCTTGCCTTCGCTGATGCCACGTCCCAGTGCCGTGTTGGAAAAGTCCGACTGGTCGACATGGGCGAGGTCGTTGCGACCGAGATAGGAGATGGCGAGTTCCCGGAACACGTAGTCGAGGATCGACGTCGCGCTCTTGATGGCGTCGTTGCCCTGCACCATGCCGGCCGGCTCGAACTTGGTGAAGGTGAAGGCGTGCACATATTCGTCGAGCGGCACGCCGTACTGCAGGCCGAGCGAGATGGCGATGGCGAAGTTGTTGAGCAGGCCGCGCAGCGTTGCGCCTTCCTTGTTCATATCGATGAAGATCTCGCCGAGGCGGCCATCGTCATATTCGCCGGTGCGCAGGAAGATGGTGTTGCCACCGATCTTGGCCTTCTGCGTGTAGCCCTTGCGGCGTCCCGGCAGCTTTTCCTGCTCACGCGAAACGCGCTCGATGATGCGCTCGACGATCCGCTCGGTGATCTGCGCCGCGCGCGCCGCCGCCGGGGCCTGGATCAGCTGCTCGACCGCATCGTCCTCATCCTCCTCGCCATCGGCGAGCAGCGACGAATTGAGCGGCTGCGAGAGTTTCGAGCCGTCGCGGTAGAGCGCGTTGGCCTTCAACGCCAGCTTCCACGACAGCATGTAGGCGCCCTTGGCGTCCTCCACCGTCGCGTCGTTTGGCATGTTGATGGTCTTGGAAATGGCGCCGGAGATGAAGGGCTGTGCGGCCGCCATCATCTGGATGTGGCTGTTGATCGACAGCGAACGCTTGCCGATCTTGCCGCACGGGCTGGCGCAGTCGAACACGGCAAGGTGCTCCGCCCTAAGGAAGGGCGCGCCCTCCAGGGTCATCGCACCGCAGACATGGATGTTGGCGGCCTCGATGTTCTTCTTCGAGAAGCCCAGCGCCGGCAGCATCTCGAACGAGAAATCGTTGAGCTGCTCGTCGGTGAACCCGAACGTTTCCTTCACCCAGTCGGCGCCGAGCGTCCACTGGTTGAAGACGAACTTGATGTCGAAGGCCGACTTCAGCGCCGCATTCAGCGCCGCGATCTTCTCATCGGTAAAGCCCTTCGCCTTGAGCGAGCCGGGGTTGACCGCCGGCGCCTGGTTCATGTTGCCGTGGCCGACCGCATAGGCCTCGATCTCGGCGATCTGGCTTTCGGAGTAACCGAGCGTGCGCAGTGCTTCCGGCACGGCGCGGTTGATGATCTTGAAGTAGCCGCCGCCGGCGAGCTTCTTGAACTTCACCAGCGCGAAGTCGGGCTCGATGCCGGTGGTGTCGCAATCCATGACTAGGCCGATCGTGCCGGTCGGCGCGATCACGGTTGCTTGCGCATTGCGGTAGCCATGCTCCTCGCCGAGCTCGATGGCGCGGTCCCAGGCAGCCTTGGCGTGCGCTGCGAGTTCCGGCTGCTTCAGATCGGAAGCGACCAGCGGCACCGGGTTGACGGCAAGCTTCTCGTAGCCGCCCTTTTCACCGTAGGCAGCGCGGCGATGGTTGCGCATGACGCGCAGCATGTTCTGCGCATTGCGGTCGTAATCGGCGAAGGCGCCGAGTTCCGACGCCATCTCGGCCGAGGTGGCATAGGCGACGCCGGTCATGATGGCGGTGAGTGCGGCGCAGATGGCGCGGCCCTCGTCCGAGTCATAGGGAATGCCGGACGTCATCAAGAGACCGCCAATGTTGGCATAGCCGAGGCCGAGCGTGCGGTATTCGTAGGACTGCTTGGCGATCTCCTTCGACGGGAACTGCGCCATCATGACGGAGATTTCCAGAACGACGGTCCACAGCCGCACCGTGTGCTCATAGGCAGCGATATCGATCGTGCCGTCGGCGTTACGGTAGGGCAAAAGGTTGATCGAGGCGAGATTGCAGGCTGTGTCGTCGAGGAACATGTATTCCGAGCACGGGTTGGAGGCCCGGATCGCACCGGCCGAAGCGCAGGTGTGCCAGTCGTTCATCGTCGTGTTGAAATGCAGGCCCGGGTCAGCAGACGCCCAGGCGGCATAGCCGATCTTTTCCCAGAGGTCGCGCGCCTTGAGCGTCTTCAGCACCTTGCCGTCCTTGCGGGCGGTCAGGTGCCAGTCGGCATCGTCCTCGACGGCGCGCAGGAAATTGTCCTTCAGCGACACCGAATTGTTGGAGTTCTGGCCGGAAACGGTGAGGTAGGCGTCGGAATCCCAGTCGGTGTCGTAGGTCTTGAACGACATCGAGGTGTAGCCCTGCTTGGCGAACTGGATGACGCGATAGATGTAGTTCTCCGGCACCGCAGACTTCTTGGCCGCCTTGATCTCGCGCTTCAGCGCGGTGTTGAGCGCCGGATCGAAACAATCGTCGGCATTGCCGTCGCAATTGATGCAGGCCTTCATGATCGCTTCGAGATGCTTCTTGACGATCTTGGATCCTGTCACCAGCGAGGCGACCTTCTGCTCTTCATTGACCTTCCAGTCGATGAATTCCTCGATATCGGGGTGGTCGGCGTCGACAATGACCATTTTCGCCGCGCGGCGCGTCGTGCCGCCCGACTTGATGGCGCCCGCCGCGCGGTCGCCGATCTTGAGGAAGCTCATCAGGCCGGACGAGCGGCCGCCGCCCGACAGTTTTTCGCCTTCGCCGCGCAGCAGCGAGAAGTTGGAGCCGGTGCCGGAGCCGTATTTGAACAGGCGCGCTTCACGCACCCACAGATCCATGATGCCGCCCTCGTTGACGAGATCGTCCTGCACGCCCTGGATGAAGCAGGCATGTGGCTGCGGATGCTCGTAGGAGGACTTCGACTTGGTCAGCTTACCGGTGAACGGGTCGACATAGTAGTGGCCCTGGCTTGGGCCATCGATGCCATAAGCCCAATGCAGGCCGGTGTTGAACCATTGCGGCGAATTCGGCGCCACGCGCTGGGTGGCCAGCATGTAGGCGAGCTCGTCGCGGAAGGTCAGCGCATCGTCTTCCGACTTGAAGTAGCCGCCCTTGTAGCCCCAGTAGGTCCAGGTACCGGCCAGCCGGTCGAAGACCTGGCGAGCGTCGATCTCGGAACCGTAGCGCTCGGCCTCCGGCAGTTTTGCCAGTTCGGCCTCGTCGGCGACGGAGCGCCACAGGAAGGACGGGACGTCGTTCTCCTCGACCTTCTTCAGGCGCGCAGGCACGCCGGCCTTGCGAAAATACTTCTGCGCCAGAATGTCGGCGGCAACCTGGGAAAACTGCGCCGGCACATCGATGTTATCGAGACGGAACACCACCGAGCCATCCGGATTCTTGATCTCCGAAAGCGCCTTGCGGAATTCGATCTCCGCGTAAGCCGATTGCCCTTGCTTGGTGAAACGACGCTCGATGCGCATTGGTCCGATCCCTTTTGTCTATATATAGCGCTTTTCCCCAGGGATTTCTGCCCCACATGGCGAAAAGCACGGTCCGCCGTTTGCCGGTGCTGCAAGCAACACCGACACTCTCCTCGTCGCGGGCGCCAAGCAGCGAACTGGCAAACACCTCTTCAGGCGCTTACCCTGGCTGCAGGCCGACCCACGGGTCCCTCAAAACTGAAACTTTGATCGATTCCCTCGCTGGAGGGAGGTTCACACTATCTAGCGTCGAGACTGCCTGCAAACACTAAATATAGTGTTAACAGATGATTTTTTCCAGTCCGACAATTCTCCCTTTCGTCACCCCAAGCCCCACGATCCCAACGCTTCCGCCAACCTCGTAAACAGGCGAAAATCTGGGCAAAAACGCACAAAATCCGGGAAAAAAGACCGGGCTCTAAACTCTCCGGTCGCGCCCTCAACAAGAGCACATGGCATATAAAAGGCGACTCGGTTTGCGTCGTCAAGGATTCGTTTACGTAGCTTTTGTGACCCCAACATCTTGTGTGTCACATATGTGGATAACGGGGATAGAAAGCGGCTGGGGAAAGCCCGGTTTTGCCGGCGTACATCACTGGTGAGCGGTTCACCGGGGACAGGCCCGGCCGGATTCGGCTCACAGCCTTTTCATTTTAGCTGGCGTGCATTATGTCTTTGGCGTCGCGCGGGGGCGCGTCTTGTCAATTCCAAGAGCATCCGTTACGCCCCGCCCATGACAGTTACCGTCCGTTTTGCCCCCTCACCAACCGGCCGCATTCATATCGGCAATGCCCGCACCGCCTTGTTCAACTGGCTGTTTGCCATGAACAACAAGGGCCGTTTCATTCAGCGTTTCGACGACACCGACATTGGCCGCTCGAAGCAGGAATTTTCCGACGCCATCCTGTACGACCTGCACTGGCTGGGCATTTTCCCCGACGCCACCGAATACCAGTCGCGGCGCTTCGAAGCTTACGACGCGGTGGTTGAACGGCTGCAGGCGGCAGGCGTGCTCTATCCCTGCTACGAAACCCCTGAAGAACTCGACCTGCGCCGCAAGGTGCGCCGCACGCGCGGCCTGCCGCCGGTCTATGGCCGCGAGGCGTTGACGCTTTCGCAGCAGCAGATCGCCGAGTACCGGTCGGACGGGCGCCGGCCACACTGGCGCTTTCTGCTGCCCAACTTCACCAGCGACCCGTTGCAGCCGGAACGCACCGAAATCCACTGGGAGGATCTGGTGCGCGGCGAGGAAACCGTCGACCTCGCCTCGCTGTCCGATCCGGTGCTGCGGCGCGAGGACGGCACCTATCTCTACACGCTGCCTTCGGTAGTGGATGATATCGATATGGGGGTCAGCCACGTTATCCGCGGCGACGACCACGTCACCAACACCGGCGTGCAGATCGCGCTGTTCAAGGCGCTGGGCGCCGAGCCGCCTGTGTTCGGCCACCACAATCTGCTGACCACGGCCTCGGGTGAGGGCCTGTCGAAGCGCAGCGGCGCGCTGTCGATCGAGAGCCTGCGCGAGGACGGCATCGAACCGATGGCGGTCGCTTCTCTGGCCGTGCTTGTCGGCACCTCGGAAAATGTCGCGGCCATGCATGACATGCCGGCACTCGCCGAGCGCTTCGATCCCGCCGCAACGTCGAAATCGGCGGCCAAATTCGACCCGGACGAGCTGTTCGTGCTCAATCGCGCGCTCATGCATCACATGCCATTCGCCGAGGCGCAGGACCGGCTGATTGTGCTCGGCATCTCGGGCGACAAGGCCGAACCGTTCTGGCTGGCGGTGCGCGGCAATATCGACCGGCTGAGCGATGCGGCCGGCTGGTGGCGTATCCTTGCCGACGGGCCGCAGCCGGCGCCGGAATTTTCCGACGAGGATCGCGACTTCCTGCAGCAGGCTTTCGACCTCTTGCCGGAAGAGCCATGGACCGGCACGGTCTGGAAGGACTGGACGGCCAGGATCAGGGAAGCCAGTGGCCGCAAGGGCAAGGCGCTGTTCATGCCTCTGAGGCTGGCGCTTACCGGACTTGCTTCCGGGCCGGAGCTTGCAGATCTATTGCCGCTGCTGGGTCGGGAAGGAACGCTGGCCCGACGACCCTGACCTTGCGCTGGTCGGGCGGGATCAGCGACACCGGCGATACCACCGGTTTGACGGCTAGGCGCTTGATGGCGTCGCGGTCGAGCCCGCCTTGCATGTTGGCCAGCGTCTCCGGATCCGCGCCCGCATCGGGCTTTGCGGCCGGCATCGGAATGAACGGCGTCGCCTGGGTGTCAGGCCGCGATTGTTCGGGCGGTGGCGGGTTGCCGCCGATGATCTCGAAATTTCCAGCCTGCGAATTGCAGCCGCAGGCCAGGGGCCGCGACATGTCGGGTTTTTTGTAGAGATAGGCGGTTGGCAATTCGCTGTAGGGACGGCCGGTGACCGATGACGTCATGTTGGCCGAATCGTCATCCATGCCGCGCGAATAGAACACCTGCATCTCTGTGCCGGGGCAGCTCGATTCGCAGTTTTTCTGATCACGCTCGAAATCGCCCAGCGAAGCCGAATTCGACATCGGGAAGAAATAGCCGTCGCAGGTGCGTACACAGCTCGTATGGAACTCGCCGCCGACCGTCGGGAAATCCGGCACGCCGGGCTGGTTGAGCACGCGGCGCACATTGCGTTCTTCGTCGGGATCGTCGGGCTGATCGAGCGTGTCGATCTCCCGGTTGCCACCGAAAAGCTGGTCGAACAGATTGCCGTCGTCGGGTTCGCGGCTGGCTTCTTGCTCCTGCAGGCGTGGCGCGGGCTCGTCCCGGCAGCCATTGGCGTCGAGCGCGGCCAGGATGCGGCCGCGGTCGCGCCGCGAACCGCCGCCGGCAAGCTGCGCGCGCTTGGCTTGCAACGCGTCGAGATTGGCGTTCATGCGATCGATGCTGCTGTTCAGCGCAGCACATTGGCTGACGTTGCGCGAAAACAGCGAAAACCCGCAATTCGCATCGCTCGCCCGGCCGCGCACCTTTGACAATTGTTCCAGCTGGCGGGCGATGGCGTTGTCATACTTGCGCACCATGCCAGACTTGCCGCCGCCATTCGATGAAGAAGCAAGCTCGGCTTCCAGCTGCCGGCAGACACGCGAAGCGGCTTGTGGTTCGGTGGCGGCGACGGCCGAAAGCACCAGCGCGCCAAGCAGCGCAGCCAAATGCGTCCACTTTCCGCCTGCCATTGCCAGAGACCCCGCTTGCCTGCCTGTCGCGATGCTACCGGATTCGCGGTTAACCGTTCCCTCAATCTACAACCAAAGATGGTCTTAGCCCATAGACGCGGTGCAAGAGGTGTTCGGATAAGGCGCATCTGCGCCATCTCACCGCTGCAATGAAAAAGGCGCAATCGCTCGGGAAATATCCCTCGATCAAGCAATGCCCCGGGGCCTGGCATGACCACGATCAGCCGTCGAACCGCACTGCAATTCGGTCTGGTCTGCTTGGCGGCGCCCACCCTCGCGCAGGAAAGGCCAGCCGCGCCGGACTGGCGCAGCAGACTGGTCGAAGCCGCGCGTGAGCAGATCGGCGTCACCACTCTCTACGACCCGACCTATGTCCGGCTCGGCTATCCCGGCGGCGATGTCGCGCCGGATCGGGGCGTGTGCACGGATGTCGTCGTGCGCGCCTATCGCCGCGCCTTCATTCTCGACCTGCAGAAACTGGTGCATGAGGACATGGCGGCCAATTTTGCGGCCTATCCCAAGACCTGGGGCCTGAAAGCGACTGACCGCAACATTGACCACCGACGGGTAGGCAACCTTGCCGCCTTTTTCGGCCGCAAGGGCGTTTCCTTGGCCGTAAGCGAGGAGCCCGCCGACTTTCAGCCAGGCGATCTCGTCACCCAGATGCTGCCCGGCAATCTGCCGCACATCGTCATCGTCTCGTCCGAACGCTCGGCGGACGTGCCGGAAAGGCCGCTCGTAATTCACAATATCGGGGCGGGCGCCCGGCAAGAGGATACTTTGTTCGCCTTCAGGCAGACCGGGCACTACCGCTTCGCGCCTGCCTGAGGAACTCAGCCGAAATCAACCACCGCCTGCGCCTTGTGCGCTGCCTCGACCACCGCCAGCGCCGTCATGTTGACGACGCCGCGCGAGGTCACCGACGGCGTCAATATATGCGCCGGCTTGTCGGTGCCGAGCAGGATCGGGCCGACATGCAGCGCGTCCATCATCGTCCTCAGTGCGGACAGCGTGATGTTGGCGGAGTCGAGGTTCGGGAACACCAGCAGATTGGCTTCGCCCTTCAACCGCGAATGCGGATAGACGCGCTGGCGCAGATTCTCCGACAGCGCGGTGTCGGCATGCATTTCGCCGTCGCATTGCAGGTCGGGCGCAACCCGCGCCAGGATCGCCGCTGCCTGCCGCATCTTCAGGGCGCTGGGGGAATCGCGCGAGCCGAAATCCGAATGCGAGAGCAGCGCCGCCTTCGGCTCGATGCCGAAGCGCTGGATTTCCTCCGCCGCCAGAATGGTCATTTCGGCAATTTCCTCGGCCGTCGGATCGACCGAGACATGGGTGTCGGTCAGGAAAATGATACCGCGCTGCGAGATCAGCATCGACAGCGTCGACAGATCGCGGTCCTTGACGCCGGGGCGAGCGCCGATGACCAGCGTCACATTGCGCAGATGCCGCTCGAAACGGCCTTCGAGGCCGCAGACCATGGCGTCGGCATCGCCGCGCTTCAGCGCCAGTGCCGCGATGACCGTATTGTCGGTGCGCACCATGGTGCGCGCGGCTTCGGTCGTGACGCCGCGCCGGCCGGCAAGCTCGATCAGCAGGTCGACATAGTGGCGGTAGCGCGGATCGTCCTCGGGGTTGATCAGGCCGAAATCGACGCCGGGCTTGATGCGCAGGCCATAGCGCTTCAGCCTGACCTCGATGACATGCGGGCGACCGATCAGGATTGGCTCGGCGATGCCTTCCTCCAGCACCACTTGCGCCGCGCGCAACACGCGTTCGTCCTCGCCGTCGGCATAGATCACGCGCTTGGCGCTCGACGCCTTGGCCGAGGAAAACACCGGCTTCATCACCAAACCGGAGCGGAAGACGAAGCGGTTGAGCTGGTCGATATAGGCGGCGAAATCGGTGATTGGCCGGGTCGCGACGCCGGTGTCGCAGGCGGCCTTGGCCACGGCTGGCGCAATGCGCAGGATCAGGCGCGGATCGAAGGGCGATGGGATCAGGAAGTCAGGCCCGAAGATCGGGGTCTCGCCGGAATAGGCGCGCGCCGCAACATCGGACGGCTCTTCGCGGGCAAGGGCTGCGATCGCCCGGACCGCCGCCATCTTCATCTCCTCGTTGATGGCGCTGGCGCCGCAGTCCAGCGCGCCGCGGAAGATGTAAGGAAAACACAGTACGTTGTTGACCTGATTGGGAAAATCGGAACGGCCGGTGCAGATCATCGCGTCCGGACGTGCGGCGCGCGCCGTCTCCGGCATGATCTCGGGATTGGGGTTGGCCAGCGCCAGGATCAGCGGCTTTTCCGCCATGTGCTGCAGCAGTTCCGGCTTCAGCACGCCGGCCGCCGACAGGCCGAGGAAGACATCGGCGCCCGGGATCACATCGGCCAGCGTGCGCGCCTCGGTGTCCTTCACATAGGGATCTTTCCAGCGGTCCATCTCATCGGTGCGGCCCTTGTAGGCGACGCCGAACCGGTCGGTGACCCAGATGTTTTCAACTTTGGCGCCGAGCGAGACCAGCAGATTGAGGCAGGCGAGCGCCGCCGCACCGGCGCCCGAGGTGACGATCTTGATGTCGGAAATGGTCTTGCCGGCGAATTCCAGCCCGTTGAGCACGGCGGCGGCGACGATGATGGCGGTGCCGTGCTGGTCGTCGTGGAATACGGGAATGCTCATGCGCGCCTTCAACTGCGCCTCGACCTCAAAACATTCCGGCGCCTTGATGTCCTCGAGATTGATGCCGCCGAAGGTCGGCTCCAGCGCCGAGATCGTCTCGACCATGCGCTCGATGCCGGGCGCGTCGATCTCGATGTCGAAGACGTCGATGCCGGCGAACTTCTTGAACAGCACCGCCTTGCCTTCCATCACCGGCTTGGAGGCGAGCGGGCCGATATTGCCGAGGCCAAGCACCGCCGAACCGTTGGAGACGACGCCGACCAGATTGGCGCGCGCCGTATAGTCGGCGGCGGTCGCCGGATTGTCGCGGATTTCAAGGCACGGGGCTGCGACACCCGGCGAATAGGCCAGCGCCAGGTCGCGCTGGTTTCCGAGCGGCTTGGTTGCCTGGATCTCGAGCTTTCCCGGTCGCGGATGCTTGTGGAAGTAAAGGGCGGCTTCGTCGAGGTCCGAACGTGCCGGTTTCTTGTTGTCGCCTTCCATGCGGCCGCTCCCTCGAAACTGCTATGCCAGCGTCCTTTTAGCATGCGGCCAAGGTTTGTCGCGACGCTAAATGACGCGCCGTCAGCTTTCCGCCACCGCACGTCGAAAGCGCCGTTGTATCAGATATTTATACCGATTTCATCGCGAACGACTCCTGCTGCTTCGCAGGCGCGTCGATCAGAATGCGCTGACATAGAGGCCGCCATCGACCGGGATGTTCTGGCCCGTGAGGTAGCCGGCATGGACCGAGCACAGGAAGGCGCAGATCTGGCCGAACTCTTCCGGCGTGCCGAGCCGCTTGGCCGGAACGTCGGCGCTGATGCGGGCCTTGCGGGCGGCAGCAGCGGCCGGGTCTTCCGTCGTGCCGGCCTCGTGCGGGCCGCGTAGCCGGTCGGTGTCGAGCTTGCCCGGCAGCAGGCTGTTGATGGTTACGTTGCGGTCGATCACCGTGCGCGCCACGCCGGCCAGGAACGAGGTCAGGCCCGCGCGGGCACCCGATGACAGGTCGAGGCCAGGGATCGGCACATAGACCGACAGCGAGGTGATGTTGACGATGCGGCCGAAGCCGCGCTTGGCCATGCCGTCGATGACAGCCTGCACCAGTTCGATCGGCGTCACCATGTTCTGCGTCACGCCTTCGAGGATTTTTGCACGGTCGAGCTCGCGGAAATCGCGCAGCGGCGGACCGCCATTGTTGTTGACCAGAATGTCGGGGTCGGGGCAGGCGGCAAGGAGTGCCTTCTGTACATCGGGTTTCGAGACGTCGCCGATAATCTCCGTCACCTTCACGCCGTAGCGTTCGCGCAGTTCGGCGGCGGTTTTCGCCACCAGTTCGGCATTGCGTCCGTTGACGACCAGATCGCAGCCCGCCTCGGCCAGCGCCATGGCGCAGCCGCGGCCGAGCCCCTTGCTTGAAGCGCAGACAATGGCCTTCTTGCCCCTGATACCGAGATCCATGACGATTTTCTCCTGTGATTGGCGCGGCACGCTAGCTCTTTGGCTGGCCCAATCGCAACCGTCATACGGTTGTTGCATGAATCGGGGCATAGCCTGCGCGAAAGCAACGGTGACGATCTGATGTCCAGCACAGAAACCCGCACTTTCCGCAGCATGTTCATATCCGACCTGCATCTCGGATCTAAGGCGGCCAAGGCCGAGTTCCTGATCGACTTCCTGCGGTATCACGACGCCGATATCATCTATCTCGTCGGCGACATCGTCGACGGCTGGCGGCTGCGGCGCAGCTGGCATTGGCCGCAGAGCCACAATGACGTCGTCCAGAAACTGCTGCGCAAGGCGCGCAAGGGCACCTCGATCACCTACATCGCCGGCAATCACGACGAGTTCGCGCGCCAGTTCCAGGGCGTGCATTTCGGCGGCATCGTCGTTGCCGACCGAGCCATCCACGAAACCGCCGACGGCAGGCGCCTGCTGGTCATCCATGGCGATCAGTTCGACACCGTCGTCCACAATCAGCGCTGGCTGGCGTATCTCGGCGACTACGCCTATGACGCGGCCATGATGGTGAACCGCGTGGTGACGAAGCTCCGCCATCTGTTAGGCCTTCCTTACTGGTCGTTCTCGTCCTGGGCAAAGGGAAGGGTCAAGAGGGCGGTCAATTTCATCGGCTCGTTCCAGACCGTGCTCTCCGACGAGGCGCGCCGCTCGCATGTCGACGGCGTCATCTGCGGCCATATACACCACGCCGTGATCGAGAATTACGGCGATGTGCAGTACATCAACACCGGCGACTGGGTGGAGAGCTGCACGGCGGTGGTCGAGCATTTCGACGGCCGCATGGAGATCATCCACTGGGCGAAAATCCTGCCCGAGGCGCCAGACGAGCCCTTCATCCCGATGCTGATCGAGGACAGGGTCGTCGAAGCGGCGTGAACCCCTGTTAATCGGTTAGTCCAGGCAGTTTCGACTCGCTTCCCCGCATGTTAAGGGATCGATGCGCGTTGCAGCCCTTTGTGCAGCGTTATTGGATCGATTCATGTCGCTGCCGCCGCTCTCGCCTGAACAACTCGTCAAGCCGCGCCATTTCGAACTGCGTATGAGCCTGATCTTCGCGACACTCTTTGTGTCGCTGGGAACGCATGTGCCCTTTTTCCCGGTTTGGCTCGAGGCTCAGGGGTTTGACGCCGAGCAGATCGCCATTATCCTGGCCGCGCCGATGTTTTTGCGCGTGGTGACGACGCCGCTTCTCACCGCACTGGCCGACCGGGCGAAGGACAGGGCCGACGTCTATATCGCGCTGGTGGCAGCAACCATGGTGCTTTCCGCCGGCTATTTCCTCACCCCCACCTACGTCATGGTGCTTGCCGTTTCGCTGGCGCTGACGGTGGTGTGGACGCCGCATTCGCCGATCGCCGATTCACTGGCGCTGTCGGGCGTGCGCCGTTTCGGTTCCAACTACACGGCGATGCGCAAATGGGGCTCGATCTCCTATCTCTGCGCCAATGCCGTCGGGGGCTTCATCCTGTACTGGACAAGCGTGCAGGCCGTGCCGGTGATCATCTTCCTGTCGCTTGCAGCCGCACTCGTCGCCGGGCTGCTGGCGCCCCGCCTTGGCCGTCCGCGCCGGGCCTCGCCGCTGTCGGCCACCGACATCCAGCATTCGGCGCCCAGCCTGCTTAACCCGTATTTCCTCTATTTCACCCTCGGCGTCGGCATCATCACCGCCAGCCATGCCTTTCTCTACGGCTTCGTATCGATCTACTGGAAGTCGATTGGCATCAGCGGCTCCGTCATCGGCCTGCTATGGGCTTGGGGCGTCGTAGCCGAAGTCTGCATGTTTTTGTTTTTCAACCGTATTTTCGCCTCCGTCTCGGTCGTCAAGGTGATGCTGATCGCCGGTATCGGCTCGATCGTGCGCTGGATCGCCTTTCCGCTGATCTGGCCGCTCGGGCTTGGCGTTATCGGCTTCTTCGGCGTCCAGACCTTGCACTCGGTGTCAGTGGCGATGGTGCTGATCGGCTTGCAGAGGATGATCGGCGAGACGGTTTCGGAAGAGCGCACCGGTGCCGCGCAAGGCATTGCCTACTTCTTCAATGGCTTCTTCATGGCTGCGGTGACACTGGCATCCGGCCCGCTTTACGAGCGCTACGGCGTCGACGGCTTCCTGGCGATGATCCCGATCGCCATCACCGGCCTGGCGCTGATCGGGCTCGCCGCGCGCTCAGAGCATCTCACCGTTTCACTCAGACGGTGAGATGCTCTGGTTTTTGTCTTTAACGCAATTCCGGACGGAAAACCGCTTCGCACTTTTCCTGGAATTGCTCAGCCCCACAGCATCCTGTCAGGCGGTGACACCAGCGACCCCTGGTAGACGAGGCTGGGATCGCGGTCGCGCGCCAAAAGCAGCGGACCGTCGAGATCGACGAACTCGGCGCCTTGCGCGAGCAGCACCGCCGGCGCCATCGCCAGCGAGGTGCCGACCATGCAGCCGACCATCACCTCGAAGCCCAGTTCGCGGGCGCGGTCACGAAGGGTAAGCGCAGCAGTCAGGCCGCCGGATTTGTCGAGCTTGATGTTGACGGCGTCATAGAGGCCGACAAGTCCTTCGAGGTCCTTGGCCTCGTGCACGCTTTCGTCGGCACAGATCGGCAACGGGTGCGCGATGTGGCGCAAGATCGCGTCATGACCGGCGGGAAGCGGCTGTTCGATCAGGGTGATGCCGTGATCGGCCGCAAAAGCTAGGTTCTCGACGATGTTGGCATCGGTCCAGCCTTCATTGGCGTCGAGGATGATGCGGCTGTCGGGCGCCGCTTCGGTCACGGCGCGGATGCGGGCAACATCGTTGTCGCCGCCGATCTTAACCTTGAGCAACGGCCGCCCCGCATTGGCGCGGGCTTGCGCCGCCATCGCCTCCGGCTCGCCCAGCGACAGCGTGTAGGCCGTCTCCAGCGCCGACAAGGGCATGGCGTGGATAATGTCCGCCACCGCTATGCCGCTCGTCTTCGCCTCCAGGTCCCACAAGGCGCAGTCGATGGCGTTGCGCGCAGCACCAGCCGGCATCGCATCGAGCAGGTCCTTCCGGCTGATGCCGCCTTCTATCTGCCGGCGCATCGCCTCGATGGCGTCGCGCACGCCGTCCATGGTCTCGCCATATCGCTTGTAAGGGACGCATTCGCCCCATCCGCGATTGTCCCCATCGCTGATCGTGCATGTGATGACTTCGGCTTCGGTCTTCGATCCGCGTGAGATGGTGAAGGTGCCGGCGATGGGAAAACGCTCGGCCTCGACCGAAATGACACGCGCCATAATTTTCTGCTCCGGCTATGCAACATCAGCCTGTCGGCAAATCGACAGGCTCGACCCGTCAGGCTAAACAGGACGCCATGTTGACCATCGGCAAACGCGACGCAAGCGGCAACGCCGCCAAGGAGGCCGACCACCAGCCCCGCGTCGCGGTCGGCGAGGAGGGCGGCGTCCTCGGATGCGCTTTCTCCGGAATCTGGACGACGCGGACGGTGGCGCTGATCGATGCCGAGATGCGCAAGATCGAGCAGCGCAAAGGCTTTCAAACGCTGGCCCTCGACCTCTCCCACATCGAGAAGATTGATACGGCCGGCGCCTGGTTGATCGACCGCCTGGTCAGCGTCTTTGAGAAGAAGGGCGTCGAGGTCAGGATGCAGGGGCAAAGCGATGTTGCCTCGATCCTGCTTGGTGCTGTCGGCGAGGCCGTTCGGCGCGAGCCCGAATCGGGTCGTGTCCGGCGCCCCAACATCGTCCTTCGCGGGCTGGAGGCGATCGGCCGCCGCGTCTATGAGATGCGCGACGATTTCCTCGCCTCGATGAACATCCTCGGCGCCACCATCGGCGGCGCGCAGATGAAACTCGGGCGCGGCCATGCCATCAACCCTGCGGCGATCTTCAACCAGATCGATCGCATGGGTGTCGGCGCCATCCCGGTGGTGGCGTTGATGTCGGCCATCGTTGGCGCCATCGTCGCCCAGCAAGGCGCCTACCAGCTCAACTATTTCGGCGCCAACATCTTCGTTGTCGACCTGGTCGGCGTGCTGATCCTGCGCGAACTCGGCGTGCTGATGACCGCAATCATGATCGCCGGCCGCTCCGGCAGCGCCATCACCGCCGAGATCGGCTCGATGAAAATGCGCGAGGAGGTCGACGCGTTGAAGGTCATCGGCCTCAACCCGATCGGCGTGCTGGTGTTTCCGCGCCTGGTGGCGCTGGTGATCGCGCTGCCCTGTCTCACCATCATTGCCAATTTTGCAGCCCTTGGCGGCGGCATCCTCGCTGCCTGGCTTTATTCCGGCATCACGCCGTCCGCTTTCATCGATCGGCTGCGCGGCGCGATCGACATCAGTACCATCTTCGCCGGCCTGATCAAGGCGCCGTTCATGGCCATGATCATCGGCACCATCGCTTCCGTCGAAGGCATGAAAGTCGGCGGCAGCGCCGAATCGCTGGGCCTGCACGTCACCGCCTCGGTGGTGAAGTCGATCTTCGTCGTCATCATCCTCGACGGCCTTTTCGCCATCTTCTACGCCTCGATCGAGTTCTGACATGACGGGTAAGAGCTCAAAGGCGATCAAGGCTGAGCAAGGGACGAACGAAAGCGATATCGTGCTCTCCGTGCGCGACATTACTGTCTCCCTGGATGACAAGCTGATCCTCGACAAACTGGCGCTCGACATCAAGCGCGGTGAAATCCTCGGTTTCGTCGGTGCTTCGGGCGCCGGAAAATCGGTGCTTCTGCGCACCATTCTCGGCCTGCTGCACAAGCAGTCCGGGACGATCAAGCTGTTCGGCGTCGACGTCGACAAGGCGAGCGACATCGAACGGTTGCGCGTCGACATGCGGCTTGGCGTGCTTTTCCAGCATGGAGCGCTGTTTTCGGCGCTGACGGTGCAGGAAAACGTGCAGGTGCCGATGCGCGAATATCTCGATTTGCCGAAGAAGCTGATGGACGAGCTGGCCTTGCTCAAGATCGAGCTGGTCGGCCTGCCGCCGGACGCCGCGCAAAAATTCCCCTCGGAGCTTTCGGGCGGCATGATCAAGCGCGCCGCCCTGGCGCGGGCGCTGGCGCTCGACCCCGACATCGTCTTCCTCGACGAGCCGACGTCCGGCCTTGACCCGATCAGCGCGTCCGAGTTCGATGAATTGGTCGTCAAGCTGCGCGATACGATGGACCTGACGGTCTATATGGTCACACACGATCTCGACACGCTCTTTACCGCTTGCGACCGGGTGGCGGTGCTCGGCAACAAGAAAATCCTGGTCGAAGGCACGATCGACGACATGCTGAAGAGCGAGGAGCCGTGGGTAAAATCCTATTTCCGCGGAAAACGCGCCCGGCAACTTGATCTTGCGGCGCGCGCATAGCCATAAGTGGGGCAATGGAAACCAGAGCCAACTACGTCATTGTCGGCATTTTCACGCTGGCCGCGATCCTGGCGGCCTTCGCGTTCGTCTACTGGACAGCGCAGATTGGCGATCGCGGCGAGACGGCGGAGTTGCGCGTGCGCATTCAGGGCTCGGCCTCAGGCCTTGGCCCAGGCAGTCTGGTGCTGTTCAACGGCGTCAAGGTCGGTGTGGTCAAGCGGGTCTATTTCGACCGCAACGATCCGAATGCCGCCATCGCCACGACCGAGATAGACACGACAACACCGCTCACCAAATCGACGCAGGCCGATATCGGCATCGCCAGCCTTGCCGGCCAGGTCAACATCGAATTGAAGGGTGCCAATCCCAAGGAGCCGAACCTGCTTGAGGAGGCGGCCAAGGAAGGCAGGGTCGCTGAAATTCTCGCCAACCCGTCGGCTGTCAACAATCTCCTGCAGACAGCGCAAAACATCTTCACCCGTGCCGACAAGGTGCTGTCGGACCTCGAAGGCTTCACCAAGGATGTGCGCGGGCCACTGACCCAGACCGTCAAGAACGCCCAGACGTTCTCGGATGCGCTTGCCAAGAATGCCGACGGCATCGACAAGTTCCTGACCGCCGTCAGCGCGCTGTCGGACGAGTTGAAGGGTGTTTCGGGCAAGCTCGACGGCACGCTGAAGGCCGCCGAAGGCCTGCTCAACGCCGTCGACAAGGACAAGATCAAGAGCATCGTCGCCAACGTCGATGCGGTGACGGGCAACCTCAAGGAAACGTCGAAGCAGCTCGATGGCGTGATCAAGAACGTCGATACGGCGGTCGGCTCGGTCAATGATTTCGCCACGCGCACGCAAGGCACGCTGGCCAAGGTCGACAATGTGCTCGACGGCATCGATCCGGCGCAGGTGCGGGTGGCGCTCGCCAACATCCAGAAGGCCAGCGAAAACGCCAACAAGGCCGCCGCCGACATCGCCAAGGTGACCGACAAGTTCGCCGACCGGGCCGACGATATCGACGAGACGATCAAGGATGCCAGACAGCTGGCGCAGCGCCTCAACGATGCCTCGGTGCGCGTTGACGGCATCCTGAAAAGGGTCGACACGCTGCTGGGTTCAGGCCAGGCCGACGGCGTGATGGCGGACGCCAGGGACACGTTGAAATCGTTCAAGCAGGTCGCCGACACGCTGAACGCACGGCTTGGCACCATTACCGACAATCTGGCGCGGTTCTCCGGCCAGGGCCTGTCGAATGTCGAAGCGCTGGTCCAGGACAGCCGGCGTTCGATCAGCCGCATCGAAGAGGCGGTGACCGATCTCAGCCGCAATCCGCAACGCATCCTTTCGGGCGGCGCCGGCGAGGTTCGTCAGTTCGACGGCAGGGCGCGGCGTTGACTTCGGCCGCCGCCCGCCGCAAGAAGTTGAACCGCGACTGCGGGTTGGTCTTACGATCCGGGGACAATGGGGATCGCGCGTGACGTTCAGCTTGGGTGGGTATAAGTCTGCTGTCGTGTTGCTTGGCTTGACGTTGGCCGGTTGCGCGGCATTGGGGGGCAAGCCGGCGCCGCTCGATACATTCGAGCTTTCCGCTCCCTCGATCGACATGCGGGGCCACAGCCGCCGCCAGATCCTGATCGCCCAGCCTTCGGCGCTCAAGGCGCTGGACAGCCAGAACATCGTCATCAGGCCGTCCGACCACTCGATCCAGTACCTCAAGGGCGCGCAATGGGCGGATCGCCTGCCGCTCATCGTGCAGGCAAGGCTCGCCGAAACCTTCCAGCATTCCGGGAGCTTTAGCGGTGTTGGCAAGCCGGGCGAGGGGCTGGCGATCGACTATCAAATCATCGTCGAGGTGCGGTCCTTCGACGTTCGCGTCAATGGCGGCGAACATGCCGAGGTCGACCTGTTCGTGCGCATCCTCAACGACCGCAACGGCGAGGTGCGCGCCTCCAAGAGCTTCACCGCATCTGCTCCCGTCTCGGGCAGCGGCAATCCGGCCTATGTCAGCGCACTCGACAGCGCCTTTGGCGAGGCTGCGAAGGATATCGTGCGCTGGACGGATTCCGTGATCTGAGCGAGGCGATTGCTTCGTATCGCGACAAGATAGTGCGTTTGGTTGCGATCCTTCGCGCCCCTCCAAGCTCTCGGGAATGAAAAAAGGCGGGAAAAATCCCGCCTTTTGCTTGTCCGGTGATTTTGCCCGATCAGTGCAACCGGCCGCTCGCGTGGGCCAGCATGGTGTAGACCTTGCCGGTGTCCGACGTCAGGTAGGTCTGCGCCATGATGTTGTCGCGGTCGTTGCGCGAGACGTCCTTGAGCAGCTTTTCGAAGTCGTCGCAATAGCGATCGACGGCGGCGCGGAACTCCGCCTCACCCTGATACTTGCGCCGGATTTCGTCGAAGGTCTGCTGGCCCTTCAGCGTGTAGAGGCGGCGCGTGAACACGTCACGTTCGCCGCGCCGGTAGCGGTTCCACAGCTCGATCGAAGCGTCATGGTCGATCGCCCGGGCAATGTCGACGGAGAGCGAGTTGAGCGACTCCATGACATGCAGCGGCGAACGCTGGGCGGGTGTTGCGCGCGGCGCTTCCGCGGGCGCTGCCGGCCTGGCGACTTCCTCCTCGCGCGATGCCCCGGTCAGGAGGTCGCGCACCCATCCGCCTTGCGGTGTACGGGCGTTGGCGTCGCGCTGGCGCGGTGCTTCGGCGGGACGTTCGATATCGAGCGTGCCGCGCAGGCCACCAAGCGGCACCTGCGGTGCCGGACGCTCGTCCTGCGGCGCTGGCGGCGGGCGGCGTACCGGCTCGGCCGGGCGCTGGACCGGCGCCTGGGGGGCCGGGCGCAAATTACGGGGCTCGGAATTGTCGCCCCCGCCGCGGCCCGATTTCGCAACGATATCCGAAAGTTCCTTGAGCGCGTTGATCTGCTCGGAAACGGCACGGCGGATCGCCGACGTCGATTCCTTGGCCTCTTCCGGCATCTCGATGACGCCCTTCTTGAGCTCGGCGCGTGTGAGGTCAAGCTCGCTCTTGATCGAGCTTGCGGTGCGCCGCATCTCCTCGGTCGCATCGGCAAACCGGTTGGTTGCCGAATCGACCACTTCCGCAATGGCAATGCGGATCTTGTCGGCCGATGCCAGCGTCCTGCCTTCGGCATTCTGCATCGTCTGACCGACAAGGCTCTCGAACGAACGCATCACCTTCTCGAGGTCTTCCGACTTCTTGACCAGGCCGACGGCGAGATCCTCCAGTGAGGACTGCCTCTCCAGCGTGTGTTCCAGGTTACTCTGCGCCGAGCTCAGCAGGTCGGAAGCCGACGACAACAGACGGCTGTGCTCGTCGAACTTGGTGGCGATCGAGGCGACTTCGCGCAGCGTCGCAGACGACAGTTCGGTAAGCCGTGTCGTGTTCGAATCGACCAGGCGGGCCGAGCTGGCGAAGGTCTGCGCCGCCTTTTCGGTGGTCGCCGCGAAGCTTTGCGTGCTGCCGCTGAGGCGTTCGTCGACCTGGCCGAGATTGAGCGCCGCCTGCTCGATCAGCTCACCGAGTTGCGAGCTGGAGACGCTCATCCGGCCGATAAGATCGGCGACACTGTCGGCAAGCGAAGAGCGCGCGCCTTCGACGGCCGACAGAGTCTCGGCCGTACGGCTGGCGAGCGCGTTGACGAGGGCGGCGTTTTCGCTGCGCAGCTTCTCGGTGGCGCGTTCGGTGACCTCTTCCATGCTCTTTTGCAGTTCCGAGCCGCCCTGGGCGAAGCGCTCGACCAGCGGCCGTGCGGTTTCGTCGAGGATCTTCGACATTTCGGCCGAACGTGCCGCCAGCATCGTGTTGAGCTCGCGGGTGTTGGTGCCGATGGTCTTGGCCGCGTCGTTGGTGCTCTGGCCGATATGTTGGCCAACCGCGGTGAAGGTCTCGGCAATCGTGTTGGCGCGCGAGATCAGTTGCGCCTCGGCGCTCGACACCTGCTCGTTGAGCTTCTGGCCCATCGTCTCGGTGGTGTAGGCGAGGCGGTTTTCGACACTCGCGACCTGTTCCTCGACGCGGGTGGTTGCGGCAGCGACGCTCGCTGCCAGCCGCTCGTCGGCGCCGGCCAGAGCCTGCTCCATCTCGCGGGCGTGGACGGCAAGTTCCTGGCCGGTTTGGCGTGCGCGTTCGGCAACCCGCTGCTCGGTATTGGTGAACGCGCCGACGATGTTGTCGGCATGCTCGCCGATCGTCGAGGTGGAGTCGGCGATGCGCGACACCAGGCGGTGATCGGCCTCGTCGAAGATGCGGCTGATCTCGGTGGCGCGCGCCGACAGGGCGTCTGAACCCTCGGCAATGCGCGAGATGAGCTGCTGGTCGGCGGCGTCGAAGATGCGGCCGAGGTCGGAGGCGCGGGCGGCAAGCGCTTCGGCGGATTCGCCGATGCGCATGCTCAGCCGTTGGTCTGCACCCTCGAAGTTGCGCAGGATGTCGCCGGCGCGGTCAGCCAGCGACTGCGCCGTCTCGACCGCACGGGCGACTAGCTTCTGGTCGGCGGCGTCGAACGTGCCGGCGATTTCGCCGGCGCGGGCAGCCATCCGTCCGGCCGTTTCTTCGGCGCGGGCGAGCAGCGAGTTCGACGTCTCGTCGTGCCGGGCAAGCAGCGCGCTCGTCGTGTCCTCGGCACGTGCGTGCAGGCGGCGATCCGCGTCCTCGAAGGTGCGGGCGATGTCCTCGGCGCGGGCGAGCAGGGCGGCCGACGTCTGCTCGGCGCGCTCTGCGATCTTGCGGTCTGCATCGCTAAAGGCAGCGCCCGCCTGTTCGTGCAAGGCACTGGTGACTTCCATCACTTTCTCGCGCAGGGCGCCGGCAACGAAGACGGCGCTCTTTTCGAGCACGTTGCGGACATTGTCGACACCCACCGACAGCGCACGCTCCATCGTTCCAGCGCGCTCCTCGATGATGCCGGTCTGCTTGCTGAAGGCCTGCTCGATCTTTTCGACGTCGGCTGCGATGGCCGCCGAGATATCGCTGCTCCTGGCGGCAATCTGGTCGATATGCCCCGACAGCGAGATGTCGACATCCTTGCGTGTGTCGGCGAGCTTTGCCAGATCGTCTTCCAGCGCCTGCGTCAGCATATTGCGGCCTTCGGCCAGCTTGCCGACATGCCCCGCAATGATGTCGTCGACCTCACTGCGGCTTGCCGACAGCTTCTGCAGGTCGGCTTCCAGGGCGCGCTTGAGGATGTCGCGGCCTTCGGCCAGCTTCTCGACCTGGCCGGCGACCAGCCCGTCGATGCTCGACCGGCTCTCGGCCAGCTTGGCGAGGTCGTCCTCAAGAGCCTTCGACAGCGTCGCGCGATCCTGGACGAGCTTGTCGCTGTGGCCCTGGAGCAGGCTGTTGACATTTTCCAGATCGGCTTCCAGCACCCGTGCGAACTCTCCACGGTTTTGGGTCAGCTTCTGCGACTGGTCGGCAATGGCGCTCCTGATCGTGTTGAGATCGGCTTCGAGCGCCCGCTTGAGGATGTCGCGGCCCTCGGCGAGCTTCTCGACCTGTCCGGCGACCAGCCCATCGATGCTGGAGCGGCTCTCCGCCAGCTTGGCGATGTCGTCTTCCAGTGCCTTCGAGAGGGCCGAACGGTCCTGGACGAGCCTATTTTGATGATCGGCCATGATGCCGCTCACATTGTGCAGATCATCCTGAAGCGCCTGGGATAGCGTCGAACGATCCTGGACAAGCCGGCTCGTGTGGTCGGCGATCAGGCTGTTCACATTCTGCAGGTCGGCTTCCAGTGCCTTCGAAAGCTGGCTGCGCTCTTCCGCCACCCGGTCGGAATGACCCACGATGGCACCCTTGATGGTATTGATGTCGGCTTCGAGCGCGCGCTTGAGGATGTCGCGGCCTTCGGCCAGCTTCTCGACCTGGCCGGCGACCAGCCCGTCTATGCTCGACCGGCTTTCGGCCAGCTTGGCGAGGTCGGCCTCGAGCGTCTGTGACAACAGGCCACGATCGTCGGCGAGCCGGTTCGAATGGTCGGAGAGCAGGCCCCTGATCCCGGACAGATCGTTCTCCAGCGCCTTGCTGAGTTCGGTCCGGTCCTCGGCCAGTTTCGCCGAGTGGTTCTCGATCACGCCCTTGATGCCGATAATGTCGTTTTCGAGCGCCTTGGTCAGGACGGCGCGGCCCTCGGCGATCTTTTCGACCTGACCGGCGACCAGCCCGTCAATCGAGGCGCGGCTGTCGGCAAGCTTGCCGAGATCGGCTTCCAGGGCGCGTGAAAGAATGTTGCGGCCTTCAGCCAGTTTCCCAACATGTCCGGCGACCATTTCATCAATGATCGTACGGGCTTGCACAAGTTTTCCGGAGTCTTCATGCAAGGCCTGGTTAAGCCGGTTGCGGCCCTCTTCGAGCCGTTCGAGATGGCTGCCCAGCGACGCATCGATGGCGGCGCGGGACTCGTTGACCTTGCGCAGATCCTCTTCCAAAGCGCGCGAAATCAGGTTGCGGCCTTCGGCCAGCTTCTGCACCTGGTTGGTTACGGCTGCGTCGATGCCGGCGCGGCCCTCGGCGAATTTCGCCAGGTCGGCCTGCATGGCCTCTGCCATGCGTTCGCGGCTTTCGGACAGCTTGCGGCTGTGGTTTTCAACAGCTTCCTCGATGCCGACGCGAGCGTCGGCGAGGCGCTGGATGTCGGTATCGAAGGAACGCGACACGACATGGCGGGCCGCTTCCATACGGCCGGCGAAATCGCTGGCGCGGGCTTCGAGCATGGACGAGGTCGACGAGACGATGTCGGCCATGTCGGCGCCGATCTGGGTCTTGCCCTGATCGATCATCGCCGACAAATGGTCCTTGCTCTCGGCAAAGGTGTGGGCGATCTCGCGAGCGCGCTCGACCAGCGTCTCGTTGATCTGGCGGGCACGCGCCTCAAGCGCGGCGTTGAGTTTTTGCGTGCCGGTGTCGAGCGCTTCTGCGCGGGTCTCGAATTCACTGATCAGCGCCTGGCCACGTTCGGCCAAGGTGCGCTCGATGCCGCTGAGGCTGGATTCGAATTCCGAGCTCAGGGTCCGGGCGGCGCCGCCGAGCAGCGACACCATTCCGGTGGTGCGGTCGTCGAGCAGGTCGGTCAGCGACCGGGTCAGGCCGTCCGTGGTGTCCGTCAGCTTGGCGATGCGGGTATCGAGCAGCGATGCGAAGGCTTCGCCCGACGTCGACAGCCGGTCGGTGATCGTATCGAGCCGGCCTTCCACCTGATCGAAGATCGACATCGAGCTTTCGTTGATGCGGTCGATCAGCGTGTCGCCGGAATTGGTGATCGTCATCGAAAGCTTGGTCGAGGCGTTGAGGATCGAGTCGCGAATGATGTCCGAGGCAGCGCCGATTTCGTCCTTCAGTGTCTCATGCGCGCCTGTGATCGAGGCGCGCACGCGCTCGGCATGGGTGACGACGGCTTCGCGCTCGCTGCCCAGACCGTCGACCAGCGAGCGGATGCGGGATTCGTTCTCGGAATAGGAGCGTTCGATCTGGTTGACTTCGCTGTGGACCAGCGTTTCGAGCTCGACGGCGCGCGCCAAAGTGCGCTCGATGCCTTCGCCCATCGCCGCCACCTCGCGGCGAACGGCCTGGCCGATCATCATGACACGGTCCTGGGCGAGGTTTTCCGGCTCCGCCAGGCGGAAAGCCACTTCCGTCATCGACTGGGCGGCGATGCGCATTTCCTGCGCGCGGCGGATCATCGCCGCGAAGGCCCAAAACAGGACAACCGGAATGATTGCCGCGATTGCGAGGCCGATCAGTTCGGGGCGGGCCAGGAGCTGATCGAATGTACGGATTTTCCAGATGCTGGGGCCAAACAGGAGGTTGGCAAGGCCGCCGGCGCCGGCAATCCAGGCCAGCGACACGAACGCCACGACCCAATAGATCGTGCTCGACGCGCGCCGGTTGAGGCTGTGCAGCAGCGTCTTGTAGTCTTTCTGGTGGTCATCGTTTGCCGGCTTGAAACCGGCCGGCTGGGCGGCGTTGCGCGATTCAACCGGGCGCAACTCCGCGGGCTTGGCCTTGGCAGCCGGCGTTGCGCTTTGATTTTGTTGGACGGGTGCGCTTTGAACGGGGGCGGGTTTTTGGGTGCGGCCTTCGCGCGCCAGTTCATCGGCGGCCTGCGAAATCTGCGCTTCCAGATCTTCCATCGACGCCGCAATATCGAGATCGCCGCTGCCGTCCCCGCTAAGGTCGAGGTCTAGTGCCTTTTCGAGTTCCCTGGCTACGTCGCTGTCGAGATTTCTGGTCGTCGTTGGTTTCTTCGCCATGCCTTCGCTACCCTGTACTAGCTGCCGAGGGACTTTATGATTTTGGCCTGATTCTGGCTTGTCTGGTCCCACGCAGGAGGCTGAAAATGGACCCTCGTATCGTAATGACACACAGGGGTAAAGAAAACATGCATTCCGCGAGATACGTAAAACTTTAAATATAAGGTTAACGAGAACGTGATTTCGCCGCCTCCACGGCAACAATTTTCCAGCCCATTCATTAACGCGTTGGCGACGGAAATCGCCTAGGTTTTTTGGTGATTGGCACAGGGAGTTTCAAATTGGTACGCGGTGAAAGCGGCATTGCCTTCTCAATGCCGGGCGGCGATGTGTCGGGACCGGCCCGTTCGCGGCCGGTGGATATGGCCCATCTGGCCCGTCAGACAATGGGCGATCGCGCCCTCGAACAAGAGGTATTGGCACTCTTCGTACAGCAGGCGCTTTCCGTCCGCGACAGAATAGTCGACGCCGACGTCAGGGAGAGGCTGCTTCTGGCACATGGGCTGAAAGGTTCGGCGCGCGGGGTCGGCGCCTTTGCCATCGCCGACTGCGCCTCATCGATCGAACGGCAGCCGGAAGACATGCGCACCCTCAAGCGCCTCGGAGCCCTGATCGAGGAAGTGCGCGATTTCATCGCCGCCATCAACCGGTAATGGCTGCCGCTCGGCAGCGGCCACCGGGATGAATCAGCGGGGCCAGGGCGCGCTTTAGCCAGCTTTCTGAAAAAAACGTCACAGAGCGGCGCTTTCGCGCCGCAGTTGACTTGTCCGGCGGAGTGATTATCTCGGCTGAGACTCCCTTCAGGTGACAAATGACCAAGCTGACCTTCATCGCCCATGACGGCACTCCTTTCGATGTCGAGGCCGAAAACGGCTCGACCGTCATGGAGAATGCGATCCGCAACGCGGTGCCGGGCATCGAGGCGGAATGCGGCGGCGCCTGCGCCTGCGCGACCTGCCATGTCTATGTCGACGAAGCCTGGACGGCAGAGGTCGGCGAGCCGGAGGCGATGGAAGAGGACATGCTGGACTTCGCCTATGACGTCCAGCCGAACTCACGCCTGTCCTGCCAGATCAAGGTGCGCGACGCGCTTGACGGCCTCGTGGTGCGTGTGCCCGCCCGCCAGGGCTGAACCAACTTCTTTCGGATTTTTATCGCCGGCGCTTGGCAGCAAGCCAATGCTCATGCAGTCTCGCGCCAGTTTGGCAATGAGGCTCACCTGGCATGACCGATGTAATCAAGACCGACGCACTTATTGTCGGGGCAGGGCCGGTTGGCCTGTTCGCTGTGTTCGAACTCGGCCTCTTCGACATGAAGTGCCATTTGATCGACATCCTCGACCGGCCGGGCGGCCAGTGCGCCGAGCTTTATCCGGAAAAGCCGATCTACGATATTCCGGGCTGGCCCTCGATCTCGGCGCAAGGCCTGGTCGACAAGCTGCTCGAGCAGATCCACCCGTTCAAGCCCGATTTCACCTTCAACCGCATGGTCTCCAGCCTGGAGAAACTCGACGACGGCTCATTTCGGGTCACCACCGACGAGAACGAGGTGTTCGAGGCCAAGGTGGTGGTGATCGCCGCCGGCGGCGGCTCGTTCCAGCCCAAGCGGCCGCCGATTCCCGGCATCGAGGCCTATGAGGGCAAGAGCGTCTTCTATTCGGTGCGCCGCATGGAGGACTTTCGCGGCCACGACCTCGTCATCGTCGGCGGCGGCGATTCCGCGCTCGACTGGACGCTGAACCTGCAGCCGGTGGCAAAGAGCGTGACGCTGGTCCACCGCCGCCCGGAATTCAGGGCGGCGCCCGACAGCGTCAACAAGATGTACGCCATGCAGGAGATGAAACAGCTGGAATTCCGCGTCGGGCAGGTGAGCGGCCTGGCCGGCGCCGACGGCCAGCTGGCGTCCGCGACCATCAAGGGCGGTCCTGAGGGCGATATCGAGGTGCCATGCACGCGCATGCTGCCGTTCTTCGGCCTGACCATGAAGCTCGGCCCGATCGCCGAATGGGGACTCAATCTTCACGAGAACCTGGTTCCGGTCGACACCGAAAAGTTCCAGACCTCGGTGCCCGGCATCTTCGCAGTCGGCGACATCAACTGGTATCCCGGCAAGCTGAAGCTGATCCTGTCGGGTTTTCACGAAGTCGCGCTGATGGCGCAGGCGGCCAAGCGCATCATAAGCCCCGGCGAGCGCATCGTCTTCCAGTACACGACGTCGTCGACGAGCCTGCAGAAAAAGCTCGGCGTCGTGGAGTAGGTCCTACCGGGCTCTCTGGATCACTCCACCAGGACTGCCGCCTCGGTCTCGTCGCGGCCACGCAGCGACTTCTCCGGCATCAGCGCCAGTGTGATCAGCGACAGGACGAGCGTGATGGCCGCGGCAAGGAAGATCATCATGAAGGGCGTCGCCGACACGATCTGTCTGGCGGCGGCAGGCGCGCCTTCGCCGGCAAGCGGCAGGCCATAGCCGAGCGCGACGGCGCCGAGCATGGCGACGCCGAGCGCGCTGCCCAGCGAACGCAGGAAAGTCAGCACGCCGGTGGCGACGCCGAGATGCGCGCGGTCGACGGCGTTCTGCACCGAGACGGTGACGACCGGGAAGGTGGTGCCGCTTCCAAGCCCGATGCAGATGGTCAAGAGTTCGACCACCAGCAGCGAGGCGCGGCCTGCAGCCAGGCTGAGCACGCCAAGACAGATGATGGCGAAGAGAACGCCGATCATGGCGATGCGCTTGTAGTGGAAGAAGCGCGGTATCGTGCGGCCGCTGAACGTCGCGCCGGCGACCGTGCCGAGCAGCAGGCCGAGCATGGCAAGGCCTGACTGGCTGACCGATAGGCCGATGATCGACTGCAAATAGACCGGCAGGTACACGGACAGGCCGATATTGGCGGCCTGCAGCAGGAACATCGACGCCGTTCCGGCAAGCACGATGGGATTGCTGAGCACTTCCAATGAAATCAGCGGCTCGGTCGCTCGCATCAGCCGCAGCGCGAACGCGCCCCAGAAGACCGACGAACAGGCGAGCAGGCCGAGAATCTCGCGAGAGGCCCATGGATAGGCGCTGCCGCCCCAGTTGAGCGCCAGGAGCAGCAATGCCGTCGCCACAACCAGAAGCAGCGCGCCCAGGGCGTCGATGCGATGGCGCTTTGCGGCGACCGGCAGTTTGCGCAGCGGCTTGTTGATGATCGCCATCGCCACCAGGCCAAGCGGAATGTTGATCCAGAAGATCAGCGACCAATGCAGATGTTCGGCAAAACCGCCGCCGAGCAACGGTCCGGCGATGCTGGCGACAGCCCATGTGCCCGAAATCCAGGCGGCATAGCGCGCCCGTTCGCGCGGCGGCACCAGGTCGCCGATGACGATCTGCGCCAGGGCGAACAGGCCACCGCCGCCCCCACCCTGGATCGCCCGGCCGATGACCAGCACGAACATGTTGGGCGCCAAGGCACTGACCAGCGACCCCACGAGGAAGATCAGGATCGCCGCATAGACGGTCGGCCGGCGGCCATGGACGTCGGAGATCTTGCCATAAAGCGGCGCCATGGCGGTCGCCGTCAGGAGATAACCGGTCACGATCCACGGCAGATAGTCGGCGTGGCCGAGCGCACGGCCGATGGTCGGCATGGCCGGCGCGACGATTGTCTGGTCGAGCGCCGCCAGGAGCATCGACAAAAGGATGCCGGCGATGATGACGTTCTTCTCGCTTTCCGTCAGCGGCGCGGCGGGCGCCACCATAGCCGGATTGTCGACAGCCTGGTCCATATCAGTTCATCCATAACGTTTGAGTGCGGCGCCAAATGGCCGCTTCGCTATACGCCGCCTCAATTGGTCTTGATCTCGTGTTTCGAAGCTCGCGTCTTGCGGGCCTGACATATGTCGTCCCGTATAGGCCGATTTCGACCCTTGCCCGAAAATTTTCAGCGGCTGGCCTCATGTTTCGGCAGGATTGGCTTGTTCCAGTCCCGTGGTCAGCCAGGCGGAACCTGGCCGCTTTCGACGCGCTGCATGCGGTAGCGCAGCAGCCGCAGAATGCGGCTTTCGAAGTTGACGCCTTCGACGCGGTCGAAGCGCAGCTGGTCCTGGTCATGCCGGGCGAGCTCGGTCGCGGTGATCTGCGCCGCTTTCGCCTTTGCCTCGGCGCAGGTCTTTTGCGGAAAGCTCCCGTTCAGCGCGTCCTCGAGCTGACGGCCGTGGTTCTTGGCAATCTCGACATGGCGCTCCTCGTGGCGCTTGATGTCTGCCGACAGCGTATCCCAGAACAGCCTGACATCGGGGTCGGCCTTGCGCGGCCGGCGCCACTCCGGAAGGATGACCTTGACCTTGACGGTGACGGCAGCCTTGGCAATGTGGCAGGAATCGGCAGTCTGCGCGTAGCTGATGCGGGTGGTGAACGCCATCTGGGTCGCACCCGGATGCCGCATGCCGGTGCTTTTCACCTCGGGTCCATGCTTCGACAATTGCGTCTCGATGTCATCGAGCGTGCTGCCGCCGATGGCAAAATAGCTATAGGTCTTCACCAGATTGGTCGCGCCCGCCGGCGGGGCGGTCAAAGCCAGCATCAGGGCGCAGAGCAGGGGTCGCTTCATCATGTTGCCTCTTCACTCACCTTGCTTTACGGCCGTTGCCGGCGCAACCGAATTGATCCTCCACCGATCACGCATCGTTGATGGATTGCAAGCGCTCGATGGGTCACATGGTTGAAGGACAATGACGACAAGGCGATGGCAACTGGCGCATGGGCGCCATCTCGACCTTGGCGAGAAGGCCATAGTGGTCGGCATTCTCAACGTCACGCCGGACAGTTTTTCGGATGGCGGGCGGTTCATCGCGCCTGACCAGGCGGTGGCGCGGGCGCGCCGCATGGTGGAAGAGGGCGCTGCCGTCATCGACATCGGCGGAGAATCCACGCGCCCCGGCGCCTCTCCCGTAACCCCTGAGGACGAGCAGGCCCGCATCCTGCCGGTGATCGCAGCACTCGCCGGCTCCGGCGATGCCCTGATTTCGGTCGACACCTATCGCGAGCAAACCGCGCGCCTCGCCGTTGCCGCCGGCGCGCATATCGTCAACGATGTCTGGGGCCTGCAGCGTGAACCCGGCATTGCCCGCGTCGCCGCTGAGACCGGCGCTGGGCTGGTCATCATGCACACCGGGCGCGAGCGGCAAAAGCTGCCCGACGTCATCGACGATCAGTTTTTATTCCTGAAGAAATCGCTGGAAATCGCGAAGCGCAGCGGCGTCAAGGACGACCATATCGTGCTCGATGCCGGCTTCGGCTTCGCCAAGGAGACGGCGGAGGAGAACCTCGATCTGATGGCGCGGTTTTCCGAACTAAAGGCGCTCGGCTTTCCCCTGATGGCCGGCACCTCCAGAAAACGCTTCATCGGCACGGTCACCGGCCGCGAGGCCGCCGCGCGCGGCGCCGGCACGGCCGCCACCAGCGTCATCCTCAGGCTGAGGGGTGCCGATCTGTTTCGCGTCCACGATGTCGCAATCAACGTGGACGCACTGGCCGTGGCCGATGCTATGCTGGCGCGTGAAAAGCCGGGATACTAAGCCCAGGAAGCTAAGAAATGTACGTGATCCGCATGAAGAACTGCGCCTTCTTTGCCCGGCACGGCGTGCTGGACGAGGAGGAGGCGCTTGGCCAGCGTTTCTACGTCGATGCCGAATTGACGGTCGAGCCCAGCCGCCCGCTGGAGGATGATTCCATCGAGGACACCGTCAATTACGGCATCGCCTTCACGGTGATTGAAAAGATCATCACGGGGCATCGCCGTTTCCTGATCGAGGCGCTGGCGCTCGAAGTGGCGAAGGCGCTGACGGCGCGGTTTCCACAGATCAGGAAGGCCGAGATCACCGTGCGCAAACCAAACGCGCCGGTGCCCGGCGTGCTCGATTATGTCGAGGTGACCGTTGTCTGGCCCGAATAACACGGTCTATCTCAGCCTTGGCGGCAATCTCGGCGATCCGGCGGCCTCGATGGCCACGGCGCTGCGCCTGCTCGACGCCGACGAGAGCACGCGCGTCATCGCTGTTTCCTCGCTCTACCGCACGCCGCCCTGGGGCAAGCTCGACCAGCCGGATTTCCTCAACGCCGCTGCCGAGATTTCGACGGCGCTGGCGCCGAGGGCGCTGCTCGACCTCTGCCTCGAGGCCGAGCGCAAGCTGAAGCGGGTGCGTGAGGAGCGCTGGGGGCCGCGCCTGATCGACATCGACATATTGGTGTTCGGCGACCGCATCATCCACGAGACCGGGCTGGAAGTGCCGCATCCCCGGATGCTGGAGCGCGCCTTCGTGCTGGCGCCCCTGGCCGAGATCGCGCCGGAGCTGGCGGTGGGAGGCCGCAGCGTGTCAGAGCGGCTTGGCGCCGTCGACACGTCTGGCATAGAGCGGCTCACGTCCGGCCGTGACTGGTGGTTGAGCTAACCCGAAAACCCGCCGCCATCGAGAAATGCCTGTTCGTCGGCAGTCGTCTCACGGCCAAGCATCTTGTTCCTGTGCGGAAAGCGCCCGAAACGCTCGATGATGTCGCGATGCTCGATCGCGTATTTGATATACTCCGGCGCCCTGGCGGTCGTGAGTTCGACCGATCTGTCCTGGTCGGCGGGCAATTCCGAATGTTCGTAGGGAAGGTACAGGAAGACGCGCAAGTCTTTTTCCAGCGCAACGTCATGGCCGGCGGCGATCGCCTTGCCGGCAAAGTGCCTTGCCAGCGGATCGGTGGCGTACATGTGGCCGGTGCCGCGAAAGCAGTTGCGCGGGAACTGGTCGAGCAAGATCATCAGCGCCAGTGAGCCCTCGGCATGCTCCGACCATACATCGCATTCGCGGCGCGCGGCGGCAAAATGCAGGTCCAGAAACCGGCTGCGGAAATCCGCGTCGAAAGCGTCGTTCTTCTCGAACCACGCATCTTCACCGGCCTCGCGCCAGAATTTTGTGACGGCGAGCGCGCGCTCATCCAATACGGTCATCGGCCTTCCTCTGGCTGGGCTTGTTCGGATTTGCTCAACACACCGGCGGTTTCCTCATTCAGTGCCTGGCCGGGTCGGCGTGGCGGGGCAAGCGGCGTCGGTATGGGCGTGCCGATATTGCCCCTGAGGAAGCGCCGGCCAGCCCGTATGCCTTCCGCCAGTTGCGTCTCGAAGCGGTCGTTGTCGCGGCGGCGCACGTCCTCGATGACGTCGGCGACATCTTCCGGTTCGACGCCAAGTGCTTCGAGCGCCGAGCCACCAAAAACGAGGGCCGATTCGAAGGTTTCGCGCAGCTGGAAATCCACTCCGACGCGAATGAGCGACAGCGCGGTGCCGCGATCATACGCACGCGCCAGAACGGTCAGCAGCGGGAACTCCGCCTTAATCAGTTCGGCAATGCGAACGGCAGCGTCCGCCTTGTCGACGCAGATCAGCACGGCGCGTGCGCGGCCAGCACCGGCGGCGCGCAGAATGTCGAGCCGGGTGCCGTCGCCATAATAGACCTTGAAGCCGAAATCGGCGGCCGCCTGGATCATTTCGACATCATTGTCGATGATCGACACGTCGATGCCGCGCAACAAAAGCGGCTGGCTGGCGATCTGGCCGAAGCGACCGAAACCGATGACCAGAACGCTGCCGGTCAGGCCGTCGGCGATGTCCACGCCCTCGAGCGACTGCTCATCGCGCGGCGTCAGATATCTAAGCGCAATGATGGCCAGCGGAGTCAGCACCATGGAGATGATGATGATCGCGGTCAGCGTGGCGTTGGCCCGGCTGTCGATGATGCCGACTGCCGCGGCGGCGGAATAAAGCACGAAGGCGAATTCGCCGCCCTGCGCCATGAACACGGCGCGCTCCAGCGCTTCGCGGTGGCCGCTCTTCAGCATGCGGGCGACGAGATAGATGCCGAGCGCCTTCATCGCCATGTAGGCGACGACATACACGGCGACGAGCCGCCAGTTGTCGACGACCACATGCAGGTCGAGCGACATGCCGACAGCGAGGAAGAACAGGCCGAGCAGGATGCCGCGGAACGGTTCGATGTCGGCTTCCAGTTGGTGGCGGAATGTCGATTCGGACAGAAGCACGCCGGCCAGGAACGCGCCCATCGCCATCGACAGGCCGGAAAGCTGCATGACCAGCGCCGACCCCAGCACGACCAGCAGCGCCGCCGCCGTCATCACTTCGCGCGCCTTGGCGTCGGCCAGGATGCGGAAGAACGGATTGAGCAGATACCGGCCGGCGACCACCAGCCCGACGATGGCGCCAAGGCCGATGCCGATCTCGGTCAGCCTTTGCTGCAGGGTCATCTCGGCGCCACCCGGCGCCAGGAAGGCGACCAGCGCCAGCAGCGGCACGATCGCCAGATCCTCGAGCAGCAGGATGGAAACGATGCGCTGTCCCTTCGGGCTGGCCATCTCGCCGCGCTCTTCCAGCAGCTGCATGACGATTGCCGTCGAGGTCAGCACGAAGCCGGCACCGGCAACGAAGGATTGCGCGATCGGAAATCCGCCGGCGAGACCGACACCGGTGAGCAGCAAGGCGCAGACGCCAACTTGCAGGGCGCCGAGGCCAAAAATCTCACGCCGCAGGCCCCACAGCCGCGATGGCTGCATCTCCAGCCCGATGATGAACAGGAACATGACGACGCCGAGTTCGGCGACATGCAGGATGGCTTCCGATTCGGAAAAAATGCCGATACCGAACGGCCCGATGACGACGCCGGCGGCGAGATAGCCGAGGATCGAGCCCAGCCCCATGCGTTTGAAGATCGGAACAGCGACGACGCCCGCGGCAAGCAGCGCCACCACCTGAATGAGATCGCTGCCCGATGCTTCCGCCGCCATGCCTCTTGTCCCTGTGTTCTCCAGCACTCCTTGCATGCAGTTGGAGTGGGAGGCAAGGGCGGGAAGCCTGCCAGGAAGGGTAGGGCGTCATCGTAGCGGTCGCCCCGGTGGAACAACGGTCTCTGCTTGCCTGCCGGACGTTCGGCATCTATATTCGGCAAATGCTTGACCATTCGTCCCGACCGTCTTCGCCGCCCCATATCCCGATGGACGCGCTAAGCGAAGTTTTGCAAGACTTTCGCTTGAGTGGCGTCAACTATGGCCGCTGCGAACTCCGGCATCCATGGAGCATAGAGTTTCCGCAACAACCGCTGCTTCGTTTTCACTTTGTAGGCCAGGGTCCATGCTGGATTCATACCGAAGCGCAAGGCTGGCAGGAGTTGCGCGATGGCGATCTGGTGCTGCTCCCGCAAGGCACCGCCCATCGGCTGGCGAGTGCGCCGGACGTTGAAGGCGACTCGCTCGAGGGCTGCCAGGTGACCAAGTTGGGTGGCAATGTCTGCGAAGTGGTAAGGCAGGGAACGGGCGCGACAAGCACCCTTTTCTGCGGCTCCATGGCCTTGGGCTCCTGTGCGCTCAACCCGTTGATCACGTTGATGCCGCCTGTCATCAAGGGTTGCGATGTCGCCGGCAATGACCCGGTCGTCGGTCCTTTGCTGGCGGCGATGACGGTGGAGGCCGCGCAACCGCAGATGGGCAGCGCCACGATTCTGTCGCGTATGGCGGACTTGCTGACAGCCCGGCTCATCCGCTGCTGGGTCAATTGCAACGGAGCCTCGACGACTGGTTGGCTCGCCGCCATCCGCGACCCTCATATCGGCCGCGCTCTGGCAGCCATGCACCGGGACCCCGGCCATAACTGGACGCTGGGAAGCCTGGCCGGCGTGGCGGGCCAATCGCGGTCGATTTTCGCCGAGCGCTTCAGCGCTGTCTTGGGGGAGGGCGCTGCACATTATCTCGCCCGCCTGCGTATGCAGCTTGCCCGCGATTTGCTAGGGCAAAACGGCATGTCGGTTGCCGAAGTCGCTACCCGTCTGGGCTATGATTCCGAGGCATCATTCGCCCGCGCGTTCAAGCGCATCACCAATGTCTCGCCCGGCGTTGTGCGCCGCACAATTCCCGGACGAATAGATATGAATTTCGGATTTTAAGATACATATAATCCGGGCAGACTCGCCTATCTAAGATCTCCAAACTTTGGAGATCGTTCCGTGACTGACACAACATTACAGCTTGAAGACACCGCGATCGGCCTTGACGCCGATGCGCCAGCAGCGTGGAGCACAACCACCTGGTTCGCGGTCATTTCATTGGCTGCCACCAGCTTTGCGCTGGTGTCGGCCGAATTCCTGCCGGCAGGTCTGTTGACGCCGATGGCGCGCGATCTGGGCATCAGCGAGGGAACGGCCGGACAGGTCGTTACCGCCACCGCGTCCGTCGGTGCCGTGACGGCCATGTTGAGCAATGTTCTCATCGGCCGGTTGAACCGCAAGACCGTGCTGGTTGGCCTCATGGCCCTGGCGGTCGGTTCCAACATTCTTGCAGCGTTGGCGCCCAATTTCTGGCTGCTGTTGTTAGGCAGGGCCGGGCTGGGCGTCGCTCTCAGCGCTTTCTGGGCACTTTCGGTTGCCGTCGTGGCGAGGCTAGTCGGCGCTAATGCGACAGGTCGAGGCATGGCCATCGTCACCCTCGGCGTCTCGCTTGCCACCATTGCCGCGCCCTCGATGGGTGCGTTGATCAGCGACTGGCTGGGATGGCGCAGCGCCATGGCCATGACGGCGGGGCTGGCCGTGATTGCCATGCTGCTGCAACTGCTTAGCCTGCCGACCTTGCCTGCGGCTGCAAGCAACAGTCTTGGAGACGTATTTCGACTGACACGGCGGCGTGGCGTTCAACTCGGCATGCTTGCCATTGTCTTGCTGATGACGGGGCATTTTGCCGGCTCCGTCTATGTGCGCCCCTTCCTCGAACACGTTTCGCTGCTCGCAACCGGGCCGATTGCGTTGGCTCTGCTTGGATTTGGCATCGCCGCCGTAATCGGCAACATTGCCGGCGGCCGCTTGGCCGATGCCAATATCCACATGGCGCTCCTGGTCACCGCCGCTTTGATGGGGTTTGCGGCGCTGGCATTGGTACTTTGGGGCGTGCACATCGGTATTGCCTTCGGGTTTGTCACGCTTTGGGGCTTCGCCTTCGGCATGGCGCCGGTGGTGCTGCCGACCAATCTGTCCCGTGCGGCGCCTGATGCGCTGGAAGCAGCGGGCAGCCTGATGGTCACCTCTTTCCAGGTCGCCATCACCATGGGCGCGGTGGTCGGTGGTTATGTCGTGGACACCTATGGCGCTACGGGGCCCTTGACCCTTACCGCGGTCCTTGCCGCATCGACAGCCGTGCTGGCGATGCTGCAGCCTCGCGGCTGAACCTTGCTCCCGCTCACGCCGGCGGCCTGAAGTCCGGGCCGCCGCGATGTTGCAGCCGCGTTACACAAGTTTATGCGGTGCGCGCGTTGCGTTTTGCCGCAATCGGCGGCTAAGGGACGCTCGGCTTCGGCCGTTGGAAGGCAGCGACGATCAAGTTCTGCCTTTTTGAGGAGATGACTGACATGAAGAAGTTTTTGCTCGCCGGCGTGGGTGTCGCCATGCTTGCCGCATCGGCCTGCTCGAAGGCGCCTGAATGCACGCAGGAGATCGCGGCCAAGAAGGCGCAGGAGATGACCGCCGCGCTGCAGGAGGCGATCACCAAGGACCCGTCCAAGGCCGCCGACCTGACGGCCAAGGTGCAGGCGGTGACAACCAAGTACCAGGGCGCCACGACGCTGGACGAAGCCTGCAAGGCCTATGACGAGCTGACGGCCGCCATAAAGGGCTGATTGTCGTTCGGGGAATTGAAGAAGGCGGTGGCTCGGATGGCCGCCGCCTTTTTTCTTGCCGCTGCCGGCAATCAGTTCTTGGCGATGGAACCGACTTCCACGGCATCGACGCGCTTGAGGCTCATGCCGATCACCGGCACCAGTTGCTGGTCGACGCGCACGGCGATGGTCACCGTCATCGAATTGTCGTCGGGAATGCGAGCCTGCATGACGCCACGCAACTGGTTGCGGTTGATGGTGAAGACCACCTTGCGGGGATCGACGACATTGCCGCCGATAATGTCGAGACCCGAACCCGCGGCGCCGCCCATGAAGTTGCCCTTGTAGTCGCGTCCCTTGCGCTCAACGGTCGCTGACATTTTCTGGGTGAAAACACCGACCCGGCAGTCGCCGTCCAGCGACATGCCCGTCTTGTTGTCAGGCGTCGAGCCGTCGAAGCTGCAGGTGAATTTCGTGCCCTTGTACTTGCCGGCAACGATCTCGCCCGGGCCGACCCATTTGCCTTCGACGGTGCGGAAGAATTGCTTGTCGGGTTCGGCTGCAGAGGCTTTCCCGGCCAGGCCCAGAGGTGCTGCAAGCGCGACCAGGGGCAGGACGCAGGACAAGATTACGCTTTTCATGGACGACACCCGGCAACAAGGAGGCTGTT
This sequence comes from Mesorhizobium sp. 128a, assembly GCF_053848025.1. Classification (NCBI taxonomy): domain Bacteria; kingdom Pseudomonadati; phylum Pseudomonadota; class Alphaproteobacteria; order Hyphomicrobiales; family Phyllobacteriaceae; genus Mesorhizobium; species Mesorhizobium sp. 128a. Next base: position 74,080 of record NZ_JBSPKY010000004.1, on the reverse strand, counting down.
GTTGGACGACCATGAACAAGATTGGTTAATGCTTGGTGACCGCCGGGCGGGAAGTTACTTTCCGGCTTGCGCTGTTTCGCCTTCTTTTTTGGTCGCGAAAGAGGTCAGCGCCGACAGGAAATCGCCCATACCCGGCCGCCTGGCGGCAATGAAGGGCAGGGGTCGCGCCGTCTCCATCGCCGCAATGCCGATGCGCGCCGTCATCATGCCGTTGACGACGCCTTCGCCGAGTTTGGCCGAAAGCCGCGCGGCAAGGCCGTGGCCGACGATCTGCTGGACAAAGCTGTCGCCGACGGCGATCGAGCCGGTCACCGCCAGATGGGCGAGAACGCTGCGCGCCAGCCGGAAAAAGCCCAGTGTGCCCGGCCGGCCACCGTAAAGCTCGGACAGGCGGCGGATCAGGCGCCCCGCCTCGAACACGACATAGGCGACGTCGACCAGCGCCCGTGGGCTGACCGCCGTCACCAGGGACACACGCTTGGCCGCTTCCAGGATCATCACCTTTGCCCGTGCGTCGAGCGGCCCGAGAATCTCGGTTTCGGCCAGCCGCACCAGATTGCCGCCATCGATGATCTCGCCGCGCAATTCGGCCAGCGATCGTCTGCCTGCCGCCGTTTCGGGTTTGGCCGCGACAAAGGCCGAGAGTTCGTCGACGACGGCCCTTGCCGCCTTCGGATCGTCGCGCGCCACGGCATCGAGAGCCCGCTTTTGCAGCTTTTCGACCTCGGCCAGCCGGGCGATGGCCAGGAATTCGCGCACCAGCACGATCACCAGCGCCAGCACGGCGATCCCGGCCATTGCGGCCGCCAGCCAGCCCAGCCACTCTGCGCGCTCGAACAGGTCGCGAATGAGCTGGTCGGTCCACAGGCCGACGGCCAGCGAAACCAGCACGCCGACCGCGCCGAAAAACAGGCTGGCAAACAGCGAGCGCTTGCGCGGCACGGTCGCTGGCGGTGGTTCGGCAGCAATGATTTCGGGTTCGTCGAAGACGTCGATCTCGGCCGGCACGACCACGGCGCGCGGCTTGCGCGTCGGAAGCGGCTCGGCATGGCTGCGGGCCTGCTTCGGTTCGGCCGCCGGCTCGATACGGAAAGCTGCCGGTCTGCGGGGCGCGGTCATGCCAGATGGTCTCCGATCAGGAACTGCAGGGCGCGGTCGAGCCTGATATGCGGCAACGACAGCGTGACGCCTTCGGCGGTGCGTTCGAGCTTTGGCGGGCGAAAGCGCACGAAACGGATCGCCGGATCGTCGCTGCTTTGCCGATGGTCGGTTTCGGAAACATCGAAAACGGCATCAATTTTTTCCGGCAAGTCCCCGGGAAATATGGCGGTTTCGGTTTTGCCATCGAAGGTTTCGCCGTTGATTTTTTCGCCGTTCAGCGGCGTGCCGATGATAACTGGCAACGTCTCCCGGCCCTGCTTGACCGTGCCTTCGCGTGTCGCGCGCATAGCCGCCATGGCGACCACGTCGACATCGGCGCCGGTGAAATTTGCCCGCGCCACGGCCCGGTCGGCAAGCCGCCGCACGATCGCCTGCAGCCGGTCATGGCTTTCGTGATGCAGATGGTCGGCCTTGGTCGCAGCGACGAGAATGCGGTCGATGCGGCGTGAAAACAGGTCGGTAAGGAAATTGCCCCGGCCGGGGCGGAAGCAGGAGAGGATCTCGGTCACCGCACGTTCGAGGTCGGCCATCGCGCCAGGGCCGGCGTTCAGCGCCTGCATGGCGTCGATCAGCACGATCTGGCGGTCGAGGCGGGTGATATGTTCGCGGAAGAACGGCTTCACCACATGTGTCTTGTAGGCCTCGTAGCGCCGCTCCATCATCGCCTGCAGCGAACCGGAGCGCGGCCGCCGCTCGCTTTGAAGCAGCAAGGGCGCGAAGGTCAGCGCCGGCGAACCCTCGAGGTCGCCAGGCATCAGGAAACGGCCGGGGGGCAAGGTCGAGAGCGCCCGTTCGTCGAGCTTGCAGGCCTTGAGATAGGCGGCAAAGCTCTCGGCCAGCCGGCGCGCCGTCATCTCGTCGGCGTCGGCATTGGGGTCGATCGTCCCCGACAGGGCCCGCCAGTCCTGCGACAGGTCGACCCGCACCGGCAGCATCGCCATCTCGAAGGCTTCGCGCGAGAAATCGGCGAAGGATTTGCCGAGCAGCGGCAGGTCGAGCAGCCATTCGCCGGGGTAGTCGACGATGTCGACCGACAATCGGCCGCTGGAAAACATGCGGTTCCAGCCGGAGGCCGATTCATATTCGATGGTGAGCCTGAGTTCCGAAATGGCGCGCGTCGAGTCCGGCCAGATACGGTCATTGACCAGGACGGCGATATGGTCCTCGTACTGAAAACGCGGCACCGCGTCATCCGGCTGTTCCTCGAGGAAGGCCCGCGCGATGCGTCCAGACTTTTGCGCCTCGAACAGCGGCAGCCGCCCGCCGTGGATCAGATTGTGGACAAGAGCCGAGATGAACACCGTCTTGCCGGCGCGGGAAAGGCCGGTGACTCCGAGCCGCAGCGATGGCGAGAAAAGCCCACTCGCGCGCCCCGAGAGCGTATCCAGGGCAATTCTCGCTTCGTCGGTAAATGTCGTCAGCGATGATGCCAAAATCTGTTCTCTCGGGGCTTCCCTCAGCCCCGATATAGGCTCTGCGGCTCAAGTTTGAAATGGCGCCCGGGCTGGCCGGCTCCGCTCAGAGATCGGCGGGGGTCAGGAAGGCTTCGAGATAGCCGGCACCTTGCGCGGCCTCGGCGAGGGCGCCGTTAAAGCGGACGACGGCAAGGCCGGAGGTCGGGAAACCATGGTTCATGATGGCCCGCGCCGCCTCGTCGCCATTGCCGGAAACCGCCATGGCAAGGTCTTCCGTCATCGGATTGTGGCCGATGACCAGCAGCGAGCCGGGGCCGCCATTGCCGCGGATGATGCCCAGGTAACCGGCGGCGTCCTCGCTGTAGAGCGTGTCGAAGAACAGCACCCGGCCGGTATCGGTGTGGCCGGCGATGCCCTCCAGCGTTTGGCGCGCTCGCTTGGCATTGGAGCAGAGCGTGATATCGGGAATGTAGTTGCGGGCACGCATGGCTGTGCCCATCGTTTCGGCATCGGCAATGCCCGATGCGTCGAGCGGGCGGTCGAAGTCGCGCACGCCGGGCAGGGCCCAGCCAGCCTTGGCATGCCGCAACAGATACAGTCTGCTCACCGGACCCCCCATGGCGTGCTGCCTATCAAATGACACAATGGATTAGCCACGAGAACGGCCTGCCGCACAATGGGCGGCGGCACCCAAGCGCAACGAATCATGTGCGAATTCGCGCGCGCCCTTGCTGTGGAAGGCTTTGCCGCGCCTCGCCAGTACGGCATTAACAATTGCGTGAAACGCGCGCCGATTACGCTTGTGCAGCCCCCTCCGCGCGAATATATAAGCGCAAAATTTGGGGTTGTTGGGTGAGTCGAATGAACGATATCTCTACCGCCGATTACGTACCCTCCGAAGACGAGCCGTTCATGAACGAGCGGCAGAAATCTTACTTTCGCTTGAAGCTCGTCACTTGGAAGAACGACATACTGCGCGAAGCGCGCGAAACTCTCGAAATCCTGCAGCAGGAAAACGCCAACCACCCGGATCTCGCAGATCGGGCTTCTTCGGAAACCGATCGCGCCATCGAGCTTCGCGCCCGCGACCGCCAGCGCAAGCTCATTTCAAAGATCGATTCGGCGCTGCAACGCATCGATGAAGGCACTTACGGCTATTGCGAGGAAACCGGCGAGCCGATCGCGCTGAAGCGGCTCGACGCGCGCCCGATCGCGACCTTGTCGATCGAAGCGCAGGAGCGCCACGAGCGCCGCGAGAAAGTCTATCGCGACGATTGAGAGGCAGCCGCAGGGCAGCAATTCAAAAATGGCCGGGATTCCCGGCCATTTTTGTTTTTTGCCATGTCGTGACGGGCGGAAACCTCATCCGACGAAACGCTCATCCCTAAAGGTCATAAACAGGCGTTCAGCAAAGACGGGGCGACGTTTTTGAGCAGTACAACATCTGACGTGTGATTGGTGAAGCATGCAGCAGAGCCACCACACAGTCCGCACATTTCCTGAATGGCAAAACGCCATTGGCCGGGTCAAGCGCTGCCGGTAAATCCGGCCGATAACACCCGAAACATCAGAAAATGTCGCTTCAATCGTTATTATCCTCGATATCCATGTGACTTCGAAACCAGATCGTCATGCGCTTGGTTCAGCGCATCTCGTGGACCAGCGCACAGCCGTGCGGATTCAGTCCGCGTGTTGAAGTCGGGCCGTGTGTCGTCTCCGTGAAATTTCATCAATCCTGGAATAGGGACGGGAACCCGCCGTGCCGATGCTTGGGGAGATATCCCACGAGTCAAAGAAGCGGCTTGAAATAATGTATTTCGAGATCCGAATGCGGTTTCCTTCGCACATTCAGAAATCCCGTTTCTAGGCTCATGCAAATAATAGCTCCTAACCGTCGGTCGGTTAGCGAGGTATCGTCGTCCGTGAACGTCAACGCCATCGACTTCAGTTTTTGGTTCATCGGTGGCTCGCATGCTTTTTGCACGAACAGCGCCGCCAGCAACGATGCTGAAGTGCGGAAATCCGCGATCCATTCGGGCCTTTGACAGCCTACTCACCTGGAAGAAGACGCATGATAAAAATGATGGTTTCTGTTGCGGGCTCTTCTCTGGTCCTTCTGTCAACAATAGTCTCCGCCGCTGCAGAGGGAGATGCGGCCCAGGGACAAAAAGCGTTTCAGCGCTGTTCCGCCTGTCATTCGACCACCGACCAGATGAAGGTGGGACCTGGCCTCGGCGACGTGATTGGGCGCACCGCAGGCACGGTGGAGGGCGTCCGCTATTCGGCGGCCATGAAAGCATCAGGACTGGTGTGGGACGAGGCGACGCTGGATCGGTTCCTTGCAGCGCCCCGCGATGTCGTGCCGAAGACCACAATGACGATGGGCGTGCCCAAGGCTGAAGATCGGCAGAATATCATCGCCTACCTGAAGTCCCTATCCCAGTAGGGGCGATCGGCCCACACATGGCTGATTGTGGGCGAACTCACTTGGAAGGTGATGTCTCGCGCCCGACGAAACTGACGTGACTGTCCTTAAACACGCCTCGCATTCAGAAGCGGTGTTTCTAGCCACATGCAGTTTGCGCAATCTAATCCTCTGCCGCAGGCCTGGCTATCGTCGCCTGGAGAATAGGCATTTGGCCAACGGCACATGTTCATCTCTCGGGTTGGCGTTGGCACCCGCCTTGGTGACGATTGGTTCTAACGACCAACTGAAAAGCCTCCGGCAAGGAGCAGAGCCGAAGAAACTATAGGAGACCGACCAAGCTATGATCACACTGAATATCAACGGCAGTCAGCACGAGGTCGATGCCGACCCCGAAACTCCCGTCCTTTGGATCCTGCGTGATACGCTCGGCCTGACGGGAACCAAGTTTGGTTGTGGCGCAGCGCTTTGCGGCGCTTGCACAATTCATCTCGACGGGGAGGCTGTCCGCTCGTGTAGCACGCCTATTTCCGCTGCGGAGGGGGCGAAAATCACGACGATCGAAAAGGTGACCGACGGCACCGACCGCATTGGTGCCGCTGTTCATGCCGCTTGGGTGAAGAACGACGTGGTCCAGTGCGGCTACTGTCAGAGCGGTCAGATCATGAGCGCCACGGCGTTCCTCGCGTCCCTCCCAAAAGGCAAGCAGCCGACTGTCGCTGAGATCGATGCTGCAATGGAGGGCAACATTTGTCGCTGCGGAACTTATGTCCGTATCCGCGCCGCCATAGCCGACGCTGCCAGCATTCTCGTCTAAAGGAGACGCTCCGTATGTTGCCTAACCCGAACCTAGAATATAGCCAACTGCCGCGTGCCCTGCAGCACATGCTAGAAAAAGGACGCTCAACGGTTGTCCCGGCGATGCCGCGCCGGAGTTTCCTTAAAATGGCGGGAGCCGTCGGTTTGGCCGTCGGCGTTTTCCCCCATCTTGCCGCCGCGCAGTCCACCAACGCCGCTGACGCGGGCTTGAAGCCTACCGAGCAACCCTCAGCATTCGTCCAAATCGCGCCAAACGGCGAGGTGACGGTCACGATCAATCGATTGGAGTTCGGCCAGGGCGTTCAGACGGCATTGCCAATGATCCTTGCCGAAGAGCTCGACGCGGACTGGAGATTGGTGCGCAGCCAGCTCGGCACCAATGACGCGGCCTACGTCGATCCGCTTTTCGGCATGCACCTCACCGGCGGTTCGAACACGATCAAGAACAGCTTTACGCAGTATCGCGAACTCGGTGCCCGCGTCCGCGCCATGCTCCTTGCTGCGGCGGCCGCCCGCTGGAACCTGGAGGTTGCTACGCTGCGGACCGAGGCGGGTGCGGTCCTTGCCTCCGATGGTCGCAAACTCGGTTACGGTGAGCTCGCCGAGGCGGCCATGACCCTGCCGGTGCCCCAGAAGATTGCGCTGAAGGACCCCAAGGATTTCCGCATTATCGGCAAGCCCACGCAGCGTTTGGACGCAAAAGCCAAGAGCAGCGGTCAGCAGAGTTTTGGCATCGATTTCAAGCTCCCGGGACAACTGACGGCCGTTGTCGCTCGCCCACCGGTGTTCGGAGCGAAGATTGCCTCCCTGGACGACCGCGCGGCCCGTTCGATAACGGGCGTAAGAGCTGTTTTGCGGATTCCGTTGGACCGCGGTGCCGAGGGCGTAACTGTTATCGCCGACGGATATTGGCAGGCCAGCCAAGGCCGTAATGCCCTGAAGATAGAATGGGACACATCGGCGATTGAAAAGGTCGATAGCGAAAAGCAGCTTGCTCAGTTTCGCGAAATGGCGACTCGATCTGGCCCGCGCCATTTCGACGCGGATATGGCACCCATGGACACAGCACCGCTCACCTTGGATGCCGAGTTCGTGTTCCCGTATCTGGCTCACGCGGCCATGGAGCCGCTGAACTGTACGGTTCGGCTTTCCGACGATCGTGCCGAGATTTGGATGGGGAGCCAAAGTGCCGGGCTCGACGCCGGCGTTGCCGCGAACGTGCTCGGCCTCAAGCCGGAGCAGGTCGTGGTAAACGTGCTGACATCGGGCGGCGGCTTTGGTCGACGCTTCTCGAGCAGCAGCGACACGGCAATGGAGGCCTGCCAAATAGCCAAGGCCGCCAAGGCGGCAGGGATCGATGCACCGGTGCGCATGCTCTGGAGCCGCGAGGACGATATGAAGGGCGGCTACTATCGCCCGACGCACCTTCATCGTGCCCGCATCGGCTTTGACAAGCAGGGCAAAGTACTGGCTTGGGATCATACCATCGTTGGCCAGTCCATACTGACGGGAACGGTGTTCGAGCAATTCCAGGTGAAGAACGGCATCGATGCCGCCACGACCGAAGGAATGCGGAACCCTTACCCTCTTCCGATGCGCCTGACAGTGCATCATCCCGTTGCCAACGTGCCCGTTCTCTGGTGGCGCAGCGTTGGCTCCACCCATACGGCTTTCGTTATGGAGACCTTGCTCGACGATATAGCGCGCGCCACCGAGCAGGACCCGGTCGCATACCGTATGAAGATGTTTGGCGAGGAGCACACTCGTCATCGCGATGCCCTGCAACTCGCCGTGGACAGAAGCGGCTACGGCAGCAAGACCTTGGCGGAAGGCAGGGCCTGGGGCGTGGCGGTGCATGAATCCTTTTCGTCCGTGGTGGCATACGTGGTTGAAGCCTCCGTCGTCGATGGGCAACCGAAGCTGCATCGGGTCACCGCCGGGGTTCACTGCAATCTGGCCGTCAACCCCCGGACAGTCGAAGCACAGGTGCAAGGCGCGGCGATCATGGGTCTTTCAGCCTGCCTTGCGGGCTCTGAAATCACCCTCAAGGACGGTGTTGTGGAGCAAAGCAACTTCAGCGAATACACGGTGGCAAGGATAACCGATGTGCCGGAATTCGACGTCCACATCGTACCAAGCGCTGAAGCCCCGACAGGCATGGGCGAACCCGGCCTGCCGCCTTTGGCCCCCGCTTTTGCCAATGCCATTTCGCGGCTGACAGGCAAGCCGGTACGGCAGATGCCTTTCAACATCGTTTAGACCACCACAGGATGAACTGGTCTGGATCCCGTGCGCCCCAAAGCGAAGGCGCCGCACGGGACCAGGACGCACTTCATGGCGTTAGGTCCAAGCCCGCTCTAGCCTTTGAAACGAAGCGCTTCGACGAACAAGGCAAACGCTGCCGTGTGCTGACGTCTGCTCGGATAGTAGAGGTGATAGCCAGGGAAAGGCGCGCACCAGTCTTCCAGGATTCGGATCAGTCGGCCGTCCGCAATATGTTTCGAGACCTGATCTTCGAACGTGTAGGCGAGCGCCAGCCCGTCCAAGGCTGCGGCTTCCAGCATGAGTCCATCATTCAAAATGAGCGGCCCATTCATCCTGACTTGGAGTTCTTCTCCGTCGCGCTCGAACTCCCATGCGTACAATCCACCTCCAGTAGTCTGCCGGTAACTCACGCCCCGGTGTTCCCCGAGCTCGCGCGGTGTTTGCGGGATTTTGTGGTTCGCGAAGTAGGATGGCGACCCGACGACGGCCATACGCAGGTCCGGACCGATCCTGACGGCCACCATGTCTTTCTGGATCTGTTCACCCACCCGGATACCCGCGTCGAACCGGTCCGCCACAATATCGGTGAGGCCCTCGTCAAGGATGATTTCCATTTCGATATCAGGGTATTCCGCCAAGAACTTGGTGACGACGGGCCAGAGCACGCTTGTGGCGGCATAGCGAAACGTCGTGATGCGGATCGTACCCGCAGGCTTGTCGCGAAGTGCGGTGACGGCTGCGATTTCGCTTTCGATGTGATCGAACGCCGGACGGAGGTTTCGCAGCATGCGTTGCCCGGCGTCCGTCAGCGACAGGCTTCGGGTAGTGCGAGAGATCAGCCGCACCCCCAGCTTCTGCTCCAGCATCCTGACTGAATAGCTGACAGCGGATTGGGAAAGCCCCAGCTTGGCGGCCGCGCGTGTGAAACTGCCAGCCTCGGCGACGGCGATGAAGGCTGCAAGTTCGCTGAAATCACCCTGACGCATTTATCAATCCCATTTCTGACTTCATGCAGATTATAGCGACTAATCAATGTTTGTCGTCATCGTTATCTGTGCGTCTCACAGCCGTCGTAGCGGCGATCAAGAGAGACGTTTCACCATGCAGACCGCCCCCACACTCTTTGAACCATTTACCTTCGCCAATGGAATCACCTTGCGAAACCGGATCGTCATGGCTCCGATGACGACGTGGTCGGCGAACGACGACGGAACAGTGTCCGATGAGGAGGTCTTGTACTATCGCCGTCGGGTGAAGGACGTCGGTCTGGTTCTGACGGGCTGCACGCATGTCATGCCGAATGGCATCGGCTTCACGGGTGAATTTGCTTCCTATGACGACAGGTTCATGCCAAGCCTCCGTCGTCTGGCGGACGCTGCCAAAAGCGGAGGCGCGCCAGCCGTTCTCCAGATTTTCCACGCGGGCAACAAGGCCGTGCCGGACCTTATCCCTGGCGCGGACGTGGTTGGCGCGAGCGCGGTGCAGGTTCCTCCGGGCCTTTTCAATCCGGGCGGCGTTACACCTCGCGCGTTGGGCGATGCCGAAATCCTTGAAGTAATTTCCGCTTTCGGTGATGCGACCCGCCGAGCCATCGAGGCAGATTTCGACGGCATAGAACTCCACGGTGCTCACGGCTTCCTGATCCAGAATTTCTTCTCGCCACACTACAATCAACGCGACGACGCGTGGGGCGGCACGTTGGAAAACCGGATGCGGTTCCCGCTCGCCGTGGTCCGCGAAGTAAAGCGGGTCATCGCGAAACATGCGGAGCGACCGTTCCTTCTGGGATATCGGGTTTCGCCCGAGGAGCCGGAACAAGACGGCCTCCGCTTAAGCGACACCTGCGCCCTCATCAAGCATCTCATCGACTGCGGAGTGGACTACATCCATGCCTCGTTGTCGGAGGTGCTCCAAGCGAAGCCGGCCGAAGACACCGATAACCGTACCATCGCCGAACTCGTCGCCGCGAAAGTTGCCGGACGCGTTCCGGTTATCGCGGCTGGCCAGCTCAGAACGCCGCAACAGGCGAAGCGTGCGCTGGATATGGGCCTTTCACTCGTGGCGGTGGGTCAAGGGCTGGTGATGAACCCGGAATGGGTGGAGCTTTCGAAGCATGGCAACGGAAGACTGATCGAGACCGAGATCAGGACGACGAAAGTTCCTGAAATCGCCCTCCCGGCCAACCTCTGGGACCGCATTCAGTTCGCAACGGGCTGGTTCAGCATCAATGATGATCGCGAAGCGCCACGGCAGAAGGCCACTGCTTAGAGCGACGATAAATACCTGACAATCAAGGGAACTATCATGAACAAGGTATGGATGATCACCGGGGCCGGTCGAGGCATGGGCCTTGATTTTGCCAAGGCAGCGCTTGCCGCGGGCGATAAGCTCGTCGCGACTGGCCGCAATCCGGAGCGCGTCGCCAAGGCGATCGGCCCATCGGAAAATATGCTGGTTGTCACACTGGACGTGACCAAGCCGGCTGATGCCGAGGCCGCAGTCAAGGCGGCCGTTGAACACTTCGGTCGCATCGATATTCTGGTCAACAATGCCGCGAACTTCTATGCGGGCTATTTCGAGGAATTGACCCCGACCCAAATCGATCTGCAACTGGCCAGCAGTCTGATCGGCCCGATGAGCGTTACCCGCGCTGTCCTGCCTGTGATGCGTAGGCAAAGGTCCGGCCGGATCATCTCGATCTCCTCCACGGCCAGTTTGCTCGGCTTTGAATTCTGCAGCGCATACTCGGCCTCGAAGTTCGCTCTCGATGGCTGGATGGAATCGCTGCAGGGAGAAGTGGCCCCGTTCGGGATCGAAACGATGATCGTTAATCCGGGCTTCTTCCGTACCGAGCTCCTTACCGATGAATCCACACAGTACGCCCCGACTTCGATCAGCGACTATGACGAACGGCGCGGCCAGCATATGGCCTTCTGGAAATCCGCCAACGGACAGCAAAGCGGCGACCCCGCCAGACTCGCTGAAGCCTTGATTACCTTGGTAAATCAGCCGGAGCTGCCCCGCCGATTTGTCGCCGGAGCCGATGCCGTCGGCATGCTGGAACAGAAAATCGCGTTGCTGCAGCAGCAGATTGAAGCCCACCGGGAGTTATCGAGTTCACTCGGCTTCCAAATCAAGGCCTAGGTCGTCCTTGGTACTGCACCAACTGGGCCGCGCCGCAAATCTCGGCAATCTCTTTGGGCCGCCGATCGGAAGCACCGCGTGCTTGCCCCGGATGTCTGACGGATTGCGACGACTGAGACTTGCGGCTCGTGCATTGCCAGCAGCAATGTTTTGGATCGCAGGTCTCTGGCCTTTTATTTCTGATTATCGCTTCTGGCTGGCGAGTTCGCCGAGCAGCTTGGTCATCTCGTCATCGAGCGAAGCCGGAACTGTCGCTGCCGGCCTGCTTGCCGGCTTGCTGGCGTGCGAATCGTCGAGCGAGACCTCAAGTTCCCGCATCAGCGTGTCGTCGATCGACTCGCGCTTCGGTGGCGGCGGGGCCTGCCGGGCGGTATTGGCGGCCGCGCCATAAGCCGGCAGCGGTGTCACATTGCTCGCCTGGTAGGTTGGGGCTGGTTTTGGCGCCGGTGCTGCCTGGCGGGGCGGAAGGGCGGCCGGAGCAGCCTTTACCGGTTGCGGCGATGGCGCCTGTCTTGCGGGTGGAGCGGACGCGGGTTGTGCGGCGCGCGGACGCGGCGCCTGTTGCTGCTGGCCGCCATCGCCGGTCAAAGCCGGACGGCGTGGCGCCGCCAGCCTGATGTCGCGCTCGACCACAACGTCGGTCGGGCCGCCGATCAAAATGAGGTGTTCGATATCGTCACGACGGATGAGCACCAGCCGGCGGTGGCTGTCGACCGCGGTGGCGTCCATGACGGCCAGCCGCGTCTTGCGGTTCCTGCCGCCGGCAACGAAGGTGCCGAAGGTCAGGTTGCGGACCAGCCTGATGATGACGAGCACGATGACCAGCAGGACAAGGGCGGCAAACGTCCATAGCAGCGCTGCGGCATATCCAGGACCCGCCACGCTATCCAGCCACTGCATCGGTGCCCCCAAATCGGTTTTTGAAGTGGAAGCGACACTAGACCGTTGCGACCAGACACCGCAAGTTGCCTTCACGCTTCGTGAACAGCTTGAAACGCCGGCACGTCATTTTTATCCGACATTTGCCGCCAAGGCCTTTTCCGGATTAGGAGAATGTGATTCAACCGGCCGGGGCGGTGTCGGATATCAGGAATTCACGAGCAGGGGGCATATGGCCAGGGAAACGCGCGGCGATTTCTATCCGGTACCGATCGTCGACCAGAACACGCGGCCGGGCGCGGTTACCCGGCTCATCGTCTTCATCATCGTCCTGACCGGGGCCGCGATCGTTTTCGGCATTTTCCGAGAGCGTCTTGGCGATCCCTTCCTGCTCGGCATGCTGGGCGTGCTTGCCATGATCGGCGTCGGCTTCCTGTTCGCCACGGCCATCGGCTTCATTCAGATCGCGCCGCGGTCGACCGGCGACGAACTGTCGAAGGCCTTCGTCGATTCGATGTCGCAGGGCCTGATCGTCACCGACACCAAGGGCCGTGTCGTCTACGCCAACCGGGCTTATGCCGAGATGACGGGGGCTGCGTCGGCAGCCGACCTGAAGACAGTCGAAGGCCTGCTTTCCGATGTTCCGGAAGCCTCGGTGACCATATACCGGCTGGCCTCGGGCCTGCGCGACGGCCAGGCCGGCGACGGCGAATTCCGGCTGGCGCAGTCGATCCGGCCGGGCGCCGAACCAGGCGCACGCTGGTACCGGGCGCGGGCCCGCACCTTCAGCGTTCCCGGCCAGCGTCTGCCCATGCTCGCCTGGCAGCTTGCCGATATTTCCCAGGAACGGGCCGAGCAGGAACGTTTCTTCCTCGACCTGCAAAAGGCCATCGACCATCTCGACCACGCCCCGGCCGGCTTCTTCTCGGCCGACCAGGAGGGCCGCGTCACCTACATCAACGCCACGCTCGCCGAATGGCTGGGCATCGATCTCGCGAGCTTCACGCCTGGCGCGGTGACGCTGCCGGAAATCGTCGCCGGCGACGGCATGGCGCTGGTGCGCTCGGTCAAGGCCGATCCCGGCACCACCCGCAACGCGGTCATCGATCTCGATCTGACCACGACGACCGGCGAAGCGCTGCCGGTGCGCTTCATGCACCGGGTTTCGGCCAGCCGCGAGGGGACCAACGGCCCGACGCGTACAATCGTGCTCAACCGCACCCAGGGCGAGGATGCATCCGCCGACCTTCGGGCGTCGGAAGTGCGCTTCACCCGCTTCTTCAACTCGACGCCGATGGCGATTGCCGGCGTCGACGCCAGCGGCCGCATCCTGCGCACCAACGCGCCGTTCCTGTCGCTGTTTTCCTCCGTCGTTGACCGCGATGCCGTCGACCGCCGCGTGCGGCTGGATACGGTGATCCATGAGCGCGACCGCCCGGCCTTCGCCGCCGCCTTCGAGAAAGCGCGGCTGAGGCAGGCCGACATCGAGCCGATCGACACGCTGCTGCCCGGCAATGAGGAACGCCACATCCGCTTCTACGTCAACGCGGTCGCCGACGGCACCGGCGGCGAAGGGGCGGAGGAATCTGCCATCGTCTATGCCGTCGACACCACCGAGCAGAAAGCGCTCGAGGGCCAGATGGCGCAAAGCCAGAAGATGCAGGCGGTCGGCCAGCTCGCCGGCGGCATCGCCCACGATTTCAACAATGTGCTGACCGCCATCATCATGGCCTCGGACCTTTTGTTGACCAACCACCGCCCGTCGGACCCGTCCTTCCCGGACATCATGAACATCAAGCAGAACGCCAACCGGGCGGCCTCGCTGGTGCGGCAGCTCCTCGCCTTCTCGCGCAAGCAGACGCTGCGGCCGGAGGTGTTGAATCTCACCGACGTGCTTGCAGATCTCAGGATGTTGCTTGCCCGCCTGGTCGGCAACGACATCAAGCTCAAGGTCGACCACGGCCGCGACCTGTGGCCGGTCAAGGTCGACATCGGCCAGTTCGAGCAGGTGGTGGTCAATCTCGCTGTCAATGCGCGCGACGCCATGCCGGCCGGCGGCGAGCTCACCGTGCGCACCCGCAATGTCACCGCCGAGGAATGCAAGAGCTTTTCCTACCGCGAGCTCACCCCGGCCGACTATGTCCTGGTCGAGGTCGAGGACACCGGCTCCGGCATTGCGCCGGACGTGCTGAAGAAGATCTTCGAACCGTTCTTCACCACCAAAGAGGTCGGCAAGGGCACCGGCCTGGGGCTTTCGATGGTCTACGGCATCATCAAGCAGACCGGCGGCTTCATCTACTGCGATTCCGAAGTCGGCAAGGGCTCGACCTTCCGCATCTTCCTGCCGCGCCACATCGTCGAGGCGAAAAAGCCCGGCGACGCAAGCGAAGCGCCGGCAGCCCCGGTGAAAGCCGCCGACACCGCCAAGGATCTGTCGGGGTCGGCCACCGTGCTCCTGGTCGAGGATGAGGACGCCGTGCGCATGGGCGGCTCACGGGCGCTGACCTCGCGCGGCTACACCGTGCATGAGGCGTCCTCAGGCGTCGAGGCGCTGGAAGTCTTCGAAGCGCTCGGCGGCAAGGTCGATATCGTCGTGTCCGACGTGGTGATGCCGGAAATGGACGGCCCGACGCTGCTTGGCGAATTGCGCAAGCGCCAGCCCGACATCAAGTTTGTCTTCGTGTCCGGCTATGCCGAAGATGCCTTCGCCCGAAACCTGCCGCCCGACGCGCAATTCGGCTTCCTGCCGAAGCCGTTCTCGCTCAAACAACTGGCCACTGTCGTCAAGGACGTGCTTGAATCTTAGAGTCACCTAATTCACCGCTTGCGCAATGACGTGACGCTGCCATGATTGCAGGCGAAACGGGCGGCGGGTTTTGGGGAGCATGTCGTGACGCCGCACAACGAGGCAGCCAAGGGTGACTATGCCGCAACCGTGCTGTTGCCGGGCGATCCGCAGCGCGCCGAGTGGATGGCAAAGACGTTTCTTGAGGCACCGCGCTGGGTCAACCGCCGCAGGGGCGCGCTGGGCTTTACCGGCCTCTATCGCGGCCGGCCCATCAGCATACAGGCCACCGGCATCGGTGTGCCGTCCTTCCTGATCTATGTGCATGAGCTCCTGGATTTCCACGGCGTCAAAACGCTGATCCGCACCGGCACCTGCGGTGGCCTGACCGCCGGCGTGCCGCTGCGCTCCCTGGTGATTTCACAATCGGTGCGCGCCGAAAGCGAGCGAAGCGGCCAGGTCTTCGGCCTCTACGATGCCGCCGCCGGACCAGATCCGGGCCTGTTTGCGCACGCGCTGGCCCGCGCCGCTCAACTCGGCATCGACCATCGGGCAGGGCTGACCATCTGCAGCGATATATTCTATCACCCGGAAGGGCGCGCTCGATTCGCTGAAGCACAGGCGCTCGGCGCGCTCGCCGTCGACATGGAAACCAGCGCGCTCTACCGCATCGCGGCGCATTTCGGCGCCCGCGCGCTGTCGCTGCTGACCGTCGTCGACAACATCGTGACAGAGGAGCAGACGGCCTATTCCGAGCGCCAGGCGCTGTTCACCGACATGGCGCGGCTCGGGCTCGACGTGGCGGCAGAAGGCTAGCTTCTCATGCCGCTTCGCGTTTCGGCGCCAGCTCATCCATGTCGGGCCCAGGCGCACGACATCAAGAACCTGTTCGTGCCAGACGGCAGCCAGTTCACGACCGGGGGCGGCGGAAAACCCGACGCTGACGATCGTGTCGCTGGCGACCCGCCAGGCCGAATACATCGCATCGCAAATGTCGGCCAAGACGATCTGAGCCATCCTCCCCGACCGCTACGCGGAACGCGCATGGGCGCGTTCCGCACTTTTTTCTCCCGAGATTGACTAGGCGCCGACCGGCTGTCCGTCCTTGCGGCGGATGGCGACGACGGAAGGCCGTGGCAACTGGCCGTCTTTGAAGTCGGGCCACAGCGTCTGCACCTTGTCGAGCGTCTCCGCATCTTCCGCGGGGTGCTGCACCGACAGGAACAGCGTCGTTCCGTCTGGCGTGAAGCACGGCCCGGTTGCCTCGGCGCCGTGTGGGCAGGTGAACAGCAGTTTCGGCAGGCCGCGCGCCGCCCCCTCCGTGTCGACGCCATAGACGCCGTCCGGCAGGTCGAAATCATTGGCGCCGTCGGTCGCCACCCAAAGCCGGCCGGCCGGATCGAAGGTGATGTTGTCGGGGCAGACGAACCAGCCATTGTCCGACGTATCCGGATGGAAGGTGGCGCCGATCTTTGCGTCCTTTGGATTGCCGCAGAGCACGAACAGGTCCCAGGCATATTTTTCCGCCGTATGGTCGGCATCCGCGCCACGGCCGCCAGGCGGGATCAGTTCGACAATGTGGCCCCACAGGTTTTCGGGACGGGTGTTGGCCGGATTGACCTTCGACTGGTCGCGCTTCTTGTTCTTGGTCATCACCGCGTAGACGCGGCCGGTCACCGGATTGGTCTCGATGTCCTCGGGCCGGTCCATCGGGGTGGCGCCCAGCGCGTCGGCGGCGAAGCGCGCCTTCAGCAGCACCTCGGCCTGGTCGGCAAAGCCGTTCTCGGCGGTGAGCTTGCCCTGGCCGTGCACCAGCGGCAGCCATGTCATCGAGCCGTCGGCATCGAAGCGGGCGACCGACAGCACGCCGTCATCAAGCAGATCGGCACCGGCCGCCGGGTTGGCCTTGTCGTAGGCCTTGGCAGAGACGAAGCGGTACATGTATTCAAAATAATCGTCGTCACCCATATAGACGACGACGCGGCCGTCCTTGTTGAGGACGACGGTCGAGGCCTCATGCGACATGCGGCCAAGCGCGGTGCGCTTCACCGGCTTGGACTGCGGGTCGTAGGGATCGATCTCGACCACCCAGTCGAAGCGGTTGGCCTCGTTCGGCTCTTTGTCGAGGTTGAAGCGGTCATGGAAGCGGCCGCGGCCATAGATGTCGGATCCGTCAAAGCCATAACGGTCGAGAAGGTCGGCGGTCGGCGCTTTCTTTGGATCGCCGCCGAAAATGTCGGACACGCCTTCCTCGCAGGTCAGCACCGTGCCCCAGGGGGTGAAGCCGCCGCTGCAGTTATAGCTGGTGCCGAGCACCTTGGTGCCGGTGGCGTCGGCCGAGGTCTTCATCAGGGCATGACCTGCGGCCGGTCCGGAAACCGTCATTTCGGTGTTGGCCGTGATGCGGCGGTTGAGCGGGCTGTCGGCCACGGTTTCCCATTTGCCGTCCTTCAACTGCACCTCGACGATCGAGTGACCCATGGCTGCCATGCCGAGATCGACCTGTTCCTTGCTCATCGTCTTGCCGGCGTCGTCCTCGGTCATCCCTGGAAACATCACATTGGGCGAGATGTATTCATTGTTGACGCAGAGGAGGCCATGGTCGGAATTGACCGTGCCCTTGGGCAGCGGCATGAAGGCGATGTAGTCGCAATTGTAACCGAAGCGCTTTTCCTGCTCGTCGGCGGCAACCTTGTTGCCGTCGAACTCTGCCAGGCCGGCGGCAAGCGGATCGCCCCAACGCGCGACGATGGTGGTTCCATAGCCTTCGGCGGCGGCATGGGTCTTGTCGTAGACCCGCTTCAGTTCGGGAAAGCCGAGTGTCGACTGCGCTGCCGCGGCATGCGTTTCGCCGGCAAACAGTGAGCCGACGAAGCTGCCGCCGGCAAGCAGCGCGCCGGAGGCGACGCTGCCTTTCAAAACAGACCGGCGCGAGACGCGCTCGGCAATGATTTCGCGGATGACGGGGGAGGATGAAGACGGTGCGTTGGCCATGGTGTCTGCCTCTCAGGGTGGATGTTGCGGCGCACCGCTGCCTAGTCTGCTTCGGCAACATCCGCATGACATACATCCAGATGACATAAGAGAGAGAGAGAGAGAAAGAGAAAGAGAAAGAGAAAGAGAAAGAGAAAGAGAAAGAGAAAGAGAACAGTTTCGAGACCGTACAGATGGCGACCTATGGCGGGCAGCTTTCTTCAACCGCAATTATCGCGGCGCGGCCGCCAAAGGTACGATGTTCTGGTTGAGGCGGAACCGATTGGTCGGATCAACACGGGATTTCAATCGCCTCAATCGATCATATTTAACGGCCCCATAGGCGCCCGCCGCGATGGCGGTATCGGCCTGTTCGTTTATGTAGTTTGCCTGCATCGACGGATCGGCCATTTGTTCGGCGGCAGCCCTTCCCCAGGCAATACAGCGCTCGTCGTCTGCCGGATTGTCCCATACGGGCTCCGCAATCCAATAGTACCCGGCCTGCCTGCCGGAGTAAGCGGTGGCCTCTTCCGCCACATCCGAAACAGCGCCCCCAAGTTGCGTCACATAGAGTTCAGAATCCGGTGTTGGCGCGGTGACGGTCTGCTGGACCATGGCGTCCACCGCCTCGCCGCTGATCTCCTGCCAAAACCCACCTTTTGCGTAATACCGGCGCGACCAGGCGAAATGAACGTCGTTGCGGCTTTGCAGTTCAATGAACGGCATGGCGCCCATCGCTCCCTCGCCAGCGCCAGCAAGCTCGCCGAAAGGTGAGAGCATCTGCTCCGCATGCCTGCTGTCGCCGATCCAGACGGCCGTCACGCCCAAGCTCATTGAGGCCAATGTGAAGGCAACCGAGAACTCTCGCGGGCGTTGTCGAGCCAAATCGCCCAGGGCGGTAATCGCCCGCCGCGCGCTGGCAAATGGGTAGCTCCACTGGCCAACCGACACCGGGCCAAGCTGATGCAGTTTGAACCTGAAGCGAGTGACGACGCCGAAGTTCCCGCCGCCACCTCGGATGCCCCAGAAAAGTTCAGGATCCGAGTCCGCATCTATCCAGGTGACACTGCCGTTGGCGGTCACGATCTCGGCCCCAATCAGGCTGTCGATCGTCAGTCCGTAGGCGCGGCTGATACGACCCATGCCGCCGCCAAGGGTGAGGCCTGCGACCCCGGTGTGAGAAATGACGCCCGCCGGAACCACATACCCCTCTGGAACTGTCGCTCCATCGAGATCTCGCAGCATGGCTCCGCCGCCGGCCTCGACTGTTCCGGCGCCTGCGTTCAGCAGGGTGGAATTGAGTTGCGACAGATCGAGCAGAAGCCCGGCGTCACAAGTCGACAGGCCCGGGAAGCTGTGTCCGCCTGCCCGGACCGCAAGGACCGCATCGCAACTTGCCGCGATGTCGATCGCCTTTCGAACGTCGTCGACATTTTCTGCGTATAGTACAGCCGAGGGCTTTCGATCGACGACACCGTTCCATACGCTTCGGGCACGATCATAGTCCCGATCGCCAGGCATAATCAGCGGCCCGCGACATTTGGCCAAGGCGAGCTTTCTTCGCAGCACGTCGGACATTCGAGCCCCCCGCTCCAAGCGACCCGCAAACGGTATCACGCGTTTGCCCGACGCGGAATAGTCAGCGAAGTCATCAGGACTGCCTCCGAGAGCCGGCCGATTGGCCTGCTCAGCCCTTGGTGCAGGTCGAGGCGGTGAAGGCGCCGTCGGGTTGCTTCAGGATGATGTCGAATGACGGGGTGGTCTCGCCGTCCAGCGTCGCTTGCGTCATCGAGACGGAGTTGCCGCCGCTGGTGTAGCCGCCCAGCGGGCCGAGCCAGGTGATCTCGCCATTGGCATTCATCTGATAGTTGTAGCCCTGCGACGCGGTGCCGAACGTCACCGGGCCGCTATAGACATTGCCCTTGATGGTGATGTCGCCGAGGTTGAGGAAGGCGCCGAGCAGGTAGACTTCGCAGTGATAGGTGCCGTCCGGCAGCTTGCCATCGCTGAAATCGGCGCGCGCGCCGCCGTTCGTTGCCATCAGCAGCAGGAAGCCGGAAATGCAGGAGATGCGGGATGTCATCGGGTCACTCGTTTGCGGGATGAGCTTGCCCCATTTTTGCGCCGTGCCGCAATATTGTTCGTCCGCATGCCATTGGCGGAGTTCAAAATCTAGGCAGTTGTCATACTTGGGCAAAACTTGGGCAAAAGCCTTGTGCGCTGCGCAAATTTCCCTCAGTCAATCTTTAACCGGCTGCCTTTGTTTTCTTTAGGCTAATATAATAGGAGCCTGATAACGTTGTGCTATTCCCCTTTTTCCGAGCGGGCCTTTGCGTTTGGCACGGCTGTTGCATTGCAGTGTAGCGGTGCAATCAACTAGCTGGGGAGTCTTCGGTATGAGGGGTAATTTCGCGACAATAACAAAAATGTTTTCGGCCGGCGTGGTCGCTGCCGGCCTGTCGATGTCGTCTCCGGCCAAGGCCGCCGAAGACACGATCAAGGTCGGCATTCTGCATTCGCTGTCGGGGACCATGGCGATTTCGGAGACGACGCTGAAAGACGCCATGCTGATGCTCATCGAAGAGCAGAACGCCAAGGGTGGCCTGCTCGGAAAGAAGCTGGAAGCGGTCGTTGTCGATCCGGCGTCCAACTGGCCGCTCTTCGCCGAAAAGGCGCGCGAGCTGATCTCGAAGGACAAGGTCGCGGCCGTGTTCGGTTGCTGGACCTCGGTGTCGCGCAAATCGGTGCTGCCGGTGTTCTCGGAACTCGACAACATCCTGTTCTATCCCGTCCAGTATGAGGGCGAGGAAAGCGAGCGCAACGTGTTCTACACCGGCGCCGCACCGAACCAGCAGGCGATCCCCGCTGTCGATTACCTGATGAGCGAGGACGGCGGCTCGGTGAAGCGCTGGGTGCTGGAAGGCACTGACTATGTCTATCCCCGCACCACCAACAAGATCCTCGAGGCCTATCTGAAGGCCAAGGGCGTCGCCGCTGAAGACATTATGGTCAACTACACGCCGTTCGGCTTTTCCGACTGGCAGACCGAAGTCTCGGCGATCAAGAAGTTCGGCTCCGCCGGCAAGAAGACCGCCGTTGTCTCGACGGTCAATGGCGACGCCAACGTTCCCTTCTACAAGGAGCTCGGCAACCAGGGCATCAAGGCCGAGGACATCCCGGTCATGGCCTTCTCGGTCGGCGAGGAAGAACTGGCCGGTCTCGACACCGCGCCGCTGGTCGGCCATCTCGCCGCCTGGAACTACTTTGAGAGCGTCGACACGCCCGAAAACAAGAAGTTCATCGCCGACTGGCACAAGTTCATCAAGAATGACAAGCGCACCACCAACGACCCGATGGAAGCCCACTATATCGGCTTCAACATGTGGGTGAAGGCGGTTGAGAAGGCCGGCACCACCGATCCGGACAAGGTCATCGACGCCATGGTCGGCGTGTCCGTGCCGAACCTCACCGGCGGCTATTCGACGATGATGCCGAACCACCACATCACCAAGCCGGTGCTGATCGGCGAGATCCAGGCCGACGGCCAGTTCGAGACCGTGTCGCAGACGCCCGGCCTCGTGATGGGCGACGAATGGTCCGACTATCTGCCTGATTCCAAGGACCTGATCTCCGATTGGCGCGCGCCTCTGTCCTGCGGCAACTTCAACGTCGCCACCGGCAGGTGCGGCGGCAAGGGTACGAACTGATCCCTCCCGGGGCTTCGTGTCGCAGAGTGGCCTCACGACACGAGACCGCGGCCCGGGCGAACCTATCGCGGTTCGCCCGGGCAAAAACCTCAAACCTTTGCGAAGCTTTCGGAAGACGATGACCCTATTGCGTGCCCTAGGTCTGATGCTGGTGTTCCTGGCGGCAAGCCTGTTGCCCTCGAACGCAGCCGAATCCGATCTGCGCGCCATCATCGCCAAATTCGCCACCGGCACCGGCTTCTCCGCCACCGAGGCCGTGGTGCGCGAGCTTGCCGCCACCGGCGATCCGCTGGTTGAACGGCCGCTTGCCGCACTTGCCGACGGCAATCTCTATATCCGCAAAGCCGATTCCCTGGTCTTCGTCGGCAATGAGGCCGGCGACAGCGTCGCGCTACTCGACCCGCTGAGCGGCGAAAAGACCGGCGATGCCGCCAAGGCTGACCTCACCAAGATCAAAGTCAACAACACGCTGCGCCGCGTCATCCGCGATGCGCTTGGCACGCTGACGCTGCGCGCCAAGGATCCGGCGGTGCGCATTGCCGCCGCCGACACTATGTTCAAGACGCCCGATGCCGCCAACATCGAGCCGCTCGACGCGGCCATCGCCGCCGAGACCGACGCCAAGGTCAAAGCGCTGTTCGAACAGGCGCGCGCCGCATCGGTGCTGGTCTCCGACAAGCCCGAGGCCGACAAGCTTGCGGCCATCGCGCTCATCGGCGCGCGCGGCGATCGCGATGCGCTGTCGCTGCTCACGTCGGTGGAAGCCAATGCGCAAGGCGCGGTCAAGGATGCGGCGACAGCAGCAATCGCCAGCATCAATTCGAGCTTGGCGCTGTGGGATGCCGGCCAGAACATCTGGTACGGCATTTCGCTCGGCTCGGTGCTGCTGCTTGCGGCCATCGGCCTTGCCATCACGTTCGGCGTCATGGGCGTCATCAACATGGCGCATGGCGAGATGGTCATGCTCGGCGCCTACACCACCTTCGTCGTCCAGCAGGTGATCCGCACCTCATTTCCAGGCCTGTTCGACTGGTCGCTGGTCATTGCGCTGCCGCTCGCCTTTCTGGTTGCCGCTTCTGTCGGCCTCATCATCGAGCGCGGCGTCATCCGCTTTCTCTACGGCCGGCCGCTGGAAACGCTGCTCGCGACATGGGGCGTCTCGCTGGTCCTGCAGCAGGCGGTGCGCTCGATCTTCGGGCCGACCAACCAGGAGGTCGGCAATCCCTCCTGGATGTCGGGCTCGTTCGATGTCGGCCAGTTGGCCATCACCTGGAACCGGCTCTGGATCCTGGTCTTCGCGCTTACCGTCTTCGGCGTTCTGCTCTATGTCATGAAGCGCACGCCCTGGGGCCTGCAGATGCGCGCCGTCACCGCCAACCGCCGCATGGCCGCCTCGATGGGCATCCGGACGCCCTGGGTCGACGCGCTGACCTTTGCGCTGGGGTCCGGTATTGCCGGCATCGCCGGCGTCGCGCTCAGCCAGATCGACAATGTCTCACCCAATCTCGGCCGCGGCTACATCATCGACAGTTTCATGGTCGTCGTCTTCGGTGGCGTCGGCAATCTCTGGGGCACGCTCGTCGGCGCCTTCTCGCTCGGCATCGTCAACAAGGTTCTGGAACCCTATGCCGGCGCCGTGCTCGGCAAGATCGTCGTGCTTGTCCTGATCATCCTGTTCATCCAGAAGCGCCCGCGCGGCCTGTTCGCGCTCAAGGGCAGGGCGGTGGAAGCATGATCACCGGACGCTTCTTCGCCGCCGGTGCGGACCGCCGCATCGCCATCACCATTTTCATCCTGCTGGCTGCCGCCATCATCGTGCCGCTGCTCAACCTCGCTGTGTCGCCGACCAGCGCGTTCTATATTCCGCCTTACATCGTCGCGCTCACCGGCAAATATCTCTGCTACGCGCTGCTCGCCTTGGCGCTCGACCTGGTCTGGGGCTATTGCGGCATCCTTTCGCTCGGCCACGGCGCCTTCTTCGCGCTCGGCGGCTATGCGATGGGCATGTACCTGATGCGCCAGATCGGCTCGCGCGGCGTCTACGGCAATCCGATCCTGCCCGACTTCATGGTGTTCCTGAACTACAAGGAACTGCCCTGGTTCTGGACCGGTTTCGACCATTTCTGGTTCGCCGCCATCATGGTGCTGGCGGTGCCCGGCCTGCTTGCCTTCGTCTTCGGCTGGTTCGCCTTCCGCAGCCGCGTCACCGGCGTCTATCTCTCCATCATCACCCAGGCCATGACCTATGCGCTGCTGCTCGCTTTCTTCCGCAACGACATGGGTTTCGGCGGCAACAACGGCCTGACCGATTTCAAGGACATTCTGGGCTTCAACGTCCAGGCCGACGCCACGCGTTCGGCGCTGTTTGCCGCCAGCGCGGTGATGCTGGCGCTTGCCGTCTTCATCACCTGGGCAATCGTCGGCTCCAAATACGGCAAGCTGCTGATGGCTGTGCGCGATGCCGAAAGCCGCACGCGCTTCCTTGGCTGGCGGGCGGAGAACGTCAAACTGTTCGCCTTCACTGTCTCGGCCGTCATGGCCGGCATTGCCGGCGCGCTTTACGTGCCGCAGGTCGGCATCATCAATCCCGGCGAATTCGAGCCGTCCAACTCGATCGAGGTGGTGATCTGGGCAGCCGTCGGCGGGCGCGGCACCATTGTCGGCCCGATCGTCGGCGCGCTGCTCGTCAATGCCGGCAAATCCTGGTTCACCGGCGTGCTGCCCGAATTCTGGCTGTTTGCGCTGGGCGGCCTGTTCGTCGCCGTCACCCTGTTCTTGCCCAAGGGCATCGTCGGCATGTGGGATTCTTGGCGCGGTAACGCTCGGGCGATGCGCGCGGCATCGCTGGCTGAAGAGGCTGGCACGGATGCCGAAGTCGTGTCGCCGAAGATCGTGCGGGCAGCGGCGCGGACCGCCGGCGAGTGGTCGTCTTCCGCTGCCGAACCGCAGCCGGCGGAGTAGAGCGATGTCGAAATCCAACACCATCCTCTATCTCGACGGCGTCTCGGTCTCCTTTGACGGTTTCCGCGCCATCAACAATCTCTCGCTTGTGCTCGACAAGGGTGAGATGCGCGCCATCATCGGCCCTAACGGCGCCGGCAAAACGACGATGATGGACATCGTCACCGGCAAGACGCGTCCCGACGAGGGCGAAGTGTTCTTCGACGGCCAGGTCGATCTCACCCGCCACGACGAGGCCGAGATCGCCATGATGGGCATCGGCCGCAAATTCCAGAAGCCGACCGTCTTCGAAAGCCACAGCGTCGAAGACAATCTGATGCTGGCGCTGAAGGGACCGCGCTCGATCTTCCCGGCGCTGTTCCATGGCCGCTCGGCCGGCGAGGCGCGGCAGATCGACGACATTCTCGGCGTCATCCGGCTCGGCGACAAGCGTCACGATCTGGCGGCCAATCTCAGTCACGGTCAGAAGCAGTGGCTGGAGATCGGCATGCTCTTGGCGCAGGACCCGAAACTGCTTCTGGTCGATGAGCCGGTCGCCGGCATGACCGATGCCGAGACCGTGGAAACCGCGCGCCTGCTCAAGGACATTGCGCGCGACCATTCAGTCATCGTCGTCGAGCACGACATGCATTTCGTGCGCGAACTCGGCGTCAAGGTCACCTGCCTGCATGAGGGCTCGGTGCTGTCGGAAGGCTCGCTCGATTTTGTTTCGGCCGACGAGCGCGTCGTCGAAGTCTATCTGGGGAGATGAGCATGGTGTGGCGGGTGCAATTCCATCGCTTCGACCTGTCGTACCTCCGCTTCTGGAAAAGGCGCTGACATGCTCGAAGTTTCCAATGCCACGCTCCACTACGGCGCCGCCCAGGCGCTGCGCGGCGTGTCGCTGAAGGCGGGAGCCGGCAAGATCACCTGCGTGCTCGGCCGCAACGGCGTCGGCAAGACCAGTTTGATGAGATCGATCGTCGGCCACCACCGGCTGACGAGCGGAAGCGTTGCCTTCGAGGGGAAGGCGCTCGACCGGAGCGCGGCGTATGATCGCGCCCGGTCGGGCATCGCATTCGTACCGCAGGGCAGGGAGATCTTTCCCCTGCTGACGGTACGCGAGAACCTGGAGTCGGGCTTTGCGCCCTTGAAGCGCGCCGACCGCAACGTGCCTGCGCATGTCTTCGAACTGTTCCCGGTGCTGAAGCAGATGCTGGGCCGCCGCGGCGGCGATCTCTCCGGTGGCCAGCAGCAGCAGCTCGCCATCGGCCGGGCGCTGGTGATGCGGCCGAAACTGCTGGTGCTGGATGAACCGACCGAAGGCATCCAGCCGTCGATCATCAAGGATATCGGCCGCGCCATCCGCTATTTGCGCGATCAGGCAGGCATCGCCGTGCTTCTGGTCGAGCAATATCTCGATTTCTGCCGCGAGCTCGCCGACGAGGTCAACATCATGGACCGCGGCCAGATCGTCCATACCGGCCCGGCGCAGGATCTCGACCGCGCGGATGTCAGGAAGTTTCTGACGGTGTAGCGCGTCGGGTCAACGGGTCTGACGTCTTGGCGATGCCTCTATCGACACCCCGACCGATTCCCCCAATCTGCCTTTCTGCAACTTCTTTGAAGAACGATGTAGCCTCCCGGCACGCTCGTCCGTCTTTACCATGTGACGCCGAATCCCGGCGGCGCGTGCAAGGAGAAGGACACAATGAGCCCCACGATTACCGCCTTCGAACAATCGCCTGATGGCGGCAACGGACTGGCACGCGATACGCGCGTTCGCTGGGCGCTGGAAGAGGTGGGTCAATCTTACGACGTTCGCCGCGTCTCCTTCCAGGCCATGAAGCAACCCGCGCATCTGGCGCTGCATCCCTTCGGCCAGATCCCGACCTATGAGGAAGGCGAACTTGCCGTGTTCGAAACAGGGGCGATCGTCTTTCACATCGCGGAGCGGCATGCGGGTCTGTTGCCGCCGGCGCCCGAAGCCCGGGCGCGGGCGATCAGCTGGATGTTCGCCGCGCTCAACACGGTGGAACCGCCAATCCTCGATCTGACCATCGCCAGGATACAAGAGCGCGACCGACCGTGGGCTCAGGAACGCCTGCCGCTGGTCATGGACCGTATCCGCGTCCGCCTGGGTCAATTGTCCGCTCGCCTGGGAGATGCCGACTGGCTCGACGGCGCGTTCAGCGCCGGTGACCTGTTGATGGTGTCGGTTCTGCTGCGCTTGCGCATGTCAGGCCTGTTGAACGAATACCCGAACCTGGCTGCTTATGTTGCCCGTGGCGAGGCACGACCGGCCTACCAGCGGGCTTTCGCCGCGCAATTGGCGGTCAATGCCGCGGCAAGCTGAAGGCTCGCTCGAGCCCCCAAGCAATGGCTTTCATTTCACGCCAACGACCATCTTATTCCGGTGTACGAAGAAAGGCCGCGCGTCGGTCTTTCTCTGCTGAAGCCGCGCAGAACACTGGCACCCACAATACTGCATGCTAGTCTTTGTCAGGCCTCGGTGAGTCGGCCGCTTCCGTATCAGTCTGGTTCTGTAGATCGAGGGAATGCGCTGGCTCAGCCTGCAAGTTCCACGCAAGCAAGCCGCCCTAGCTTTCCCTCGCAGTTCTGATTGTCGGTCAATGCGTCCAGATAATCTTGCCAGGAGAATAGGGCTATGGAGCGGTTCGTCGAGGACCACCAGAAACGACGGCTGACGGAGCGCGTCGACATCATCACCGCCATCAACATTCTGCGCTCCCAAGGCTACCAGCAGGATGAGCTGATCGGCGAAATCACCAAGGTTTTCTACGTCGATCTCGATACCTATAACGAGATCGTGCTGGCGGCCTAACCGGCGCGCCGGAAGGCCAGCACGCGATTGCGGCCGCCGCGCTTGGCGCCGTAGAGCGCCTTGTCCGCGGCGCTGAGCACCTTGTCGAATTTGGTGCCGCCCTCGCTGCCGAAGGCGTAGCCGGCGCTGACCGTGCAGGCCAGCAGGCGGGTCTCGGTGTCGATCCGTCGCGAGGCAAAACTGGCCCGGATGCGCTCGGCTATGAATTCCACCTTCTCAGGCAAGATGCGATCGAGGACCAGCGCAAATTCCTCTCCGCCCATGCGCGCGGCGATGTCGCCCGGCTGCAGATTGGCGGTCAAATCCTTGGCAAACAGTTTCAGCACCTCGTCGCCGGTGGCGTGGCCGAACTCGTCGTTGATGGCCTTGAATCCGTCGAGATCGAACACGATCACGGCGGTGAAGACGCCCACCGGCGTCTTGCCATGCAGGTCGAACAGAGCGCGTCGGTTGAGCAGGCCGGTCAGCGGATCGGTCAGCGCTTCGCGGCGGTGATGCTGTGCCAGGCGTCCCTGGTTGAGCGCCAGCGACAGCGCGCCGATGCCTGTCATGCAGGCGATGACGACGATCAGGCTGAGATCCTCGGCCCAGTTGCTTGGCGCATGGCCGAGCACCAGCCTGCCATCCCAGACGAGCACCCCGGAGCACAGCACGAAGGATATGGCAGTGGCTGTGTAAAGCCCGGCAATGCCGATGATGGGCGCCGGGAATTCGGTGCGCCCCTTCCAGTATTCATAGGCCGTCGCAAACAGGAGCAGCGCGGCGAAGGCATTTTCCAGCATGAAGCCCAGCCCGTCATAGCCGAGCGCCATCGGCGGCAAGGCGATCGCCAGCGAGACGCCGGCGCCAATAGCGATGCGCGGCAGTGGCGAGCGGCCGGTCGTGAATTGGTGGGCGGCGCCCAGCATGGTCGCGAAGCCAAGCAGCAGGAAGGTGAAAGTGGCGAGGCCAAGCAGGCGTCCGGGCGTGTCGATATAGGCCTGGTAGGCGAAGACGTCGGCGACGATCAGAAGCACGCTGACCGCCCAAGTCAGCAGGAATTTTTCCGAGCGCGCGGTCAGCCAGATGCCGAACAAAGTCATGCCGAGGCAAGCGGCGGAAAAACCGACAGCCAGCAGAAGCGAATTGTAGTCGAGCGACATGCCCTCGTCCTTGCTCGCGGCTACCTGTCGCGACGACGGAGCCCAACCGGATTTATGCAGCAAGGTGGTATCGATAAGGTTACGATGGGGCGGAAGATATCGCGCATCGGTTGATTGGAGCAATTCTGGGTTGAAGCGCTGTTGCGCGTTCGGACGTTCGGAATCGCATTAACCCAAAGCGGGAGGAGCGGTTCGCTATTTTCCGCGACGAGGGGCGAACCGTTCAGCCGATCAGCTTACCCGCTTCATCAGAGCCATGGCGCCGAACGGCGCGCGCACCTTGCCCTCGGTGATGAAGTAGGCGAACACGTCGCGCGGCTTCACCGGCGCGTCGAAAGCCGGGTCGGCCCGCCGCAGATCGGCCGGCTGCTTGCCTTCCGCCCAGGTTTTCACCCGCGCCGCCCATTCGTCCAGCCCTTTCGGCGTATAGCAGTCGGGATTGTCGTCCGAGCCCGACTGCAGCCGCGCATAGATGAAGTCGCCGGTGATGTCGGCGATATCAGGGTATTTGGCATGGTCGGCATAGACGATCGCCGCCTTGTATTTGCGAGCGAGTGAGGCGAATTCCGGCACGATGAAACTGTCGTTGCGCACCTCGAGTGCATGGCGCAGCGCCACCCCGTCCTGTTTTTCCGGCAGCAGTTTCAGAAAGGCCTCGAAATCGTCGGCATCGAATTTCTTCGTCGGCGCGAACTGCCACAGGATCGGCCCGAGCTTCTCGCCGAGTGCCGCGACGCCTGAGCCTAGGAAGCGCGTGATGGATTCGCCGGCTTCGCCGAGCACGCGCCGGTTGGTGACGAAGCGATTGCCCTTCAGCGAATAGACGAAACCGTCCGGGGCTTCGCTCGCCCATTTGACGAAAGTCGGCTCCTTGAAGCTGGAATAGTAGGTGCCGTTGACCTCGATGCTCGGCACCTGCCGGCTGGCATAGTGCAGCTGCTTGGCCTTCGACAGTTTGTCCGGATAGAAGGACGTATCCCAGGGTTCGAAAGTCCAGCCACCCATGCCTGAACGGATTGTTCCGGATTTGCTCATAGTCGTCCTCCCTAATTCAGAAAAATCAGGCCGTCTCGCCGACAGGTTTTGCCATATCGACCACTATCCACCCCGGCCGGTGGGGATTGGCCCGGCGGCCGGTTTCGCGAAAACCATAGGCGGTATAGATCGCGATGTTCCGCTCCATACGCGAATTGGTGTAGAGCCGAACCTCCGGAATGCCCCACGAGCGCGCCTGCTCCTCCGCGAAGTCGAGCAACGCCGTGCCGAGTTTCCTGCCTTGGAAGGCGGGGGAGACCGCGACGCTGAAGATCATTGCATGCTCGGGATGCCGCTCGATGACGATCAGCCCGGCGAGATCCGAGCCACGCTCCAAGAGCCAAACCTCGCCGCGTTCGATGCGTGGCGCATAATCTTCGGTGACCGGGATCGGCGGGGCGCCTAGCAGAGGTGTGTAATGCTCGTAGGCGGCCTGCGTCAGCGAGACGACTGTGTCGAGATCACCGGCAAGCGCCTGTCGGAATGTCATTCGAAACTCTCCAGGCGCTCGATCGGTGCGTCTATCACTCCGCCGCTTCGCGCTTGCCCCCCGGCCGCCGCTCCAGCAACTCCTTGAGGAACTGCCCGGTATAGCTGCGCTTTTCGCGCACGATGGCTTCCGGCGTACCCTGGGCGACCAGTTCGCCGCCGCCGTCGCCGCCTTCGGGACCGAGATCGAGCACCCAGTCGGCGGTCTTGATCACCTCGAGATTGTGCTCGATGACCACCACCGTGTTGCCCTGGTCGACCAGTTCGTGCAGCACTTCCAACAACTTGGCGACATCGTGGAAATGCAGGCCGGTGGTCGGCTCGTCGAGGATGTAGAGCGTCTTGCCGGTCGCCTTGCGCGACAATTCCTTGGCAAGCTTGATGCGCTGCGCCTCACCGCCGGACAGCGTTGTCGCCTGCTGGCCGATATGGATGTAGCCAAGGCCAACCTGCTTCAGCGTGTCGAGCTTGTCACGCACGCCGGGCACGGCGGCGAAGAAATCGACGCCTTCCTCGACCGTCATGTCCAAAACGTCGGCGATCGACTTGCCCTTGAACACGACGTCGAGCGTCTCGCGGTTGTAGCGCTTGCCGTGGCAGACATCGCAGGTGACGTAGACGTCGGGCAAAAAGTGCATCTCGATCTTGATGACGCCGTCGCCCTGGCAGGCCTCGCAGCGGCCGCCCTTGACGTTGAACGAGAACCGGCCCGGCTGATAGCCGCGCGCCTTTGCCTCGGGCAGGCCGGCGAACCAGTCGCGGATCGGGGTGAAGGCGCCGGTATAGGTGGCCGGATTGGAGCGCGGTGTGCGGCCGATGGGCGACTGGTCGATGTCGATGACCTTGTCGAGGAACTCGAGGCCCTCGATGCGGTCGTGGTCGGCCGGATGTTCGCGCGAGCCCATGATGCGCCGCGACGCCGCCTTGAACAACGTCTCGATCAGGAAGGTCGACTTGCCGCCGCCCGACACGCCGGTGACGGCGGTGAAGGTGCCGAGCGGGATTTCGGCGGTCACGTTCTTCAGATTGTTGCCGCGCGCGCCGACGATCTTCAGCCGGCGGTTCTTCTTCGCCTCGCGCCTGACACCTGGCGTGGCCACTTCAAGCGCGCCCGATAGATATTTGCCGGTGATCGAATTCGGGTTGGCCATCACCTGCTGCGGCGTGCCCTGGGCGATGATCTCGCCGCCATGAATGCCGGCGGCCGGGCCCATGTCGACGACATAGTCGGCATGCAGGATAGCGTCCTCGTCGTGCTCGACGACGATCACCGTGTTGCCGATGTCGCGCAGGTGCTTCAGCGTGTCGAGCAGGCGCGCATTGTCGCGCTGGTGCAGGCCGATCGACGGCTCGTCCAGCACATAGAGGACGCCGGTGAGGCCTGAGCCGATCTGCGAGGCCAGGCGGATGCGCTGGCTCTCGCCGCCCGACAGAGTGCCCGAATTGCGCGACAGCGTCAGATAGTCCAAGCCGACATCGTTGAGGAAGCGCAGCCGGTCGCGGATTTCCTTGAGCACCCTGACAGCAATCTCGTTCTGCTTGTCGTTGAGTTGCGCCGGCAGGTCGGTGAACCATTTGTCGGCGCTGCGGATCGACTGCTCGGTGACCTCGCCAATGTGTTTTCCGGCAATCTTGACCGCCAGCGCTTCCGGCTTCAGCCGGTAGCCTTTGCAGGCGGGGCAGGGCGTCGCCGACATGAAGCGCTCGATCTCCTCGCGCATCCAGGCGGATTCGGTTTCCTTCCAGCGCCGTTCCAGATTGGGTATGACGCCTTCGAATGTCTTGGTCGTCTTGTAGGACCGCAGACCGTCATCATACTGGAAGGTGACCTCGCGCTCGCCGGTGCCGCGCAGAACGGCTTCCTTTGCCTCTTCGGTCAGGTCTTTGAACTTGTCACCGAGCTTGAAGCCGTAGGCCTTGCCCAGCGCTTCCAGCGTCTGCGCGTAATAGGGCGAGGTCGACTTCGCCCATGGGCTGACGGCGCCGTCGCGCAGTGAGACGTTCTCGTCCGGCACGATCAGGCTGGCGTCGATGGCGCGCTGGCTGCCGAGACCGTCGCAGGTCGGGCAGGCGCCGAACGGGTTGTTGAACGAGAACAGCCGGGGTTCGATCTCCGGAATCGTGAAGCCGGACACCGGGCAGGCGAATTTTTCCGAGAACAGGATGCGCTCATGCGTCTCGTTCTTCGACTTGTTGACGGAGTCCTCGCCGGTCTGGCTGGCGTCGAGCGGCCGGTCGGCGAATTCTGCCACCGCCAACCCCTCGGCGAGCTTCAGCGCCGTTTCGATGGAGTCGGCAAGCCGCGTCGCCAGGTCGCCGCGCACGACGATGCGGTCGACGACGACGTCGATGTCGTGTTTGTACTTCTTGTCCAGCGCCGGCACATCGGCGATCTCGTAGAAGACGCCATCGACCTTGACGCGCTGAAAGCCCTTTTTCTGCAACTCCAGCAGTTCCTTGCGGTATTCGCCCTTGCGGCCGCGCACGATCGGCGCCAGCAGGAACAGGCGCGTGCCTTCCTCGACCGCCAGCACCCGGTCGACCATCTGGCTGACCGTCTGGCTTTCGATCGGCAGGCCGGTGGCCGGCGAATAGGGGATGCCGACGCGCGCGAACAGCAAGCGCATATAGTCGTAGATCTCGGTGACGGTGCCGACCGTGGAACGGGGGTTCTTCGACGTGGTCTTCTGCTCGATGGAGATGGCAGGCGACAGGCCGTCGATCTGGTCGACATCCGGCTTCTGCATCATTTCGAGGAACTGGCGCGCATAGGCCGATAGGCTCTCGACATAACGGCGCTGGCCCTCGGCATAGATGGTGTCGAAGGCAAGCGACGATTTGCCGGAGCCCGACAGGCCGGTCATGACGATCAGGCTGTCACGCGGCAGGTCGAGATCGACATTCTTCAGATTGTGTTCGCGTGCACCGCGAATGGAAAGGTATTTATGGTCGGCCATCGCCGGTCGCCGCCTCAAGTCTGGTATCAGTGGGATCGGCGGGGTTATCCCGGCCACCCCCTATGTAGGTATTTTTGCCGCCACGTCGAGACACGTCACACTTCTCGACCAAAGTCGTTTAACCGTCTTTCTCCCGAAGGGGCAAGCGGAAAGAACAAAGGCCGAACACGCTCCTGACAAAGCTGTGTAGAAACCTGACAGGGGTGTTTCAAAAACTTACCCTAACGTAAGCTCCCGGCGATCACATTTTTCGGTAACCGGCTATTCAACGGTTGACGTCACCGACTCAGGGGCGCAGTCTCCAGAAGTCAACGAAGCCGGCCGTCTTTCGATGGCCTCGCCGCCCATAGGTGGCCTGCGAGACGCCGCAGGTTTTGCGATTTGCGCTTCGGACGACACAGTCGCAACGGACACAGGAGCGGAGCATGACGCCACCGGATAGTCCTTTGAGGCTCCACATCTCGTTGGAGCCGCGGCGGGCATAAGTGCCAGGGTTCGGCGTTTTCGCCACCCGACAAACCGTGACCTGCCGTATCACACCAAAATCAGAGACGGATAGTCGGATCGTCGGCTGAATGCCGCGAAGCATCCGAGACAAAAGTCGGTATAACCCTACCGGCAAGTTGGATCTGGAATCCAAAAAGAGCCCCGACCGTTTGCGGAAGCAACGGCGGGGCTATTTGTATGTGCGGGGTACCGGCGCGGCAGCCGACGAGGGTCACTCTGTCGCGGCACCCTATCGGTTGGAAGGCTTGTTCGCACCCACTCCGACATCGACAGTGATACTGCCGGAAATCCTGACATCGGTATCGCCGATCTTGAATGTGCCGTTCTCGCCGGCGGGCAGCGCGTCGTCGGGCTCGGGCTGCGGCGCCGGCTTGGCGATGCGGTAGTCGCCGGTCACGCCGGGCAGGGCGCCTTTCGGCGACTGGGACGTGCTGTCCCCGGCAAGAGCCGCGCTCGCGGTCACGGCGGTGATCGCGACGGATGTCATCAGTCTGTTCAGGCGGTAGCGCATCGCAGGACTATAGTGTCGCGCCCAATGCGAGGCCAGACCGGCGGCGTCGAAATTGACACGACGCCGGCGCGTTCAATCCCGCGATCAGGCCGCCGCCTGCTTGCGGGTGTCGAAAACATGGTCGACGAGGCCCCAGTCCTTGGCCTCGCGCGCGGTCATGAAGAAATCGCGGTCGAGCGTGCGTTCGACCTCTTCATAGGTGCGTCCGCAATGCTGCGCGTAGAGCTCGGTCATGTGCCGCTTGGTGCGCAAAATGCCTTCGGCATGCCGCTGGATGTCGGAGGCCTGGCCCTGGAATCCGCCCAGGGGCTGATGCAGCACGATGCTGGCATTGGGCAGGGCGATGCGACGTCCCGGCGTTCCCGCCATCAGCAGGAACGAGGCCATCGAGGCGGCAAAGCCCATGCACACCGTCGACACCGGGCAGCTGACATATTGCATCGTGTCATAGATGGCGAAGCCGCTGCTGACCACGCCGCCCGGCGAGTTGATGTAGAGTGAGATCTCCTTGTCGGGATTGTCCGATTCCAGCGACAGAAGCTGGGCGCAGACCAGCGCCGACATGCCGTCATTGATCTCGCCGTTGACAAAAATGATGCGCTCGCGCAGCAGCCGCGAAAAAATGTCGAAGGCGCGTTCGCCGCGGCTCGATTGCTCGATTACCACCGGCACCAGATTGGCAAAGCCGCTCATCCCATTGTCTCCATTCGTTTTTCTCTAGATCAAGCTGCGCGCAGCAACAGGCGCGGCGCGTTCGCGGCGATAGGTCGCGTGGGTTTGTCTGCGCGGAGCGAAAGCCGGCAACTGCCGCCCGCCATCGCAACCGCAGGCGTTGCCGCCTGGACGAAGCCGTCATGG
Source organism: Mesorhizobium sp. 128a (assembly GCF_053848025.1). Lineage (NCBI taxonomy): Bacteria > Pseudomonadati > Pseudomonadota > Alphaproteobacteria > Hyphomicrobiales > Phyllobacteriaceae > Mesorhizobium > Mesorhizobium sp. 128a. Next base: position 39,223 of record NZ_JBSPKY010000004.1, on the reverse strand, counting down.
ACGATGCGCAGATGCGTGCCGCCGGAAACGGTGCGGGAAAGCGTGAAGGTGACGATGCTGTCCAGCCCATTGGCATTTCTGGTTGCGGACCGCTCGCGCCAGGAATAGCGCAGCAACCGCCCCGGCTCGGCATCGAGCACTTCGCACTCGATCGGCGCGTCCGGTCCGGCAAAGGCAAAGCGGGTGCCGGTTTCCGGCTTGATGTCGTTTGGCATCATCCACGCCGCCAACAGCTCCGGCACGGTCAGCGCCCGCCACACCTTTTCCGGTGCGTCCGGCAGATCGCATTCGAAGGCGAGGCTATCCTTGGCGGTCTGCGCCTGCTTTTCATCGGTCATTGGTCCATGTCCTTCAAAACGGCCTTCAGTCTTTCGATGCGCTCCGGCCAGAATGCGCGGTAGCGTTCGATCCAGCCGAGCAACGGCTCGAGCCCTTGCGGATCGGTGCGGTAGTACGCATTGCGGCCCGACCGCCTTTCGCTGACCAGGCCGGCGCCGCGCAGCACCGCCAGGTGCTGCGACACCGCCGGCTGCGACACGCTCATGCCGCTGCGCAACTCCGACACGCTCATCTCGCCGGCGGCAAGCCGTTCAAAGACGGCGCGCCGTGTCGGGTCGGCGAGGGCGCGAAAAATTTCTGCTTCGATCATGGCAAAAGCATAAGTCGATACTTATCGATTTGGCAAGCGCTGTTTTATTCGCTCGCTGCAAGCCAGCGCCTCACCGGCGCGGTTGCCCCCTCGAACGTCGCTTCGAAGATTGGCGACGCCAACACGGCATGGATATGAAGCGTATCGGTGCCGGCATTTCGAAAGCCGTGTTGTCTCTGCGCTGGAATGAGGAGCGACTGTCCGGCAGTCAGCGTCACGTGGTCGTCATCGATCCACATTTCGGCGGTTCCGGCGATGACGCTCAGCACCTCCTCGACCGGGTGCCGATGTGACGGAGCCCCGACGCCCGGCTGAACCCATTGTTCGAACATGCAAAGCTGGCGGGCTCCATTGCTGGCGGAAACCTGCATGCGGGTCTCCACGCCGGCTCGCCATTGCTCGCGGGGCTGATCCAGATGCGCAATGACCTTCATTCGCCACAGCCTTTCGATCCCGCATGGTCGCAATTTCAGGCGCATACCCTACCTCTTGTTGACGTTCCTTGACAGAAGGGGGCGGCAGGAATAGAACAAAAAAAGAACAAAAACCTTGTGGGAAAAGCCAGCCTTTGCAGGCATAGGCGGCTCGCAGGCTGTAAGGTGAGCGACTTGAAATTTGTTTCGGATGAGCGCGGAGAAGTGTCATGGCGGGTAGCGTCAACAAGGTCATTCTGGTCGGAAACCTCGGCGCGGACCCTGAAATCCGCCGCCTGAATTCGGGTGACCCGGTCGTCAACATCCGCATCGCCACGTCTGAAAGCTGGCGCGACAAGAATTCCGGCGAGCGCAAGGAAAAGACCGAGTGGCACAACGTCGTCATTTTCAATGACCAGATCGCCAAGGTCGCCGAACAATATCTGAAGAAGGGCATGAAGGTTTACGTCGAAGGCCAGTTGCAGACACGCAAATGGCAGGACCAGACCGGCGCCGACAAGTACACGACGGAAGTCGTGCTGCAGAAATTCCGCGGCGAGTTGCAGATGCTCGATTCACGGGGCGAGGGCGGCGGCCAGGTCGGCAACTATGCCGGTGGCAGCAGTGCGAGCCGTGGTTCGGATTTCGGTCAGTCGGGCCCCAATGAAAGCTTCAACCGCAGCGGTGGCGGCGGCAGTTCCAGGGGTGGCGGTGGCGGCGGTTCGTCGCGCGAACTGGACGACGAAATCCCGTTCTGAGTATCAAGGCCGCGTGAAGGCATTTGAGGAGAGGGCGCGATGTCGCTCGGACCGCTTCTGTCGGCGCCCCCTCCCATCCCATGGCACGCCTTCGCAGCCCTTGCCGCGCTGGCTATAGGCGGCGCCCAACTGGCGCTGCCGAAAGGTACGACGCGCCACCGCGTCTTCGGCTATGCCTGGGCGGCTCTGATGTTGGTCATCGCCGCCTCCAGTTTCTGGATCCAGCAGATCCGCCTCGTCGGTTCGTTCAGCCCGATCCATATCTTGTCGATCCTGGTGCTGATCACCGTGCCGTTGGCGGTTTGGCATGCGCACAGGCATCGCGTCGCAAAGCATCGCAAAGTCATGATTTCACTCTATGTTTTTGCGCTGATCGGCGCCGGCGTGTTCACCCTACTGCCGGGGCGGATCATGCATGCGGCCGTGTTCGGCCAATGATAGGTTTCTGAAAGGAAGATTGTCGTGAAAGCACGGATCAAATGGGTCGAAGAGCGCACCTTTGTCGGCGAGTCCGGCAGCGGTCACAAGGTCGTGCTGGGAACCGCCTTCGGTCCGGAAGGCAAGACGCCAGGCCCGAGCCCGATGGAGCTGGTGCTGGTCGGCACCGGCGGCTGCTCGGCCTATGATGTCGTCCACATCCTCGAAAAAGGCCGCGAGGCGATCGAGGACTGCGTCGTCGAGCTCGACGCCGAGCGGGCCGAAACCGACCCAAAAGTCTTCACCCGCATCCACATGCATTTCATCGTCACGGGCCGCGCGCTGTCGCACGACAAGGTCCAGCGCGCGATCAACCTGTCGATCGAAAAATACTGCTCGGCCTCCGCCATGCTGGCCAAGACCGCCGTCATCACCCACGATTTTGAGGTCGTCGATACGGCGGTGAAGTAGGCAGTAGGGCCTGCCGTTCACCCCGCCATCAGCGCCTTGATGCCATCCGCCACGAATTGCACCGCGAGCGCCGCCAGGATGACGCCGAGCAGGCGGGTGAGGATCGAGCGGCCTGTCTGGCCGAGGATGCGGTCGATGCGTTCCGACAGCACGAACACCAGATAGGTGATGGCGAGGCAGACGAAGATGATGCCGACCAGCGCCGCCTGTGCGGCAAACCCCTGAAACGAGCCGGACAGAAGCACGGTCGCCGAAATCGCGCCGGGACCGGCAATCAGCGGGATCGCCAGCGGGAAGGCGGCGATGTTGTGGATCATGTCCTTGGTGATGGCGACGTCGCCGATCTTTTCCTTGCGGTCCTGCCGGCGCTCGAACACCATTTCGAAGGCGATGAAGAACAAAAGAAAGCCGCCGGCGACGCGGAAGGCCGGCAGCGTGATGCCGAACACTGACAGGATCGCGGCGCCCGCAACGGCAAACAGCGCCATCACCAGAAAGCCGATGATCGAAGCGCGGATCGAAACCTGCTGACGTTCCTCGCGGTTCATTCCGCGTGTCACCGCAAGGAAGAGCGGGGCGAGACCGGGCGGGTCGATGGTCACCAGAATGGTGACGAAGGCGTTGAACAGGCTGTCGAAACTCGGCATCGCTGACCCCTCCCGCCGGGCCTGGCCCTGCGCCACCATAGTGGTAGAGCAAAGCCTGGTCGGTGGGAACCGTCAGGGATGGTGAAACTGGTGCGTCGGCTAGCCGGCAGCGCTGCAATGGGCCTCAAGACGATAGCCGTCGGGATCGATGACGAATGCGGCATAGTAGTTGTCGCCATAGTCGGCACGCAGCCCCGGCGCACCATTGCTGCTGCCGCCTGCACGCAAGGCGCCGGCATGAAAGGCGTCGACGCTGCCCCTTGTCGGCGCGGCAAAGCAGAAATGCAGGCCGGACTTTTCGTCGGCCGCTACCGGTCGCGTCGCATCGTTCACCCAGAGTGCTATCGCCTCTGCGCCATAGCCTAGCGAACCTGGCGACTGGCTGAGGCAGGAATAACCGAGCGGCTTGAGTGCGGAGTCGTAGAAGGGCTTCGAAACGTTGGTGTCGCGGACACCGATCGAGACATGGTCAAGCATGTTTTTCACCTTTTTTACAATATGTTGCGTTGTCAGGCCTCGGCGCGGCGCGCCAGGAACTCGACCTCGAGCCGCCACGTCGCCCCATCGTCGTGCGAACGCTCGCCCAGCCAGCGGAAGCTGTCCTTGGTGATCCGCGAAAAGCTCCAGCGGACCGAGGAACCCGTGCCGTCCGCGCCGACCTGCACAATCGTGTCGCCTTCGGCGCGACCAAGCTGGCGGCTGTAATACTGGTTACGCGGGTCGCTCCAGAAGATGTGCCAGGCGTCCTGGCCGGGATCATAGACCCGCAGCGTTGTGCCATAGAAAGTCCATTTGCCGAGCGACGGCGTGGGGCCGGCATCCCGCGCGGGCAGGATCCACACATCCTGGATCGCCCTGCCTTCCAGGACCCAGCCGAAATGCACCTCGCCGCGTCCGGTCAAAACCGTGCCGTCCTCGAGGTGGCGCGTGGCATCGAATGTCCAGGCGCCGACAAAGCGGCCGTAGAGATCGAGCTTTGCAGCCAGGTCGGGGACAGGGCCGTCGCTGTGGAGGGCTTTTGTGAATGGATCGGTCATGCTGCTGCCTTCGTGGTGTCAGGAGGCTGCAACCGATAGGCCGGGGCGGGGGTGTTGGGCTTGGGAAAAATTGCTATCTTTCAAGCCATGACGACGACTGAGCAAAAACTGGCTTCGGGGCCGGACTGGTATGTGTCCGACGTGCTGTGCACGGCCGGCGCCGGCGGTCGGCCCTTCGAGGAAGAGCACCGCAGTGTCTGCATTGCCGCGGTTACGAGCGGCAGCTTCCGCTACCGCACCAGCCAGGGCGCCGCCATGCTGGCGCCAGGTGCCATCCTGCTCGGCAATGTCGGCGCCTGCTATGAATGCGGGCACGAGCACGGTGCCGGCGACCGTTGCCTGTCCTTCCATTTCGCTCCCGCCCATCTCGATCGCATCGCCAGCGACGTGGCTGGCGCGAAGAAGCTGACGTTCGGGGTGCCGCATCTGCCGCCCTTGCCGGCGCTGGCGTCTCTGCTGGCCGAGGCCGAAGCGGCACGCGAGACGGCCGACATCGATGCCTTCGAGGAGCTTGGCCTGCGCATTGCCGCCGCGGCTCTTGCCGTCGGCGGTGCAGCACTTGCTGTCGCCAGTGAGGCCCCGCCTGCCGCTCGCCCGCCGAGCCGCCGCGACCAGAAACGGGTTGCCGAAGCGGTGCGGCAGATCGAACTCAATGCTGACCGGCCAGTCTCGCTTTCCGAGCTCGCCAGCTCGACGGCGACCAGCCCCTATCACTTCCTGCGCACCTTCCGGCAGGTCGCGGGCATGACGCCTTATCAGTTCCTGCTCAGGACCCGGCTGCACCGCGCGGCGGTGCGGCTGCGCATGTCGGCTGAGCCCATCTCGGCTATCGCCTTCGAGGCCGGATTCAATGACCTCTCCACGTTCAATCGCCGTTTCCGGCGCGTCATGGGCGAGACGCCGGGCAACTATCGCGCGCGCCGGTCAGGTAGCGTTTTGCCAAGTACCACCGGCACCGTGTGACGTCCCAGGAAAGTACCGGTCTTCTCCGGGCCTTTGCGCCCGGATCATCCGGCGTTCAGTTCCACCGGCCCGCAGCTCCCGTACGGCGACAGGCTTCAGCAAGGGTTCCCGCTCGGTCGTCATGGTGTCTGGTCCTGTCGTCCGACAAGTTGCTTGTCCGGCGCCAGCGCCTTGATGGCGGCGTCGACGCTGTGAAAGATCCTGTGCCGGCCGACAAGGTCGGCAATGCCGAAACGCGCAAGGGCTGCCTGGGCGCGCAGGGATTCCAGCCGCGCAATGGCAAAGATCGCACCCGCCTTGCGGCAGTGGGCGATGGTGTCGATCAATGCCTGCGCGGCGGTATAGTCGATCTCGGCAATGTTGCTGGCCTCCAGCACGACCAGTTTCACACTGTCGCTTCTGGCGTCGATCAGCTCGCAGACGCCGCGCTTGAAGCTGTCGGCATTGACGAAGGACAGCGGCGCCTGGAACGCTGCAACCAGCACGCCGGAGAGTTGCTCGCCTGCCGAAGGCGTGTTTGGCGGCCACCACACCGAGGTGCCGGGCACCTGTTCCAGCTCGATGGCCTGCGTGCGTGTCGCGCTCCACAGACCGTGCAGCAGCGACAGGCCGATGCCGACTGCGACGCCGGTTTCGATCGGCAACACGACGATCGCCGTCATTGTGACCAGGATCAGCACGAATTCGACCAGCGCCTGCCGGTAGACGCTGGCGAACACCTTCCAGCGCAAGATGTGCTGGGCAACGAACATCAGCACGCCGGCAAGGGCGGCCTGCGGAACATTGGCAAGCAGGCCGCCACCAAAGGCGCCCAGGGCCAGCACGATGGCCGCGGCAATCAGGCCGGACACTTGCGAACGGCCGCCCGATTGGGCGGCGATTGCGGTGCGCGGCGGGCTGGCATTGACCGCGAAGGCGCCGAACAGGCCAGACAGGATGCTGCCAGCGCCGACGCCGACAAAATCGCGGTTGATGTAGTCGCCCTCAAAGGAGCGGCTGGTGGCCGCGGTCTGCACCATGACGACGATGGCGATCAGCAGGGCCAGCGGCAGCAGCGCCTGGGCATCGTTGAGGCTGGCCGTCGGCAGGCCGGCCTGCGGCAGGCCGTTGGGCAAGGCGCCAAGCACCTCGACGCCGCGCCCCTTCAGGCCGAAGACTACGACCGCTGCAGTGGCCAGTACCATGCCGATCAAGGCGCCGGGGATGCGGGCGCTGATGCGCTCGGCAGCGAACACGATTGCAAACACGCCAAGGCCGATCGTCAGGCTCCAAGGGTTGGTGAGGTGCAGATTGCCGACGATCTCACCGACGCGGCGCAACGTTTCACCACTTTCGGCAGGCAGACCGAGCAGTCCGGGCAATTGCGAGACAATGATATGGACGGCGATGCCGGCCAGGAATCCGGTGGTGACCGGCACCGATAACAGGTCGGCGATCCAGCCGAGCCGGAAGATTCCGCTCAAAGCCACCAGCAGGCCGACCATCAGCGCCAACATGGCCGCCAGTGCCAGATAATGCGCCGAGCCGGCAACGGCGATGAGTGCGAGCCCGCCGGCAAACAGCGGTGTGATGGTCGAATCCGCGCCGGACGACAGATGGCGGTTGGCGCCGAACAGGGCAAAGGCCAGCGATCCTGCGACAAAGGCGAAGAAGCCGATCTCGGGCGCAAAGCCGCCAAGCCGCGCCGTCGCCATCTGTTCGGGGATGGCGATTGCCGCCAGCGTCAGGCCGGCGGCCAGATCGCCCTTGAGATCCCTGGGCTGCCAACCGCTCAGCGCTCGCAAAGGCAGCCACCGATTCATCGTGCTTATGGCTCTTGGCTGGGAAAACGACCCATCGCAGGCTTTTGCCCTGATGGCGGCGAAATGGGCTATGGCCAAATCGTCGCAATCAGCGGTATCCATTTGAAATTACCACCGAAATTGTCGTTGGAAAAGTGCCGCGAATATTGGAGTTTCAGGCTGGCTTCCTATATAAGCGGTCAGTGATTCCCGATTAGATTGTGATCCGATTTGACCGACCAAAAAACACCGCGCGGCGCCGACGGCGGCCCCACCGGCATCGAGCCGATCTCCATCATCGAGGAGATGCAGAGCTCCTACCTCTCCTACGCCATGAGCGTGATCGTCAGCCGTGCGCTGCCGGACGTTCGCGACGGCCTGAAGCCGGTGCATCGCCGCATTCTCTATGCCGCGCATGAGAGCGGCTACCACTGGAACCGCAAATATGTGAAGTCGGCCCGCCCGGTCGCCGACGTGATGGGTAAATACCATCCTCACGGCGACGCCTCGATCTATGACGCCTTGGTGCGCATGGCGCAGGACTGGTCACTGCGCGTGCCGCTGATCGACGGGCAGGGTAATTTCGGCTCCATCGACGGCGATCCACCGGCGGCCATGCGTTACACCGAATCGCGCCTGACCAAGGTCGCGCATGAACTGCTCGAGGATATCGACAAGGAAACCGTCGATTTTCAGGAGACATATGATGCCTCCGACACCGAGCCGAAGGTTCTGCCGGCTCGCTTCCCCAACCTCCTGGTCAACGGTTCGGGCGGAATTGCCGTCGGCATGGCCACCAACATTCCGCCGCACAATCTGGCCGAAGTCTGCAACGGCGCCATCGCCATCATCGACAATCCGGCGATCGACCTGCCGGCGCTGATGGAGATCATTCCGGGTCCCGATTTCCCGACCGGCGGCATCGTGCTTGGCCGTTCCGGCATCTACAGCGCCTATGCGACGGGGCGCGGCTCCATCGTCATGCGTGGCAAGGTCAATGTCGAACAGCGCGGCAATGACCGTGAATCGATCATCATCACCGAGGTTCCCTATCAGGTGAACAAGGCCTCGATGATCGAAAAAATGGCCGAACTGGTGCGCGACAAGCGCATCGAAGGCATTTCCGACATCCGCGACGAGAGCGACCGCCAAGGCTACCGCGTCGTCATCGAGCTGAAGCGCGACGCTGTCGCCGACGTCATTCTCAACCAACTTTACCGCTTCACGCCGCTGCAGACGTCTTTCGGCGCCAATATGGTGGCGCTAAACGGTGGCAAGCCGGAAGTGATGACGCTGACCGACATGCTGAAGGCATTTGTCGGCTTCCGCGAAGAGGTGATTAGCCGGCGAACGAAATTCCTGTTGCGCAAGGCGCGCGACCGCGCCCACGTCCTGGTCGGTCTCGCCATTGCCGTCGCCAATATCGACGAAGTAATCAAGCTGATCCGCACCGCGCCCGATCCGCAGACGGCGCGCGAACAGTTGATGGAGCGGCGCTGGCCCGCCGGCGACGTCGAATCGCTGATTCTGCTGATCGACGATCCGCGTCATCGCATCAACGAGGACGGCACCTACAATCTCTCCGAGGAACAGGCGCGCGCCATCCTCGAACTGCGCCTGCAGCGCCTGACCGCGCTCGGCCGCGACGAGATCGCCGACGAGTTGAACACGATCGGCGCCGAAATCGTTGATTACCTTGATATTTTGTCGTCCCGCGCGCGCATCCAGCAGATCGTCAAGGATGAGCTCGCCGCCGTGCGCGACGAGTTCGGTACGCCACGCCGCACCGAGCTCACCGACGGCGGCGCCGACATGGAAGACGAGGACCTGATCCAGCGTGAGGACATGGTCGTTACCGTCAGCCATTCCGGCTACATCAAGCGCGTGCCGCTGTCGCTCTACCGGGCGCAGCGCCGCGGCGGCAAGGGCCGCTCTGGCATGTCGACCAAGGAAGAGGATTTCGTCACCAGGCTGTTCGTGGCCAACACCCATACACCGGTGCTGTTCTTCTCCTCCCGCGGCATCGTCTACAAGGAGAAGGTCTGGCGCCTGCCGATCGGCAATCCGCAGTCGCGCGGCAAGGCGCTGATCAACATGCTGCCGCTGGAGCAGGGCGAGCGCATCACCACCATCATGCCGCTGCCGGAGGACGAGACCAGCTGGGGCGAGCTCGACGTGATGTTTGCCACCACGCGCGGCACCGTGCGGCGCAACAAGCTGTCCGACTTTGTCCAGGTCAACCGCAACGGCAAGATCGCCATGAAGCTGGAGGAGGACGGCGACGAGATCCTCGGCGTCGAGACCTGCACCGACAATGACGACGTGCTTTTGACGGCGAACTCCGGCCAGTGCATCCGCTTCCGGGTCTCCGACGTGCGCGTCTTCCAGAGCCGCAATTCCGTCGGCGTGCGCGGCATGAGCATGGCCGAGACCGACCGCATCATCTCCATGTCGGTGATTGAGCATGTCGATGCTTCTCCCGCGCAACGCGCCGCCTACCTGAAGCGTGCTGCGGCCGACCGGCGGCTTGCCGCTGGTACAGCCGGTGAGGAAGAAGAGATTTCGCTGACCAATGAGGAGATCGGCGAGGAAGCGGAGCTTTCCGACGACGACTATGAAAAGCTCAAGGCGCATGAGCAATTCGTGCTGACGGTGACCGAATACGGCTACGGCAAGCGCTCGTCGTCCTATGACTTCCGCCTGACCGGGCGCGGCGGCAAGGGCATCCGCGCCACCGACGTGTCGAAAACGGCCGAAATAGGCCAGCTGGTGGCGACGTTCCCGGTCGGCAATGACGACCAGATCATGCTGGTTTCGGATGGCGGCACGGTCATCCGGGTGCCGGTCAACGGCATCCGTTTCGCCAGCCGCGCAACCAAGGGCGTGACCATCTTCAACACCGCCGAAGGCGAGAAGGTGGTTTCGGTCGAGCGGATCTCTGAGCCTCAGTCGGACGAGGATGTCGAAGAAAACGGTGAGGGCGACGCCGGTCCGGATGCCTCGGATGCTGCGCCCGAATAGGCGTTGGATGCAACAACGCCGGCCCGATGGGCCGGCGCAATCAAGAAATAGCAATAAAATCAGTGGTGACGGTGGGGCCAGCGGGCACCGAAGCCTTCGAAGCGCTTGGTCCGGACACGGACGCGCTCTGCCTCCTGATGCAGCCCGAATGCGGTTGCGATCAGCATGGCGACGGTCATTGCGGTGGCGAGCATGTAGATCAGCATGTGCGTGTTCTCCTGCGCCTTACAACGGTTAGATGGGGTTTTGGTTTCATCTTCTGAAGTGCAAACTAGCGAACGCTGCGTGAAGTCTTCGTGATCAAGGCATTCATCTGTCGTTCATGTCTGCGAAAAGGTTCACGCAGATGTTCCCAATCGCATTTGCCTTCCGTCCAATGCCCCGCTAGAAGCCTGCCATGACCGAACGCACCGCCCTGTATGCCGGCTCCTTCGACCCGCTGACCAACGGACACCTCGACGTCCTGAAGGCATCATTGGCTGTCGCCGACACGGTTTATGCGGCGATCGGCACCCATCCCGGCAAGACACCGCTGTTTTCCTTCGAGGAACGAGTGCAGCTGATCGAGGCTGCGACGAAGGCCGAATTCGGCCGTGACGGCGGCCGCATCAAGGTCGTCGCCTTCGACGGGCTGGTCATCGACGCCGCCCGCAAGCACGGCGCCTCGATCATGATCCGCGGCCTGCGCGACGGCACCGACCTCGACTACGAGATGCAGATGGCCGGTATGAACGAGACCATGGCGCCAGAGCTGCAGACGGTTTTTCTACCCGCCAGCCCATCAGTCAGAACCATTACCGCCACACTTGTGCGCCAGATAGCTTCGATGGGCGGCGACATCCGTCCCTTCGTGCCGGCTGCGGTTTCCGGCGCGCTCACCGCAAAATTCAAGAAATAATCGTTCGGAGATCCCTATGCAGCTGAAGAAGCTCGCCTCGTTCCTCGTCGTGCTTGCCGGTCTTGTGACCGCATCGGTGTCGGCCTATGCCGCCGAGCCGGAAAACACCATGATCATCACGCTGAAGGATGGCGACGTCACTATCGCGCTGCGGCCCGACCTGGCGCCCAAGCATGTTGCCCAGATCAAGAAGCTGGTGCGCGAGGGCGCTTACGACAATGTGGCCTTCCACCGCGTCATCGACGGCTTCATGGCGCAAACCGGCGACGTCAAGTTCGGCAACATGAAGAAGGGGTTCAGCCCCGAGGCCGTCGGCACCGGCGGGTCCGAGCTGCCTGATCTGCCCGCAGAATTCTCGCAGAGCGAGCATTACAAGCGTGGCACGCTCGGCATGGCCCGCTCGCAGGATCCGAACTCCGCCAATTCGCAATTCTTCATCATGTTCGCGCCGGCGCCGAACCTCGACGGTCAGTACACCATCGTCGGCAATGTCGTCAGCGGCATGGAACTGGTCGATCACATCAAGAAGGGTGACGAGGCCGACAATGGCACGGTCGGCGACCCCGACCGCATGATCAAGGTCCGCATCGCGGCCGACATGTAATCTGTCAAATCAATCTGTTTTTCTGAGATAAAGGATATCCGACATGGCTGAGATCAAGGACCGCGAGAACGCGCTCATCATGGAAACGACCAAGGGCAAGGTCGTCATCGAACTGCTCCCCGAACTGGCCCCCGGCCACGTCGCCCGCATCAAGGAACTGGCGCGCGAAGGCGCCTATGACGGCGTGGTCTTCCACCGCGTCATCGAAGGCTTCATGGCGCAGACCGGCGACGTCAAGTTCGGCAATTCGTCGAAGCCGACTTTTGCCCCCTCCCGCGCGGGCATGGGCGGGTCGGAAAAGCCGGACCTGAAGGCCGAGTTCTCCAACGCCAACCACGGCCGCGGCACCTGCTCGATGGCGCGTTCGCAGAACCCGAACTCGGCCAACTCGCAATTCTTCATCTGCTTCGACGATGCCGCCTTCCTCAACCGCCAGTACACGGTCTGGGGCCAGGTCATCGAAGGCATGGACAATGTCGACAAGATCAAGCGCGGCGAGCCGGTGGTCGATCCCGACAAGATCGTGTCGCTGAAGGTCGCGGCCGACGTCAAGTAGGGACTGAAAACGATGATGGGCGTGGTCTGGTCGCTGCTCGGCATCCTGTCCGGCGCCTTCATCGCCATTCAGGCGCCGATCAATTCGCAGCTGGCGCGCAGCCTGGGTCTCCCGGTCGCGGCGGCTGCGTTTTCGTTCCTGTCGGGTGCAATCGTGCTTGGTATCATCTCTGTTGCGGTCGTACGGCTGCAGGGCATCTCGCTCGACTGGAAGGCGCCGGTGCCTTGGCTGTTCGTCGCCGGCGGCATGCTCGGCGGTTTCTATGTCACGCTGTCGACCATCCTGACGCCGCGCATCGGGGCGGCCGCCCTGATGGCGTTCCTGGTTGCCGGCCAGCTGCTGGCCGGCATGCTGATCGACCGCGTCGGCTTCCTCGGCGTGGCGGTGCGCGAGATATCGCTCGGCCGCGTCGCCGGCGCGGTGCTGCTCTTGGTCGGAGCGCTGCTCGTCCGGCTTTACTGATGCGCGTCGACCTCTTCGACTTCGATCTGCCGGAGGAGCGCATCGCGCTTCGCCCGGCGGAGCCTCGCGACAGCGCAAAAATGCTGGTGGTCAGGCCGGAGGAAGACCTTTCGGACCGCTCGGTGCGCGACTTGCCGTCCTTGCTCAGGGCTGGCGACGTGCTGGTCTTCAACGACACCAAGGTGATCCCGGCGCAGTTGAAAGGCATCAGGCGGCGCGGCGAAGCGCAGGCGCAGGTCGAAGCCACGCTTCACATGCGCATGACACCGGACCGCTGGCTGGCCTTCATGCGGCCGGGCAAGCGCATCGCCGCCGGCGACCGCATTCATTTTGGCCATGACGGCAATTCCTGCTTCCTCGGCCAGCTCGACGCAACGGTCATCGAGAAGGGCGAGGCCGGTGAGGCGCTGCTTGCCTTCGACCTGTCCGGCCCGTTTCTCGACGAAGCGCTGCGCGTCGTCGGCCACATCCCGTTGCCGCCCTATATCGCCTCCAAGCGCGATGACGACGCGCGCGATATTTCCGACTATCAGACCATCTATGCCAAGGAGGAAGGCGCTGTCGCAGCGCCCACCGCCGGCCTGCATTTCACGCCGGAGCTGTTTGCCGCGCTCGACGCCAAAGGCATCGAACGCCGCTTCGTTACCTTGCATGTCGGCGCCGGCACCTTCCTGCCGGTCAAGGCGGACGATACCGCAGACCACAAGATGCATGCCGAGACCGGCTCAGTCAGTCAGGCAACAGCCGAGGCGCTCAATGCCGCCAGAGCGAGGGGCGGGCGCATCATCGCCGTCGGCACCACGTCGTTGCGCCTGCTGGAGAGCGCGGCGCGTGAGGACGGTACCCTGCCCGCATGGTCCGGCCCGACCGACATCTTCATCACGCCCGGCTATCGCTTTCGCACCGCCGACCTGCTGATGACCAATTTCCATCTGCCGCGCTCGACGCTGTTCATGCTGGTTTCAGCCTTCAGCGGCCTCGATACGATGCGCGCTGCCTATGCGCATGCAATCGGGAACAGCTACAGATTCTATTCCTACGGAGATGCAAGCCTGCTGTATCGAGCGGAGATGAGCGATGGACGATGACCTGCAAGCCTTTGACCGAGAAAGCCTGATTGCCGAAGTGAAGAAATTGCGTGCCGGCATCCGCGCGCACCGCGACACGACGGGCCATGATCTCTGCTGGCACCATCCCGATCTCTGGGATCTGCTGCCGGAAAAGACCGACCCATCGATTGCCGTGCCGCCGTGGCCCAAATTCATGCGCGGCTGCATCCAGTACCGCCAGTCGCTCGACAGACAGGCGCCAGACGCACCTGTCCATGACAAGGAATTCAATGGCTAAGCCGTTTACTTTCAAGGTCCTCGCAACAGACGGCAAGGCACGGCGCGGCGTCATCGACATGCCGCGCGGCGAAATCCGCACGCCGGCCTTCATGCCTGTCGGCACCGGTGGCACGGTCAAGGCCATGTATATGGACCAGGTGCGCGGCGTCGGCGCCGACATTATCCTGGGCAACACCTACCATCTGATGCTGCGGCCCGGCGCCGAGCGCGTGGCGCGGCTTGGCGGTCTGCATGAGTTCGCCCGTTGGCCGCAACCGATCCTGACCGACAGCGGCGGCTTTCAGGTGATGTCGCTGTCGAAACTCAGGAAGCTCACCGAGAAGGGCGTCACTTTCCGCTCCCATATTGACGGTGCTGCCTACGAGATGTCGCCGGAGCGCTCGATCGTGATCCAGGGCCTGCTCGATTCCGACATCCAGATGCAGCTCGATGAATGCACCGCGCTGCCGGCCGAGTTGAAGGAGATCGAGCGCGCCATGGAGCTGTCGCTGCGCTGGGCCGAGCGCTGCAAGACGGCGTTCGGCGACCAGCCGGGCAAGGCGATGTTCGGCATCGTCCAGGGCGGCGACAACGCAGCACTCAGGGTACGCTCGGCCCAGGCGCTGAGCTCCATGGAGCTGAAGGGCTATGCCGTTGGCGGCCTCGCCGTCGGCGAACCGCAGGCGGTGATGCTGGACATGCTCGACATCACCTGTCCGGAACTGCCCGCTGGCAAGCCGCGCTATCTCATGGGCGTCGGCACGCCGGACGATATCGTGAAATCGGTGGCGCGCGGCATCGACATGTTCGACTGCGTCATGCCGACCCGCGCCGGCCGCCACGGCCTCGCCTACACCAGGCGCGGCAAGGTCAATCTCAGGAATGCCCGCCACGCTGACGATCCGCGCCCGCTCGACGAGGAGAGCGACTGCCCGGCAGCGCGGGATTATTCCCGCGCCTATCTGCATCATCTCGTGCGCTCGCAGGAGGCGTTGGGGGCGATGCTTTTGACTTGGAACAACTTGTCCTACTATCAGAAGCTGATGCAGGATATTCGCGCCGCCATCGAAGCGCAGGCTTTTGAGGCGCGCACGGCCGAGATTTCCGAGGGATGGACGAGGGGCGATATTCCGGCCATCTGAGCGGGGTTAGGTGCTCAGTGAATTCGACGCCCGCAAGCTGCATCCCGTGATCTGAAAACTTCCATCAGGCTGCTGCTGCAGCGTATAGACCGCCTCATAATCCTTGCCGTCAGGCCCGACGATCAGCACCTGCTGGATGATCGAACCCGGGCCGGTCTGCTCGACCTTGCCGAAGGAATAGCTTTGTGGCTGACGCACCGGCGCGTAGCCGTTGGTCACCATGTTCATGAAGGCGTCGACGGTCGGGAAAATCTGCTTCACGTTAGGAGCAGCGAAGCTGTACGCCTTGGCGCCGTCATTGGCGATGAGCGCCTTCAACTGACCATCGATGACGGCCTGGCCGGCTTTGACTTCGGCGTCCCCGGCACGGACTGCCGAGACGAGCACGACTGAAGCGAACAGCAATGAAACGACTGCGAATGCGATGCGGCGCATGGCCTGTCTCCATTGTCCCCCAACAAAACCTGTCCCAGGACGCATCATACCATACGCTTGGCGTGGCCTCACGGTTTCAGCAACGGCAAATAATCGCCACGCAAGGGCCACGAGATCATGCTTAAGCATCCTTTAAGGCGGGGCGCGCATCGTAGGGGACGGGTGGGGACCCCGTTCGCGCAACCAGGGACGAACCATGTCGGGACAGCCGATTGACCGGCGCCTTTTTCTGAAAGGCGCGGCTAGCTTTGCAGCTCTGGCTCCCTTGCCCGCTTGGGCAGCCGCCGGGGCGACTGTCACTGAAATCGCCTTCGATCCGGCCATTCCAGCACTCGGCAATCCCGATGGCGACGTCACCATCGCTGAATTCGTCGACTATCAGTGCCCGATCTGCAAACTCGTCTTCGTCGAGTTGAAGAAGCTGATGGAAGAGGACAGCGGCATCCGGCTGGTGATGAAGGACTGGCCGATCTTCGGCGACGTCTCGCGCGATGCGGCGCGCGTGGCTCTGCTGAGCGGCGAACATTATGCCGCCGCGGTCGATGCGCTGATGACCAACCAGCGCGGGCTCACGGAACGCCGCACCAACGATATCCTGGCTTCGGTCGGCGTCGATGTGGCGATGGTGCGGGCCGATCTCGGCGTCCGCGAACCCGACATTGACGCCGCGCTTTTGCGCACCGACAGCCAGGCGACGGCCTTCAAGCTGTGCGGCACGCCGGCACTGGTCATCGGCGGTAGCCTCTACCGACGCGGTATGCCGGTATCCGAACTCAGGCAGGCTGTTGCCAAGGCACGTGCGGCCTGATGCTTGAAAGCCGGGCGGCAGTCTGCCACAAGGGCCGCTTGTTTGCGAAGCTCGATCGGGACCGGCAATGAAGACGTTTTTCGTGCAGATAAAGTGCGACCTGGGCAAGTCCTATGAGGTTGCCAGCGCGCTCGCCGATGCCGAGATCGCCTCGGAAATCTACTCGACCGCCGGCAATTACGACCTGCTCGCCAAATTCTATGTCGACGACGAGGAAGATGTCGGCCACTTCGTCAACGAGAAGGTGCAGCATCTTCCCGGAATCAAGGACACCTTCACGGTCGTCACTTTCCGCGCTTTCTAAAGCCACATCAGGCACTTGCCCGGCGACGAGGCAAAGCCTGATTACGCGCCGGTTTCGACTGCCTGAATTTTGGGCAGTTGCGACATACTGATCACCGGCATTCTCCAAATCGCCGATTGCGCTTGATTTTCTCCGTCGAGGCCAGTGAAATGGTCTCACAGGGGAGTATGCGATTGGCAGCGTTCGATGAAATGCTTCCGGAAGTTTCCGGATTGAGAAAACCATATACGGCTTACGACCGCTGGCTGAAGGAGCAGGACCCGGCCAGGCTTACCGAAAAGATGCAGGACGCCGAGCGCGTCTTCCGCAAGACCGGCATCACCTTTGCCGTCTATGGCGAGCAGGAAGCCTCCGAGCGGCTGATCCCCTTCGATATCGTTCCGCGCATCATCTCGGGCAATGAGTGGCGAAGGCTGACGCAAGGCATAGAGCAGCGCGTGCAGGCGCTGAACGCTTTCCTCGACGACATCTACCATCGCCAGGAGATCCTGCGCGCCGGCCGTGTGCCCAGGGAGCTCATCGCCAGGAACGAGGCATTCCTGCCGGAAATGATCGGGGTCAGGCCGCCGGCCGGCGTCTACACCCACATCATCGGCGTCGATATCGTGCGCATCTCTGAGAACGAGTTCTATGTGCTGGAGGACAATGCACGCACGCCGTCGGGCGTCTCCTATATGCTGGAGAACCGCGAGACGATGATGCAGCTCTTCCCCGAGCTGTTCCAGCAGATCAAGGTGCGGCCGGTGGAGAATTATCCGCAGCTCTTGCGCCAGTCGCTGGCCGCGGTCCGGCCGCAAAGCACCAAGGGCGCGCCGACCATTGCCGTGCTGACGCCGGGCAGCTTCAACTCGGCCTATTTCGAACATGCATTCCTGGCCGACCAGATGGGCGTGCAACTGGTCGAAGGCCAGGACCTGCGCGTCGTCGACGGCCATGTCGCCATGCGCACGACCGAAGGCTACAAGCAGATCGACGTGCTTTACCGGCGTGTCGACGATTCGTTCCTCGACCCGCTGACCTTTAGGCCCGATTCGGCCCTTGGCGTGCCCGGCATCATGGATGTCTACCGCGCCGGCAACATCACCATCGCCAACGCACCGGGGACCGGCATCGCCGACGACAAGGCGATCTATTCCTACATGCCCGAGATCGTCGAATTCTACACCGGCCGCAAAGCGATCCTCGGCAACATCCCGACCTGGCGCTGCTCGGAAGCCGATAGCCTGAAATACGTGCTTGAGCACATCCATGAGCTGGTCATCAAGGAAGTGCACGGCTCCGGCGGCTACGGCATGCTTGTCGGGCCGGCGGCGACCAAGAAGGAATGCCAGGATTTCGCCAAGAAACTCGCGGCAAAACCGTCGAACTACATCGCCCAGCCGACGCTGGCGCTGTCGACCTGCCCGATCCTGACTGAAAAAGGCCTGTCTCCGCGCCATGTCGACTTGCGTCCCTACGTGCTGGTCTCCGACCGCATCCAGATCGTGCCCGGTGGATTGACACGGGTGGCGCTGAAGGAGGGTTCGCTGGTGGTCAACTCCTCGCAGGGCGGCGGGACGAAAGACACCTGGGTACTCGATGACTGATTTTCACCTGAAGGATTTTTGATGCTTTTAGGCCGCACCGCCAACGGGCTCTACTGGATGAACCGCTATATCGAGCGGGCGGAAAACATGGCGCGTCTGGTCGATGCCGGGCTGCGCATGGCGCTGACCCGCACCCAGAATGCTTCGGAAGAGTGGAATTCGGTGCTGCTCAGTGCCGGCTCCGATGTCGCCTTCACGCAGAAATACCAGGACTATACCGCTGCCAATGTCGCCGACTTCCTGTTGCGCGACACCTCGAACCCGTCGAGCACAATGTCGGCGATCGAAACCGCCCGCAACAATGCCCGCATGGTGCGCACCGCGCTGACGCGCGAGACCTGGGAGAGCATCAACGAGGCCTGGATGGCGCTCAAGCGGATGCTGGCCAAACCCATCGACGAGCGCGACCTGCCCAGCGTGCTCGACGCCATCAAGCGCGAGACGGCGCTGATCCGCGGCTCCTTCTACGGCACCATGCTGCGCAACGAGATTTTCGATTTCTCGCAGCTCGGCACCTATGTCGAGCGCGCCGACAACACGGCGCGCATCCTCGACGTCAAATACTACGTGCTGTTGCCGTCGATTTCCTGGGTCGGTTCGAGCCTCGACAATTATCAGTGGGAATCGATCCTGCGCTCGGTCTCGGCGCACCGTTCCTATCGCTGGGTCTATGAGGCCGACTACAAACCGACCAACATCGCCGACTATCTGATCCTCAATGTCCGCATGCCGCGCTCGCTGACCTTCTGCTATCGTTTTCTCGCCGAGCACCTGAAATTCCTCGGCGACGATTATGGCGAACGCCATGCCTGCCACGCGACCGCCGACAGGACACAGGCGATGCTGAGGGCAGGATCGATCAAGGACATATTCGACGCCGGCCTGCATGAATTCCTGGCTAGGTTCATACAGGACAACACCAAGCTCGGCGAGGAAATCGCACAAGATTACCGGTTCAACTGAGCATGATCCCGAACCGAAGGACCGCGTTAGCGAAAAGCGGGTGCCGGTTTTCGGACAAGATCATGCTCACAAACGGAAAATGAGCATGCGGCTGAAAATCACACACCGGACCGAATACCGCTACGATGCGCCGGTGCACTATCTGCTGCAACGGTTGCGGCTGTTGCCGGTCAGCGGCCCGACGCAAACGGTCTTGTCCTGGGCGCTGAAGATCGAAGGTGCGCGCGAGGAAGTGCGCTTCAACGACCATTTCGGCAACGACAACAGGCTGTTGAGCGTCGAGGGCGAGCGCGACTTCATCACTGTCGAGGCCTCCGGCGAGGTTGTCACGCGCGACACAGCGGGTGTTTCCGGCCCGCATCACGGCTTCGCGCCGCTCTGGCTGTTCAGCCAGGAGACCGCTTTGACCGTCCCCGGCGAGGGCATCCGCGAGCTTGCCGCTGCGGTCGGCAAAGGCACCGACATCGAAAGGCTGCATCGGCTGATGGCGCTGATCGTCGAGCGCGTCGCCTATACGCCGGGCACCACCCGCGTGACGACCCCGGCGGAAGAGGCGTTGTCGCTGAAAACCGGCGTCTGCCAGGACCACAGCCACATATTTGTCGCCGCCGCCCGCGCCATGGGCTTCCCGGCCCGCTATGTCAGCGGCTATCTGATGATGGATGCGGCCATCGAACAGGCGGCGAGCCATGCCTGGGCCGAAGCCCACGTCCAGGGTCTCGGCTGGGTCGCCTTCGACGCCGCCAATGGCATTTCCCCTGATGAGCGCTATGTAAGGGTGGCCACCGGTCGCGATTATCGCGACGCCTCCCCGGTGTCGGGAATTCGACTGGGACAGGCGGAGGAACAGCTTGCGGTCACCGTCACGGTAGAGCAGTAGTTCTCGGCAAGATTGCTGCCTGAAGTGATTCCATGACTTATTGCGTCGGCCTCAAGATCGATCGTGGGCTTGTGTTCATGTCGGACACGCGCACCAATGCCGGCATGGATTCGATCTCGACCTTCAAGAAGATGCATGTCTGGGAAGAGCCGGGCGAGCGCGTGATCGTTTTGATGTCGGCCGGCAATCTGGCAACGACGCAGGCCGTTGTCAGCCTGCTCGACGAGCGCACCAAGGCGGTGGAGGATCGCCATGCGACTCTGCTCGAAACCCCCTCCATGTATCAGACCGTGCGGCTGGTCGGCGACACCGTCAAGGAAGTCATCGCCAGTTCGTCGCCAGCCGGCGAGAAGGCGGATTCCTATTTCAATGCCTCCTTCATCCTCGGCGGTCAGATCAAGGGCAGCCCGCCGCGGCTGTTCATGATCTACCCCGAGGGCAATTTCATCGAATCCACCGACGACACGCCGTTCTTCCAGATCGGCGAGACCAAATACGGCAAGCCGATCATCATCCGCGCCTATGAAAGGACGATGAGCCTGGCCGAAACGGTCAAGCTCTTGCTGGTGTCGTTCGATTCGACGTTGAAGTCGAACCTGTCCGTCGGCCTGCCGCTGGACTTGCTGTTCCTGGAGAAGGACAAATTCAAGGTCGGACTGAAGAAGCGCATCGGCCAGGACGACCAGTACTACCGCACCATCTCGGACGGTTGGTCGAATGCGCTGAAGGCCGCCTTTGCCAGCCTGCCTGATTTCCCGGGATAGAGATGACCACGGCTAGCGGGCAGGCGCTTGCTGCCGCGGCCGATGATGTTGGCCCAAATCTGGGGACCCGAATGAACAACGATGATTTCCGCCAATGGTCGAGACGCGCCGCGGATTGGGGCGTCGATTACCGCTCCTCGCTGCGCGAAAAACCGGTGCGGCCGCTGATCGAGCCCGGTGAAATTTTTCGCAGCATCGAGGCTTCGCCGCCGGAAGCGGCTGAGCCGATGGACAGGATTTTTGCCGATTTCGAAGAGAAGATCGTGCCCGGCATGACGCACTGGCAGCATCCGCGCTTCTTCGCCTATTTCCCGGCCAATGCAGCACCGGTCTCGGTGGTGGCCGAATATCTCGTCTCGGCGATGGCCGCGCAATGCATGCTGTGGCAGACCTCGCCGGCCGCCACCGAACTCGAAACCCGCATCGTCGACTGGATGCGCCAGGCGCTCGGCCTGCCCGAAGGCTTTTCCGGCGTCATCCAGGACTCGGCCTCGTCGGCGACGCTGGCGGCCGTGCTGACCATGCGCGAGCGGGCACTCGACTGGCAGGGCAACAAACACGGCCTGACCGGGCAGAAGCGGGTGCGCATCTACTCCTCCGATCAGGTCCACACTTCGATCGACCGTGCGATCTGGGTGTCGGGCGTCGGCGAGGACAATCTGGTCCGCATTCCGGTCGCCGGGCGCTTTCGCGCCATGGACACGGCGGCACTCGAGGCGGCAATCGTCGCCGACCGCGCCGCCGGCATGCTGCCCGCCGGCATCATCGCCAGCGTCGGCGGCACTAGCACCGGTGGCACCGACAATGTCGCTGAAGTGGCCGCGGTGGCCAAGCGCCACGGGCTCTATCTGCATGTCGATGCCGCCTGGGCCGGATCGGCGATGATCTGCCCGGAGTTTCGTCATTTCTGGAGCGGCGCCGAGCAGGCCGATTCCATCGTCTTCAACCCACACAAATGGCTCGGCGCACAGTTCGACTGCTCGATGCAGTTCATCCGCCAGCCGGAGGATCTGGTCCGAACGCTGGCGATCAAGCCCGAATTCCTGAAGACGCACGGCCGTGACGGCATCATCAATTATTCCGAATGGTCGGTGCCGCTCGGCCGCCGCTTCCGGGCGCTGAAACTGTGGTTCCTGCTGCGCGCGCATGGGCTGGAGGCGTTGCGCACCATGATCCGAAACCACGTCGCCTGGAGCGAAGGGCTCGCCGCCCGGCTGGCAACCGAGCCGGATTTCGAGATCGTCACCGAACCGATGCTGTCGCTGTTCTCGTTCCTTCATAAGGCCGCCGGCGATGCCGACGAACACAATCTGCGCCTGGTCAATGCCATCAATGATGACGGCCGCCTTTATCTGACGCAGACGCGGGTCGATGGACAGGTCGCCATTCGTTTCCAGGTAGGACAATTCGAGACCACTGCGGCGGATGTCGATATCGCCTTCACTGTCATTTGCGATTGTGCAAGATCCCTGAGGGACTGACGGGAATTGCCCGGTTGCCGTCGCCGAGGTGGCCAGCAGGCAAAGTCACTTCCGTTGCCCGCAAGGTGTCTGAACAGGTCTCAGCTGTATCTGCCCGGTTCGCCTTTACAATCATCAATATTTCATTAGCCGGCGTCTGCCTTTTCATTGCTTTCGTTTTCAGCTACAAACAAGGAAAACGAAAACGGGAGGTTCTCTCAGTGTATTTGTCGCCACGCCATGCCGAAATCATCCAGATGGCCAAAGACCATGGCCGCGTGCTGGTTGAAGACCTGGCCACGCATTTCAACGTGACGCCGCAGACCATCCGCAAGGATCTCAACGATCTCTGCGACCAGCGGTTGCTGTCGCGCATCCATGGCGGGGCGTTGTTCCCGTCCGGCATCGAGAACATGGAGTATGAGGCGCGCCGCAAGATCGCGGCCGAGGAGAAAGAGGCGATCGGCCGCGCGGCAGCCAGGCTGATCCCGGACAACGCTTCGCTGTTCATCAATATCGGCACCACGACCGAGGCGGTCAGCAAGGCGCTGCTCGACCATGCCGGGCTCATGGTCATCACCAATAACATCAATGTTGCCAATAGGATGCGCATTTATCCTTCGATCGAGGTGGTGATCGCCGGCGGTGTCGTTCGCGGCTCCGACGGCGGCGTGGTCGGCGAAGCGGCGGTCGACTTTATCAGGCAGTTCAAGGTCGACTACGCCGTCATCGGCGCCTCAGCGATCGACCATGACGGCGCGCTGCTCGACTTCGACTTTCGTGAAGTGAAAGTGGCGCAGGCCATCATTGCCAATGCCAGACATGTCATCCTGGTTTCCGACCAGACCAAGTTCGAACGCACCGCACCGGTTCGAATCGGCCATCTGTCGCAGGTCAACACCTTCATCACCGATCGTTGCGACATCCCGTCGGTGCGCCGGATCTGCGAAGAGGCGGAGGTGCAACTGATCGAAACGTCGCTCGGATAGGTGTGATCACAGCACCGTTACATTTCGTTTGACATTCGTTCTGATTTCGAAATAATCCCGATACGGTTTCGTAAAAACCTAAAAATGCTGCAATGCGAAATCGCGGGAGGGCTTTGTGGACGCAATCCATGACATCTTCGTCATCGGTGGCGGCATCAATGGCTGCGGCATTGCCCGCGACGCCGTCGGGCGAGGCTTTTCTGTGTTTCTGGCCGAGATGAACGATCTCGCCAGCGGAACCTCGTCGGGGTCGACCAAGCTGATCCATGGCGGCCTGCGCTATCTCGAATTCTACGAATTCCGGCTGGTGCGCGAGGCGCTGATGGAGCGCGAGGTTCTGTGGAAGAATGCGCCGCACATCATCTGGCCGATGCGCTTCGTGCTGCCCTATGCCAAGGGCTTGCGCCCTGCCTGGCTGATTCGGCTCGGCCTTTTCCTCTACGATCATATTGGCGGCCGCAAATTGCTGCCGGCGACCCGCACGCTCGACATGGCGAAGGACCCGGCCGGCAAGCCGCTGAAGCCGCTGTTTCACAAGGCCTTCGAATATTCGGATGGCTGGGTCAACGATGCTCGTCTGGTGGCGTTGAACGCGCGTGATGCCGCCGACCGCGGCGCCACCATCCGCACCCGCACGAAAGTCGTCGCGGCGCGGCGCGAAGGCGATCTGTGGGCGATCCGGCTGGAAGACCTAGCGACCGGGAAGGCCGAGGAGGTCAAGGCCCGGCTACTGGTCAATGCCGCCGGTCCGTGGGTCGACCATGTCCTGTCGACCACTGTGGGCCAGAACGATGTGCACAATGTCCGCCTGGTGCAGGGCAGCCATATCGTCATCAGGAAGAAGTTCGACGATCCGCGCGCGTACTTCTTCCAGAACAAGGACGGGCGCATCATCTTCGCTATTCCCTATGAGGAAGAGTTCACGCTGATCGGCACCACCGATCGCGACTATCCCGGCGATCCGCATGACGTGAAGATCAGTGACACCGAGATCGATTATCTCTGCGCGGCGGCGAGCGAATATTTTGCCCAGCCAGTGAAGCGTTCCGACATCGTCTGGACCTATTCGGCCGTGCGCCCGCTCTACGACGACGGCGCCTCGAAGGCGCAGGAAGCGACCCGCGACTATGTGCTGAAGGCCGATGGCGGCGAAGGCAAGGCGCCGATCGTCAATGCTTTTGGCGGCAAGATCACCACCTATCGCCGGTTGTCGGAATCGATGCTGGAAAAGATCGAAGGTTTTCTCGGCAAGCGCGGCAAGCCATGGACGGCGAACGCGTCCCTGCCGGGGGGCGATTTCCCGGCAACCGGTTTCGACGCGCAGGTAGCGAAGCTGAAGAGCGCCTATCCCTTCCTCGACCAGCGCCTGGCGCGCCGGCTGACCAGGCTTTACGGCACGCGCGCGCAAGTGCTGCTCGGTCTCGCCAAGTCGAATGCCGAGCTTGGCCGAAATTTCGGTGCCGATCTGTATGAGGCAGAAGTACGCTACCTCTGCGAAAACGAATGGGCGCTGACCGCCGAAGATGTATTGTGGCGCCGCACCAAGCGCGGCCTGCATTTCAGCCGCGAGCAGGTCTCGGCCCTCGACGAATTCATGCGCGGCATCAGCCAGCGCCATGTCGTGGCCGCGGAATAGGGAAGGCGATTGATGCTCAAAGCCTGGGAGGAGGCATTATGCTGGAACTGAGAAACGTGACGAAGACGGTCGGGGCGGCGGAGCATATCCGCGACGTGTCGCTGACGCTTCAGCACGGCTCGCTCAATGTCCTGCTCGGGCCGACGCTGTCCGGCAAGACCAGCCTGATGCGGCTGATGGCCGGCCTCGACGTGCCGACCTCCGGCTCGGTCTGGTTCGACGGCCAGAATGTCACCGGCATGCCGGTGCAGCAGCGCAAGATCGCCATGGTCTACCAGCAGTTCATCAATTACCCCGCGATGACCGTCTATGAGAACATCGCCTCGCCGCTGCGGGTGGCCGGCACAGATCAGGCCAAGATCGACAAGGAAGTCCGCAACGCGGCAGCGCTCCTCAAGCTGACGCCCTATCTCGACCGCACCCCGCTCAGCCTGTCCGGCGGCCAGCAGCAGCGCACTGCGCTCGCCCGCGCCATCGTCAAGAACGCCAGCCTGGTGCTGCTCGACGAGCCGCTCGCCAATCTCGACTACAAGCTTCGCGAGGAGCTGCGCGCCGAACTGCCGAAGATTTTTGCCGCCGCCGGCACCATCTTCGTTTACGCCACGACCGAGCCGCACGAGGCGCTGTTGCTCGGCGGAAATACGGCTACGCTTTCGGAAGGCCGCATCACCCAGTTCGGCCCAACCATTGACGTCTTCCGCAAGCCGATCGACCTGGTGACGGCAAGGACCTTTGCCGATCCGCCGCTCAACACCATCGTGCTGGCCAAGAAGGGTCCGGATTTTCTGCTTGAGGGCGGCGTCAAGCTGCCGGTGCCGACCGAACTCGCCGGCATTGCCGACGCCAATTACACAATCGGCTTCCAGCCGCATCATCTGTCGCTCGAGCGGTCCGACGCGGTCGCCGTGCCGGTCCGCGCCAAGGTCACGATCACCGAGATCACCGGTTCGGAAAGCTTCATCCATCTCGATTTCGCCGACGCGCGCTGGGTCATGCTGACTCACGGCATCCTCGACTTCGAGCCCGACGCCGAGATCGACGTGTTCATCGATCCGCGCCATATCATGGTCTTCGACGGCAACGGCAGTGCCGTCGCCGCGCCGAAGCTCGCGGCTTGAGGGGGAAGAGATGGCGCGCATCGACGTCAACCATGTCAGGCACTCCTACCTGCCCAACCCGCAGAAGGATGCCGATTTCGCGCTGAGGGAAGTGCACCACACTTTCGAGGATGGCGGCGCCTATGCGCTGCTTGGGCCGTCCGGCTGCGGAAAGACCACGCTGCTCAACATCATTTCGGGACTTTTGCATCCCTCGCACGGAGAACTGCTGTTCAACGGCAAGGACGTCACCAACCTGTCGACGCAGGAGCGCAACATCGCGCAGGTGTTCCAGTTCCCGGTCATCTACGACACCATGACCGTCTACGACAATCTGGCCTTCCCGCTGCGCAACCGCGGCGTGCCGGAGGCCGATGTCGACCGCAAGGTGCGCGAGACACTGGAGATGATCGACCTTGCGTCGTGGGCCAAGAAGAAGGCGAGGGGCCTGACCGCCGACCAGAAGCAGAAGATTTCGCTCGGCCGCGGCCTGGTGCGCTCGGACGTCAACGCCATCCTCTTCGACGAGCCGCTGACCGTCATCGACCCGCATATGAAGTGGGTGCTGCGCTCGCAGTTGAAGCAGCTTCACCGCCGCTTCGGCTACACCATGGTCTATGTCACCCATGACCAGACCGAGGCGCTGACCTTCGCCGACCAGGTCGTCGTCATGTATGATGGCGGCATTGTCCAGATCGGCACGCCGGCCGAACTGTTCGAGCGCCCGCGCCACACATTCGTCGGTTATTTCATCGGTTCGCCCGGCATGAACGTCATGCCGGTGGCGATTGACGGCAAGACCGCGACCATCGGCAGCCAGCGCATCGAACTGCCGGGCGCGCCCAAAGCAGGCGCTGGGCCTATCGAACTCGGCATCCGTCCCGAATATGTCAGGCTCGGCCGCGAGGGCATGGCTGTGAAAATCAGCAAGGTCGAGGATCTCGGCCGCCACAAGGTGGTGCGCGCCAGTCTCGAAGGCCGCGAGATCGCAGCCGTCATCGGCGAGGATGAAAGCGTGCCAGCCGAACCAAAAGTGCGCTTCGACCCGGCCGGCATCAACATCTATGCCGATTCCTGGCGCGTCGAGATGGGGGCATAGATGGAAAAGACCTGGAACAACAAGGCCTGGTTCCTTGTCCTGCCGGTGCTGGTCCTGGTGGCGTTCTCGGCCGTCATCCCGCTGATGACGGTCGTCAACTATTCAGTGCAGGACACGTTCGGCAACAATCAGTTCTTCTGGGCCGGCACCGAATGGTTCGAGGAGCTCTTGTCATCCGACCGCTTCTGGGAAGCGATGGTCCGCAACCTGATCTTCTCCTTCATCATCCTCGCCATCGAAGTGCCGCTCGGCATCTTCATCGCGCTGAACATGCCGAAGAAAGGCTGGGGCGTTCCGGTCTGCCTGGTGCTGATGGCGCTGCCGCTCTTGATCCCGTGGAACGTGGTCGGCACCATCTGGCAGGTCTTCGGCCGCAACGACATCGGCCTGCTCGGATACTACGTCAACGCGCTCGGCATCGACTACAATTACGTCCAGGACCCGTACGACGCCTGGGTCACCATCATCATCATGGACGTCTGGCACTGGACCAGCCTTGTCGTGCTGCTTTGCTATGCCGGCCTGGTTTCGATCCCCGACGCCTTCTACCAGGCGGCCAAGATCGACGGTGCCTCGCGCTGGGCGGTGTTCCGCTACATCCAGCTGCCGAAGATGCAACGCGTGCTTTTGATCGCCGTGCTGTTGCGCTTCATGGATAGCTTCATGATCTACACCGAGCCTTTCGTCGTCACCGGCGGCGGTCCTGGCAATTCGACGACCTTCCTGTCGATCGACCTCGTCAAGACAGCACTTGGCCAGTTCGACCTCGGTCCGGCGGCGGCGATGTCGCTGGTCTACTTCCTGATCATCCTGTTGTTGTCGTGGGTGTTCTACACCGTGATGACCAACTACGACGCGGAGCGCTGAAATGAGCGGCGCCAACGAGAGAGCTGACCGAGTGAGCGAGACGACAGCCGAGGGCAAACTGGCGAGCACGCTCTCGCAGGAGCAGGTCGCCCGGCTGATGCGCAAGCGCGGCGAGGAATCGCGCTGGTGGTGGATCGTGCCGACGGTCTACATCATCGTGCTGTTGCTGCCGATCTACTGGCTCATCAACATGAGCTTCAAGACCAATGCCGAGATCGTCTCCTCGCTGACGCTCTATCCGCATTCGCCGACGATCGCCAACTACGTCACCATCTTCACCGACGCCTCCTGGTATTCGGGCTACATCAACTCGATCACCTATGTGGTGATGAACATGGTGATTTCGGTGGCGGCGGCACTGCCGGCGGCCTACGCCTTTTCGCGCTACCGCTTCCTTGGCGACAAGCATCTGTTCTTCTGGCTGTTGACCAACCGCATGGCGCCGCCGGCGGTGTTTGCGCTGCCCTTCTTCCAGCTCTATTCCGCCTTCGGCCTGATCGACACCCACATCGCGGTGGCTCTGGCGCACTGCCTGTTCAACGTGCCGCTGGCGGTGTGGATCCTCGAAGGCTTCATGTCGGGCGTGCCGAAGGAGATCGACGAGACCGCCTATATCGACGGCTATTCCTTCCCGCGCTTCTTCGTAAAAATCTTCATGCCGCTGATCGCCAGCGGCATCGGCGTCGCCTGCTTCTTCTGCTTCATGTTCTCATGGGTGGAACTCTTGATCGCGCGCACGCTGACCACCACCGATGCCAAGCCGATCGCCGCGACCATGACCCGCACCGTTTCGGCCGCCGGCATGGACTGGGGCCTGCTCGCCGCTGCCGGCGTGCTGACACTGATCCCTGGCGCGCTCGTCATCTGGTTTGTCCGCAACTACATCGCCAAGGGCTTCGCCCTGGGGAGGGTGTGACCATGAATCTCGACCTCACCTGGATGGCGTGGACGTGGCCGACGGCCGCGTTCTTCGGCACCATTCTTCTGCTGTTGTGCGGCATGGCGGCCTGGGAATTCGTCTCGCCGGGCGGCAATCCGCGTGTCGGCGTGCTGCGCTTCGAGACGACGCGCGGCGATCGCCTTTTCCTTTCGCTGCTTGGCAGCGCCTTTATCCATCTCGCTTGGCTGGGTCTTGTCGGATCCAACCTGTGGTGGGCTCTCGCTCTCTCCGTGGTCTACGCCATTGGCGTGTTCCGCTACGTATAGAGGGGGAAACTGTTGGAGCGACCGCGTGCCGGCGGCCGCTCCAGATCGCACTTGAAACCTAAATGTGGAGGAAACCTATGCGACGGCAATTTTTAACATCAACAACCGCCCTTGTCCTGTTGCTCGGGGCAGGCAATGCCTATGCCGGAATGGACGAGGCGAAAGCGTTCCTGGACAAGGAAATCGGCCCGCTGTCGACGCTCTCGCGCGCCGACCAGGAAGCCGAAATGCAGTGGTTCATCGATGCCGCGAAGCCTTTCGCCGGCATGGATATCAAGGTTGTCTCGGAAACCATCGCCACCCACTCATATGAGTCTCAGGTGCTGGCGCCGGCCTTCTCCGCCATCACAGGCATCAAGGTCACGCACGACACCATCCAGGAAGGCGACGTCGTCGAGAAGATTCAGACCCAGATGCAGACCGGCCAGAACCTTTATGACGGCTGGGTCAACGATTCCGACCTGATCGGCACGCACTGGCGCTACCAGCAGGTGCGCAACCTGACCGACTGGATGGCGGGCGACGGCAAGGATGTCACCAACCCGAACCTCGACCTGAAGGATTTCATCGGCACGTCCTTCACCACCGCGCCGGACAAGAAGCTCTACCAGCTGCCCGACCAGCAGTTCGCCAACCTCTACTGGTTCCGCTACGACTGGTTCAACGACGAGAAGAACAAGGCCGACTTCAAGGCCAAATACGGCTACGACCTCGGCGTTCCCGTCAACTGGTCGGCCTATGAGGACATCGCCGAATTCTTCACCGGCCGCGAGATCGACGGCAAGAAGGTCTATGGCCACATGGACTACGGCAAGAAGGACCCGTCGCTCGGCTGGCGGTTCACCGACGCTTGGCTGTCCATGGCCGGTAACGGCGACAAGGGCATCCCGAACGGCCTGCCGGTCGACGAATGGGGCATCAAGGTCGACGAGAATTCGCGCCCTGTCGGCTCCTGCACGGCGCGCGGCGGCGACACCAACGGCCCGGCCGCCGTCTACTCGATCCAGAAGTACCTCGACTGGCTGAAGGCCTACGCTCCGGCCGAAGCCCAGGGCATGACCTTCTCCGAATCCGGCCCTGTGCCGGCGCAGGGTGCGGTTGCCCAGCAGATCTTCTGGTACACCGCCTTCACCGCTTCGATGGTCGACGCCGGTGCCAAGGCGGTGATGAACGACGACGGCACGCCGAAGTGGCGCATGGCCCCGTCGCCGCATGGCGTCTACTGGAAGGACGGCATGAAGCTCGGCTATCAGGACGTCGGTTCCTGGACGCTGATGAAGTCGACGCCGACCGATCGCGCCAAGGCCGCCTGGCTGTACGCGCAGTTCGTGACGTCGAAGACCGTCGACGTGAAGAAGAGCCATGTCGGCCTGACCTTCATCCGCGAGAGCACGATCCACGACAAGAGCTTCACCGAACGCGCTCCGAAGCTTGGCGGCCTGATCGAGTTCTACCGCTCGCCGGCCCGTGTCCAGTGGTCGCCGACCGGCACCAACGTGCCTGACTATCCGAAGCTGGCACAGCTCTGGTGGCAGGCGATCGGCGATGCCTCGTCCGGCGCCAAGTCGGCGCAGGAAGCCATGGACTCGCTCTGCGCCGAGCAGGAAAAGGTCATGAGCCGCATCGAGAAGTCGGGTGTCCAGGGCGATATCGGCCCGAAGATGGCCGAAGAGCATGACCTCGCCTACTGGAACGCCGACGCGGTCAAGAAGGGCAATCTCGCACCTCAGCTCAAGATCGAGAACGAGAAGGAAAAGCCGGTCACCATCAACTACGACGAACTGGTGAAGAGCTGGCAGAAGTAATCTTGGCGTCCGCGCCAGGACCATAGTGAAACGGGGAGGCGGCAACTTGCCGTCTCCCCTGTTTGTATGATTACCGGGAGGGCCTATGACCGGACACATCCTTGCCATCGACCAGGGCACGAC
This sequence comes from Mesorhizobium sp. 128a, assembly GCF_053848025.1. Classification (NCBI taxonomy): domain Bacteria; kingdom Pseudomonadati; phylum Pseudomonadota; class Alphaproteobacteria; order Hyphomicrobiales; family Phyllobacteriaceae; genus Mesorhizobium; species Mesorhizobium sp. 128a. Next base: position 8,054 of record NZ_JBSPKY010000004.1, on the reverse strand, counting down.
TTCGACCAGGGCGATCCTGTTCGACGGCGATATGAAGGTCGCCGGCAGCAACCAGCAGGAATTCACCCAGCATTACCCGGCCTCCGGTTGGGTCGAGCACGATCCCGAAGAAATCTGGGCAAGCGTCGTCGCTACGGTCAAAGGCGCGCTGAAGGCCGCCGGGCGGGAGGCGTCCGATGTGGCGGCGATCGGCATCACCAACCAGCGCGAAACCGTCGTCATCTGGGACAAGGCAACGGGCAAGCCGATCCACAATGCCATCGTCTGGCAGGATCGCCGCACCGCGCCGCTCTGCCAGAAGCTGAAGAAGCAAGGGTTGGAAAAAAAGTTCACCAAAAAGACCGGCCTTCTGCTCGATCCCTATTTCTCCGGCACCAAGATCGCCTGGATGCTGGACAAGGTGAAGGGTGCCAGAAAGCGCGCCGAAAAAGGCGAGCTGCTCGCCGGCACCATCGACAGTTTTTTGATCTGGCGGCTGACCGGCGGCAAGGTGCACGCCACCGACGCCACCAACGCCTCGCGCACGCTTGTCTACAACATCGAGAAAAATGTCTGGGACGACGAGCTGCTGTCCATCCTGCGCATTCCCGCCGCGATGCTGCCTGAGGTCAAGGATTGCGCGGACGACTACGGCGTGACGGGGAAAAGCCTGTTTGGCGCTGAGATAAAGATCCTCGGCGTGGCCGGTGACCAGCACGCAGCGACCATCGGCCAGGCCTGTTTCGAGCCGGGGATGATGAAATCGACCTATGGTACCGGCTGTTTCGCGCTGCTCAACACCGGCGCCGACCTGGTGCGCTCGAAGAACCGGCTTCTGACCACCATCGCCTACCGCCTGAACGGCAAGACGACCTATGCGCTGGAAGGTTCGATCTTCATCGCCGGGGCCGCGGTGCAGTGGCTGCGCGACGGCATCAAGGTGATCGGCAAGGCCGAGCACAGCGGCAAACTGGCCGCCGAGGCTGATCCTACGCAGAACGTCTATCTGGTGCCGGCTTTCGTCGGGTTGGGAGCGCCGCACTGGGACGCCGAGGCGCGTGGCGCCATATTCGGGCTGACGCGCAATTCCGGCCCGGCGGAGTTTGCCCGCGCAGCACTCGAATCCGTCGCCTACCAGACCCGCGACCTGCTCGACGCTATGCGCAAGGACTGGAAGGGGGCTTCGGCGAAAACTGTGCTTCGCGTCGATGGCGGCATGGTGGCGTCCGACTGGACCATGCAGCGGCTGGCCGACATCCTCGACGCGCCGGTCGATCGCCCAACCATCCTGGAGACGACGGCGCTAGGCGCCGCTTGGCTTGCCGGCTCGAAGGCAGGCGTGTGGCCGAAGGCGAAGGACTTTGCCAGGAGCTGGGCGCTCGAGCGGCGCTTCAAGCCGGACATGGATGCCGCCGTCCGTTCGGCAAAGCTGGCGGGCTGGCGCGATGCGGTGCGCAGGACGCTGAGCGCACCCCTGACGGGTCTCGACAAAAACGAAGGCCCGCACCGCTAACGGCGCGAGCCTCGCTACGCATTTAGTGCTCACTCACTTTCCAACTGTTACTCACCCACCGGGATCAGTAGGGCGAACGGCACTGCTTTCTGCCGCCGTAGTTGGGCTGGAAGGTGTTGTCCGAGGCGCGGTAGCTGCGATAGTGGTCATAGCACCACTGCACATGCGCATCGCCTTCATAGACGCGGTTGTTCTCGCTGTTGATGATCGCGCCGGTGATCAGGGCGCCGGTGGCGAAGGCAGCCAGCGGGAACCAGTAGTCGCCGTGACGGCGATAGCCATGGCGATAGTGGCGGGAGCCGCGATGGCCGTTCCAGTAGGGCCCGTCATTGTTGTAGCGCGAGAAATTGCGGTTGCCGTTGAAGTTGCGCTTCATCCACGGCTTGTAGTCCACCGCCTGCACATCGGACGATGCCGACGGCGCCTGCGGTGCCAACACCTGTGCTGCGCCGGCCGGCACTGCGAACGAAGCTGACAGCGCCGCCGCCAGCATACCCAACATGATCTTGTTCATGGCCTTCTCCCGAAATGGGTGGTTCATGTCCCTTGTGCGGAGAAAACGGATCGGCAGTGCGATGGTTCCGGCCAAAACATTAAGTTGCTGATTTGTAATGCTTCTCCAGTCGACCGGAGAAGAAAGTCCCATCTCGGACGCCTGCAGATTTTGAAGCGGTGACCTCATTGAGGAAGCGGCTCACCAGGCTCCTGCCACGCCAATTAGCGGGGCGTCAGGCGATGGCGGAAACCTCGGTGAAAGACCCATCTTTTTCCGGTTGACCGGTCGCGGCACTCTCCCTATGTTCCGCGCAATTTCGAGGGCGGCCTATTAGAGCCCGCGGGAGCGCGTAGCTCAGCCGGTAGAGCAACTGACTTTTAATCAGTAGGTCATGGGTTCGAATCCCATCGCGCTCACCAAAACACCAGCAGAATCAAACTATTAGAGCATATGACTAATTTGGTGTTTCCCGCAACTGGGTTGGGGCAACACCGGGGCAGCACCGTGAAAGGGGAATGGACCGGTTCGGTTTCGGAGGCGACTGAGTCGTTATTGCCGCAGGTAGGGAAATGCGGCTCTCATCCACGCCATAAGCACTAGGATTTCTTCGACGGGCCGGTCCCGGTAAAGCTCTTTTATCTGGCGAACGATTTCAGGGTTTTTGCTCATTTTGGTGCTCCCGTGTTTGGTTCACGGCGATAGGCTAGACCGAAAACGATATGGATTTCGCCTAGCCGATGATTTCTTTTTTCACACCCGTGTCTATTGTTTTCAATAGCTTGGCGTAGCGCAAGAAATGGAAATCCCATATTTCCACAAGGCGCGACTTCGTGGCATCGTGGAGTCTGGGAATTTGGGGGCGAGTTATGAAATGTCCACACTGCGCGGTTCATTTTTTCGAAGTCTGGCTTCACTCGAAAGTCGCGGTGGGCGGGAGGCCCGCGGATCGCGGTATCCAGACAACCGTCTGCCCAAAATGCGACAACGTTACCGCTGTCTACACTATACCTACGGGCGGCGCTGATAAGACCTTTTTGGTGGAACCAATGGGAACGAACAGGGGCCCAGTTCCCAAGGAAATTCCGAGCACTGTCGCTGTTGACTACATTGAAGCCTGCCGGGTCCTGTCTATAAGCCCCAAGGCTTCGGCGGCGCTTGCCAGACGGTGTCTCCAGGCCGTGCTCCGGGCCCACGGCTATTCCGCAAAGGATCTTGCAAAAGAGATCGACATGCTGCTTGGCGAGGCTGACACGACAAAGGCAATTCCTATCACTCTTCGCACGGCGGTCGACGGAATACGCAATTTTGGAAATTTCTCGGCGCATCCAATCACAGACGTCACAACTCTTCAGATCATAGACGTTGAGCCGGAAGAGGCCGAATGGTGTCTCGAGGTCTTAGAGGAATGCTTCGAACATTTTTATGTCCGACCTGCCCATGCTGCTGCGCGCAAGGCTGCATTGGACGCGAAGCTTGCTGCGGCCGGCAAACTGCCCTCCAAGGGCTAGGGCGCTAGAGCGTCGCCGGCAGCAAACGGCGGGATGTGTCAGACAGCTATAGGAGTTTATGCGAATGCGGGACTGGGAAGACGATTATATTGAAGCGTGGAACACAGGTGGGGCAGCAGCCGTCAATAAGCTAATCAAAGACAGGTTCCCCAACGCAGAAGATCAAGTTCGGGAGGCCCTACGATTGGACGACACTGGTCGCTGGGATGTGTTGCCTCACGAGTCCACTAGGGGGCCCAAGAAAAAAATTGATCGAGCTATGATCCGGCAGTACCTCGGCTAATGGAGCCGTCTCCCGTTTACAAGCCTGTCGGCCGGTGCATCTATTGCGACGCTACCTCGTATTCCACCCTACGAGCCAAACTAGGCGACGAACACATCATTCCTGAGGCAATAAACGGCAATCTGATTCTCCCTCAAGCTTCATGCGGCGATTGCGAAGGCAAGATAAGCCGGTTTGAACAGTACTGCATGAAGCAGACTTTGGGCCCATTGCGATACGCGCTAGGTCTGAAAACAAAGCGCCCGAAAGAACGCCCTGAGACCCTTCCGCTTGACCTTAAGATTGGAGGAGAATGGGTGACGCGGGAGGTGCCTGTGGAATTGGCTCCTTTCACACTCCTACTCCCGGTCTTTGATCCGCCAGAGATCCTCTACGAGCGCGAGCCCAGCCGGACAGACATCAATACCCCCTCATTCAAGTTTGTGAACATGTCAGCCGGCGACCCAGCCAGGCTTTTCGAGATGTTCGGGGCAACGCAAGGACGAACGTATCAAGGCGCACTGATAGGTGAACGCTTTGCCCTACTGCTTGCCAAGATCGCTCATGGATATGCGACTGCCGAGCGCGCCGACATGGATAAGTTCAATCCAGTTTTGCCGGACACTATCTTACGAGAATCGACCGCACCACCATTGCCCTATCTGATTGGTGGCGCTCCCAAATTGATCCCCGCGTCTACCGAGATGCACGAGCTTGGCCTTGCACGCGGCGTAACCAAATTCGGTGTTACTTGGATTGTCCCGATCAGGCTCTTCGGAGCATTCGACGCGCCAAGCTATCAAGTCGTGGTCAGCGTTGAGCACCCCCCATTCTCGATCACCAAACGGACCATTGGCTCAACTCTTTAAACAATCGCCGGGCGTTCACTCTTTGAGATCTTTCAGCGTGTTCTGCGAAACAACGAAGAATGCGACGCACAGAACCGCACCGAGACCGACGGGGAGCCAGAGAGCTAGTGACGACTTCTGGAGGGCGGACAGCGATATGATGGGTACGACCATCCCGGTTGCCAATGACAGGACGCTGAGGTTGTTCCAGAATGTTGCTGCCAGCTTCGTCTGCTCGTTGTGAATAAGATTGCTCATTGCAGGCCCCCAAGGCGGCTAGTTCCGCCGCGGGGCCGATATTAACGTCATGCCGATCAGTCCGCCAAGCCGGAGCCCTTTCAGACGGTTGATAGAGCCGGAAGCAAACTTTCGTCCTGCGGCGCCAAGACAGTCTGGCATCATGACGGGGAGAATGGCCGTTGAAGCCCATGATATCGGTCGCCGAGAGCGACCAGGCAATCTGCAAATTCTACGAGGCTATGGATGTAGTGATTGATGTCCCCGATGTAATGCAGAACTTCGGCATGCAGTTTGTGGTCGGCAGCATCCCCGCGCGCCAAATTCATTTTATGCAGGTCGTTGACGCCAATTTCCAGGCCCGGCATCGCGAAGCCTAGAGCCTCGTAAACCTGCGCCATTCTCGGCCCGAATAAATCCGCAGCAGATTTCACAAGCGTCATATTGACGGCGATGTTGAACCGCTTTCCGAGATTGATAAGGGCGTCGACGTCGTCCTCACTTGGGCGGACCGTGCCGTTTTCCAGCTTTGCCTTCACCTTTTCGGTGGTCGCCGCGATGTCGTCCGCGAGTCGGCGATAGAAGTCGTCCATGTGAGCGGCCCGCTCGACTGCAAGGATGTCGCGGCGGAGGGTCAAGGCGTAGATTTCGTTGTGACGCTCCTGCTGTTTTGCGTCAGTGCGGAACATGGCGAAGACTGTTAGCAGCGCGGCGCCTATGGCCATCAGTCCGGCGAAAAGCGTCTGCCACATGTAGAGCCATCCATTGACCCCAGGTTGCGCTCCCCAGATGGCCCCCATCTGAAAGCCGATGAAGAGAAGCGTCAGGCTGATGGCCAGACGAATGGCATTGTCCATCGTGATCACGAAACACCCCCGCAGAAGCCCTGGCTAATAATTTGTGTATGGCGGAGGAAATCCGCAATGCTGATCAGGGGTTCGGCTAACCAGATCTACAAGCGATAGGACGCCACTAAAACGTGGCCACCAAAACCACTGCTACAAGGGATAGGGCTCCCACACCGACGAAAACCCGTTTCGCCTCAAAAGCGCCTTGCCTCCCCCGGTAGGCCCAAGACGTGTCGTCGTACTCGTAGACCTTGGTGGCAAGCGCCCGGTTGATTGTAATCAAGCCGCACACATACTGCAGGTAATCGCAAAGGATCGCCATCGCGCCACAGAAGCCGATCAAAAAAACAAGGACACCGCAGGTTTTCAGGGTCTTGGAAAATTCGGAACTGTCGACGCTCACCGTGTAGAAGGCCACTAGAAGCCCGAAAGCGATGTACCGACAAAGTTCGGAAATCGTCGTGCTGAGAGATTTTTTCTCCTCTAAGAAGTGGCTGCGCTTTAGCATTCTCAGTTTGCACTCGGGCCAGGATCGTCTGTGCCGGGATCGGAATATTTGAGTATCAGCGCGCCGGCTGGATAGATTTTAGGGTCTGGCGGGCTTGCCAACAGAAATTTGACGCCATCTTTGCATCGAAACAATGCATCGGGTGCGGAGGACCAATATGCCTCTGGTGGACAGACCAGGGGCTTCTTCCCATCGACCGCTTCGACGACTGGCTGAGTCAAACCCGTCGAACGGTTGACGACTTTCGGGCCTTCCCCGTTCTTTGTTATGAAATACAAGCTTTCAACGTCGTCTGCCCTGGCGCTAATTGTGGCAAGCGTCAGAATGAAACTGACAAGCAAATTGATGCGCATTAGACCCCCCAAGAACGCGAAACATACAGAATGTTCCTTCACGTAGCTAGGCGGTCGATTCCGCGAAGACCCCTCTTCGGTGCATTTAAGTGACGCCACCGGGACCATGACTTACGCGATCACACCATAGGCTAACGCGACCCGCAGTTCACAATACAAATACAAGCGGCCGATTCCTTAGGGATTTAGCCGCTCCCATCAGAGGTCCGTCGCGTGGGGGCACGCGGCGGACTGCTGGTGGCCGGCGGCGCTGGGGTGAGGCTGAGGAAATGACGATGCTGCCGAACGGGGTGATCATCATCCAAGCGTTGCTGACCCCCATGATAGGAATCGCTGTCGCCTTCATATAGCCTTCTTGCAGTGGCGGACAGCTAAACGGAAGGTTGTCTTGGATCTCTTCGACCGATGCTTCTCGGTCTTCATGGATATTCGACAGATCGCGAGCGTCAGCGGTATCAGGCGAGCGATGACAGATCAAAGTCTACCAAACGAGACCGGACGCTTCAGGAGAAAGCGCACCAGATTTCCCAACGTCCTACTAACGGTCGTGTTCCCGATCCCTTCAATCGCACCCTTGGCCGCAACGTCTTCGCGGAAGCGAGCCAACCATTCTTCCGTCACGCTGTCTCGTTGAATCATGAATTTCGAAGCAGACGTGCTCTCCGGAGCCGGCACTTCCATAAACTCAGCGAACGCTTCTAGATAAAGATTTGGGTCAGGCAGCAAATCTTCATAGACAAAGAGCCGACAATCCAACCCAAGCAGATTCACGTAGGCTCGCCAATACGCATAGCTTAGGTCAATTTGGAAATACGCCTGGCTAATACCAGTAAAGCTATAGGGAACAGTTCTCGGGGTGGTCCGTTCGTGCTGGTGGCTAGTAAACACCCCGGACATCTTTGCCCGGTAGGCTGAGATAGCTTGTCGAAATCGGTCTCGACGTTCCAGTAAAATGACGAGCAGATCGTGCTTCCTGTTTATCTCGAACAAAAAGTCCTTGCCGTACTTGCGCTTGCACGGTTCCAAGTGTCGCGGAAATATCTTGATTGCGAACCGTCCGTTATCGGTCGACCCTTTTTTAATGACAGCTTCTTCAAAAGCAACGTAGCTGCTAGGCGCGAATCGCAAGTTTCCCGAACCTAGCCATTCCTCCGAATGCCCCATCAGGCCAGTCGCATTTGTCAAACTCCCTAACCAGTTCGAGCCGCTTCTTTGCTCTGTTAAGATTGCGACACCCCGCATGGTAGCCTCGCCTTCGCTGTGGCACGCCAGGCGCGCCATCCGATATCGCCGGCATGCGCGAATTCGAAGCGTCGCACCATGTCGGGGCTTGTCGATTTGACCGTCGTCGGCGTCGCCTTCACCGCCTTTGTCGCTCGAAGGTGTTCCACTGAACGGCCGCAGCGCCGCCCACGGCGCACCGCGGCCAGACGTCCGGCTTGTCAGTACCGGCAAACCCGAACGCGTTCCAGCACCCGGTGGTGATGGTGCCAGTGCCTCAC